>MHFC01000020.1:0-8604 GCA_001804025.1 Omnitrophica bacterium GWA2_52_8 | reverse complement strand
GCCCGCCGTCCCGAAGTTTCGTCACCGTCATAGAGCCGGTGCGCATAAAATCCGAAAGCAAACAGATAACACACCGCCGAAAACACCGGGACCGCGAGCGACAGGTTCATCCCGCCTTCTCCTTGGCCGCCGCCCCATCGGTATATTTTTCCGAAAAAGTCTCGAACTCCGATTCGAGCATCAAATAGGGTTCCGGTTTCAAACCTGTGATTTTTTCTATCATATCCAGTGTTTTAAGATCAAAAGGGTCGCACATTCCGACCTTCAGATGGTCCATCGACACCTGCAGCGGAACGATGCGGTGCGCCTTAATGATGCTTGCCGGCAAAAGCCGTTCGCCGCCCACCGGAAATGAAAAGTGTTTTAAGCTCACATACCGCACGTTCAATTTTTTTTCCAGCATGCGGCCGACATCCTCGCTTTTGACCGCGCGCATGTCGATCAAGACCTGTCCCAGCCGCCGCCCGGTCTCAAAATGGCGCTTGAGCGCATCCGACAACTGTTCCTGGCTGATCAAACCCGCGTTGATCAGCGTCTGGCCCAGCGGGTCAATTTTCAACTCGGCCTTGCCGCGGCGTTTTTCGCGTTCCTTTTCTTTTTCAAGTTCCGGATTCAGCACCTCCAGGGCTTTTTCGATGTCCTGGATCGGAGACCCGCGCCGGTCGCGCAAATAATGGCTGCCCGGCTGGGATTTGAGAAAGCCTTTGACCGCGGCCGCGTCCTGGGCAATTTCCCCGAGATTTTTATAGTCGTGGTCCAGACTGCTGCACGCCGCAACGGAACAGGCCATGAGCGGTACCGTCTCAAATTTGCCGCGCCGGTTTTTGGTCCGGATGCAGCCGCGCTTGCGGTCATCTTCGTTGTAGTACGTCGGAATGATCCGGTCAAACTCCTCGATAAAACTGCGGGCAAAAACCTCTTCCTTTTCCGGGGTCAGGACCGCGATAAAATCGTCGCCGCCGATGTGCCCGATAAAACATTCTTTTTCCAGGTCCATTTTCATGCGGATTTGCACAAGAATACGCGCGGTCTGGCGCAGGACGGTGTCGCCTTTCTGAAAGCCATAGCGGTCATTGAATGACTTGAAATGATTGATGTCGAGATAGAGAACCGAAAACGGTTCGCGTTTCTGGATTTTATCAAGAATGATGCGTTCGATGGAATGGTTGCCGGGCAGGTGCGTCAGGGCATTGGCATCCACGCGCTGTTTGACTTTCGCGATGTTCATTGCGATCCTCAACTGCAAAGCCAGCGCGTTAAACGGCTTGATAAGAAAGTCGTCATACCCATGGTCTTTACTTAAAATCAATTCGGAAATCCGGCTTTCTTCGGTCATGAGGATGACGGGAATATGCCAGTGCTGGGTTTGAAACCGTATATGTTCCATCAAACGCTTACCGTCGATCAGGTCCATGTCGCTCGAAATCAAAACCAGATCAAAGCGGTCGCGCTCAAGCTGGCGTAAAACCTCAGCGCTCTCTTTCAGGATCACGGTTTCATAATTCCGCGCGCGCAGCCGCGCCTCGATGAGTTCGGAAACATGAATGTCTTTTTCGGCAATTAAAATTTTTATCATTTTATCCGCCCTATCTAAATCGGGATTTTAATAACTTTCGGAATCGAGAGGGTACCGCCCCTCGATAACATCCCTGCAGTAACGCTTCACGGCCTCACTTGTCTGCACGCTCAGATCCGCATAAGTCCGCACAAATTTCGGTTTCACCGTCCCCTGCAATCCCAAAAGATCATAAAGCACGAGCACCTGTCCGTCGGTGCCGGCGCCGGCGCCGATTCCGATTGTCGGACATTGCACGCTGCGCGTAATCTCGCTGCCCAAGTCCTTCGGCACACATTCAATGACAAGCGAAAAAACACCCTGCCGGTCCAAAAATACGGCATCTTCCAAAATCTGGCGGGCTTCCTCCGTGGCCCGCCCCCGGACACGGTACCCCTTTAATTCCTTGACCGACTGGGGCAGCATCCCGACATGTCCCATGACCGCGATCCCCTCGCGGCGCAGCGCTTCGACCTGCGTATGCACGCGTTGGCTGCCGCCTTCAAGCTTGACTGCGCCCGCGCCGGCCGTCTGCAGGAACATACGGGCATGCTTGACGGCCGCGGCCGGATCATCATAGGACCCGTAAGGCATGTCGGCCACCACGAGGGCATGCTGCACGGCGCGCGAAACCGCTTCGGTATGCCGCAGCATATCGGCCATCGTCACCGAGAGTGTGTCGACGTGCCCGAAAAGCGCCATGCCGACAGAGTCGCCGACCAGGATAATGTCAACGCCGGCCGCATCCAGAATTTTTGCAAACGGATAATCGTAGGCCGTCAGAGCGGTTATTTTTTTGCCCTGCTTTTTTTTACTTAATATTTCCTCAGGTGTGATTCGCATAGCATTGCACGGACCGGGCAGCGGGTTATGAAATTCCTTTCTGCCATTTATAGGCACGGATCAGATTGTCCATCAGCATCGTCACGGTCAAAGGGCCGACCCCCCCGGGGACCGGCGTGATAAAACCGGCCCGCTTGGATGCTTCTTCAAATTCAACGTCCCCGATAAGTTTGCCGTCAATTTCCGTAGTTCCGACATCAATAACAACCGCTCCCGGTTTGATCCACGCCCCTTTGATGACGCCGGGCTGTCCCGCGCACGCAGCCACAATGTCCGCTTCCGAGACCGCCTGCTGCAAATCTTTCATGCTTGTTCCCGTATTACACACCGTTGTCGTGACGCGCTGTTCTCCGAGCAAAAGATTAAGCGGCCTGCCGACAATCGCACTCTGACCGACAATGACGGCCTTTTTCCCGCGCAGCGCGATGCCTGTGGATTGAATGAGCCGATAAGCGGCATGCGCTGTCGGCGGAATCAGCCGGGTTTTACGCAGCACCATCAAACCCAGACTCACCGGATGGACCCCCTCCACGTCTTTTTTGGGATCAAGCGCCAGAAGCGCTTCATCCACGTCGAATCCCCGCGGCAGGGGCTGGGCCAGAAAAATCCCGTGCGCTTTCCCGCGGCCTCCGCTGCGATATTCGTTAAGATGGTTTAAAAGTTCTTTTTGGCTCTGGATCTTTGTACGGCCGGGAGTCAGCAAGTCATCAAACTCAATCCCCAGTTTTTCGGCCCATTTCTTCTGCTGGTCGAGGTACCAGTCCGCCGAGGGGTCCCGGCTCACCTGAACCGCAAGCAGCCGCGGCCGCTCAAGACCTTCGGACACAAAACCGTTCACCGCGGCCTTGATCTCATCGCGGATCGTTTGGGCGAGCGTCTTCCCTTCAAGTACGAGAGCTTGCGTCACGGACAATGCCTTCTCCTTTTTCGAAACGGTTTTTAACTTCGGCCATCGCACGCCCGGCATCCTGCCGCCGTTTTTCATCTTTCATGTATTTCACATTGACGAGGGCCGTGTGATAAGCCCCGCGGAATGCCCCTTCGAGCAAAGCGGCGCTAACCAGAAGATCATTTTTAATTGATCCGGAAACCAGCTCGGCCATGTTCCGATTCCACTCGTTCGCCATGGCGATCAGAAGCGACAAATCGGCCTGCAGCCGGAAGGAATTTTGCAGGGCGGTTTCCAGTTTTTGGGGGTCGGCCCATACCGCCATGACCTCCTGATAAACCTTGGGGTCCAGATCGACGATCTGCAGGGCGTCCGTCTTGGCTTTTTCAACGGAGTCAATAATCTTGCGGATGACGTCCCGGCGCCTGTCATCTTCTTTGATTTCTGCGGGAGGAAGGTCTTTTTTTCTTTTCCGGTTCAGCGTAACGCGGCCCACCATTTGGGTCAGCCCCATGCCGAGGGTGGCCACATAGGCCGAAACACTGCCTCCGCCCGGGACGGGTTTGTCGCTGGAAAGCTCATCAAGATAATCTTTTAATGATAAACGGATGAATTGGGTCATGGCCTGTCTTTTCCACGGAACGGGACTGTGATATGAAATTAAGGGCGTTATTTTAACACAAGTCCCATCCTCCTGTCTTGGATGCTTTGGGCCCGGGAATAGGCCGGTTTGCCGCCATTTTTCCCTTAAATGGCTTTCCAAGGGACCATTGCCCTCTTGCCGGTATCTTGAGACTGTATTATCATCATGGCCTCATGATTCAAGTCAGCGTCATCATCCCCGCCTGGAACCGTGCCGGTCTGCTTCCCCGGGCCCTGGAATCCGTTCTCAATCAACAAGGGGTGTCCTTTGAAGTTTTAGTCGTCGATGACGGCTCCGATGACGGAACGCCGGAAATCCTGCACAAGGATTTCCCCCAGGTCCGCCTTTTGAGCCGGAAACGCAAAGGCCCGGCCGCCGCGAGAAACTCCGGCATCGAACACAGCGCGGGAGAATGGATTGCGTTTCTCGACTCCGACGATACCTGGCTGCCAGGGAAACTGGCGGCACAGACCGCTTTCCTTGAAGCCCACCCGGACATTCCCGTGTGTCAGACCGAAGAGATCTGGATCCGCAACGGCCGCCGCGTCAATCCGATGAAAAAACACCGCAAATACGGCGGATGGATTTTTGAGCACTGCCTGCCGCTTTGCATCATCAGCCCGTCGGCCGTCATGATGCACCGGTCTGTCTTCGATGAAGCCGGACCCTTTGACGAAAGTTATCCGGCCTGCGAAGATTATGAGCTATGGTTGAGGATCGCCGCGCGTTATCCGGTCGGGCTCATCGAAAAACCTTATACGGTGAAATACGGCGGTCACGCAGGCCAGCGTTCGCACGAATTTCCGGCCATGGACCGGTTCCGGATCCGCGCACTGGTCAAAATTCTTGCTTCGGGCGTATTGAACGAGTTGCAAAGCACGGCCGCGCGCCGGGAGCTGGAAAAGAAAGCGCGGATTTTTATTCATGGCGCAAAAAAACGCGGCCTCTGGAAAGAAGCTGAGGATTTTTCGGAACTGGTCCGCAAAGCGGGGGTCCCGGTTACGGATTCTCCCGTTACGGAACCGGCACACTCATGACACCCTACCGCCCTCAAAAAATTTATATCGAAAAAGACGCCTGCGATTATCCGGTGACAAAAAAAATAACCTCCCGGCTCGCCGGCGTTCCCTTTGAAGTCATCGACAGCGTCCGTCCGCTGATCGCAGAACTAAAATCACGGCCGGACCCCGTTGCCGAAGGCAAACGCTGCCTGTATCTGGCAAAGGACCGCGGCCGCTCCTTCAAACCCTTTCCGGAAAGCAAACAGTATCTTTCCTGCGACTATTACACCCTGCACCTGGCCGAGGGCTGTGATATGGAATGCAGTTACTGCATTCTGCAGTCGTATCTGACCAATCCGATGCTGACGGTCTACGTCAATCTTGAAGAAACGCTGGCCTCGCTCGGAGATTTTTTGGACCGGCACCCGGAAAAGTTTTTCCGTGTCGGCACGGGGCAACTGGCGGACTCGCTGTCGCTCGACCCCATACTCGGCCACAGCGAAATCCTGGTCCCTTTTTTCGCGCAAAGAGACAATGCGGTGCTGGAACTCAAAACAAAAAGCCGCTGCGTGGAAAATCTTTTCGATCTGTCTTCAAACGGCAAAACCATCGTCTCCTGGTCGATGAACTCCGAGCGGGTGCAAAAAGAGGAGGAACACAAATGCGCGTCGATCGCCGATAGGATCACGGCCGCCGGGGCCGTCATTAAAAACTCCGACCATCGCGTGGGTTTTCACTTCGATCCCATCATCGATTATCCGGGATGGGAAGAAGAATACGGACAAGTCTTTGACCTGCTTTTCCGAAAAATCCCCGAAGACCGCATGGCCTGGATAAGCCTCGGGTGTCTGCGGTTCGTAAAAGACCTGCGGCCCATCATCCTCGACCGGTTTCCGAAGTCCTTGCTGCCTCTCGGCGAATGGATCACAGGCATGGACGGCAAGATGCGTTATCTCAAATCCCGGCGCATCGAAATTTACCGCCGCGCGGCCGAAAAAATCCGCCGTTATGCGCCGCGTGTCACGCTGTATCTGTCCATGGAAACACCCGAGGTGTGGCGGCATGTTTTCGGGGGCGAGCATTCAAAAACTTCGGTGTGCGAACTTCTAGACACGGCGGCGGGAAAGCGGGAAATACCGGAAGGCCTAGTGCATTGTCCGGATTGAAATGATGGGTTGTTCATTTCAATCGCACAGTACCGCGTACCATCAAAACAAGATTGCCGCGGCGCTAGATTTCCCTGCCTGCTGCAGGCACTAATCCGCCGAAGGACGGATCCGCCTCTGGCGGAAAATCCGCGGGAAGGACAATAAATATAAAATAACTATCCCCCCTCATCCTGACCTTCTCCCGACGGGAGAAGGAACTTCTAAACTCTTTCTCCAAAACCCCCCTCTCCCGATGGGAGAGGGTTGGGGTGAGGGGGCATTAGCTTCATTCTTGCCATTCCCGAATGTTTTAATCGGGGACCCAGCTTGTATTTTTGTATTTATAGAATTGGTTTTATTCTTCTAGAAAAGTTTATTTAAGATCCACCCCAGCAGAAGCACCTGGGGAAGGGTCACCGCAATCATCCAAAGCGCGGTTCTTTTTCCGAGGTTGTACCAGATAAGGCCGATTTCCGTATAATCGGTCACAACCCCGCCCATTAAAAAAGCAAAGGCATTTCCAAAAGCCCCCGTTTGGCGGTAAAGCTCAAAAGCAAGCGGCGCCGTACCCTCCGAACAAACTTCGATCACCGTCGCGGCAAGCAGGGTGACCAAAAGGCCTGCGGGACTCGGTCCGAAATAGCGGTGAAAAATATCCTGCGGCACATACGCCCCCGCAAAACTGGCGATCACCATCCCCAAGAGCACCCACCAAAAAACCATGTTGAGCAGTCCTGTGATACCGCGGACAATCCCCCGCATATCGCGGATTATCTGCGCGACGCCGAACCGGTAGCCTTTCAGCCGCCGCAAGATGTCCCGCCGAACCGAAAAATCATCGGCCACCGCCAGGGTATGCCTGTTTCTTTCGATCCATCCGTAATGGTCCAGCGCGAGAAAAATCAATCCCGTCGTGAGCGCAATCAACAGCGCCCCGAAAATAATCCAAAGGGCCTTCAGCCCGAAAAACCCGATCAACAGAATCGTGATCGGAAGACTGGCCCATGGGCTTGCCAGCAAAAAACTGATGACCGCCGGGCCGGAAGCGCCTTTCTTGTGCAATTCCATCGAAAGCGCCAGAATGCCGTGCGAACACACGCTCATCAAGAACCCGAGCCCGATGGAATACAGAATGGTCCGCTTTTTTTTCGCCGCCAGAATTTTTGAAATGTAAATTTGCGGGACCGCATAATCCAGAACGCCGCCGAGAATAATTCCGAGGACCATCGGCCCCGCGAGACGGTGCAGATAATGGAAGAAAACGTGCCGGAACGCGTCCAGGGGCGCAAATACATAAGAGACCGCCGTCAAAATCAGCGTCGCTGAAACCGTCAGAATCAGCGGGCGGGAAAACAAGCGGTGTTTTTCCGGCGCATGCCCATGCTCACAGCACGCGCCGTGTTCATGACCGGAACTCATAAAAATTCCCGGCGGAGCGCGGGGGCCATTTTTTCGCGGTCCCAGGGCGGGTCCCAAACCACGTCCACCTGGACCTCCTCAACCGCAGGGATCGCGAGCAATTTTTGCTTCACGTCCTGACTGATCCAGTCCCCCATCCCGCAGCCCGGAGCCGTGAGCGTCATACGGATATAGATTTTTTTCTTTCCCCCGTCCAGATCCAGAATCTTGCGTTCATAAACCAGCCCCAAATCCACGATGTTGTAGGGAATTTCAGGATCAAAACAGGTTTTGAGCTGGGCCGTCATCATGTCTTCGATGGATTTTTTTTCTTTGACGGCATCTTCGAGCTGCCGGACTTCTTGCGGAACTTCTTTCCCGAGAGCGTCCGCGTCCTGGCCGAAAATGCTGGCCATGGTCCCCTGCAGGGTCATGACCGTAAAGGTGCCGCCGAGGGCCTGGGTAATGATAAGGTCCGTGTCTTTAAACAGCGTGATTTTTTCACCGGTGGGAATTTTAACGGCCGCAACTTCGCGCTTCAACGTCACGGGTTCCCGGGACAACTTTTTCATAACGCTCCTTTGGAGGCCTTATTCTACCGCACTTACGAACACAAAAAAAGGCCGTCCGCATACTGAGTTTTGCATGCGAACGGCCTGTCAGAATCCTGTGCCGTCTTGCTTATTTCGTGCAGCCGCAGGGGCACTGCTTGATAAACGTCACCAAAGTCATCAACCCCGAAATACCGACAAGAATATAAACAATCTTTGCGGGGGTGGTCATATCACCCAAAAGCGTGGTCACCAAATTCACATTGAACAACGCCACCAGACCCCAATTCAGGGCCCCGATGCCGGCAAGAAGTTTCACAATTTTACAAATCGGACATTTCCCCATACATTACCCCCTTTCAGGTAGCAGCATCACAACTGCTGTATAATTATCGGCAGTCATGAGAAGGTTCTGCATGAGTTCCCGCGAAGGCCCGGACACCGCTTCTTAATCCGGTTTTCATCGATTAGGCGAATCGAAAAACCGCTTTGGACGCATGGTGTCGCATCCAAAGTTTTGCGCCCGCGTTTTAACAGGGCGCAAAAAACAACCCCTGGGGTACAAATGGAAAAGCC
>MHFC01000019.1:24804-29240 GCA_001804025.1 Omnitrophica bacterium GWA2_52_8 | reverse complement strand
GGGGCCCCAGAACGCTTTCTTTATTTATTTGTTTGCGCCGGTTTCGGCGCTGCCGTTTGCGCTTTTTTTAAAGTTTTTCAAACGTGCCGAAACCATTCCCTACGGTCCGTTTCTGGCGTTTACCGGGATGGTGTTTTTCTTGTTCGGAAACAGGATCATCGGCAGGATTTTTCCAACTTACGGAGCTTGATATGCTGAATTACATGACGACGGGCGAATCTCACGGGAAATATTTGGCCGCGATTCTGGAAGGCATGCCGAGCGGCCTTAAAATGGATCTTGATTTTATTCATCAGGAACTACAGCAGCGTCAGCAGGGATACGGCCGCGGCGGGCGTCAAAAAATCGAGTCGGACACAGTTGAAATTCTCGGCGGCGTCGTAAAAGGAATGACCACGGGAGCGCCGGTCGGGTTTTTGCTCACGAACAAGGATTTTAAGATTGATCAGATGCCGGACCTTGAGCGTCCGAGGCCCGGACATGCGGACCTGGCCGGGTCCTTAAAATACGACGAGCCGATCCGCCCTGTTTTGGAGCGCGCTAGTGCCCGGGAGACGGCGATGCGCGTTGCAGTCGGCGGTTTGTGCCAGCTTTTTCTGAGAGAAGTGGGTATTTCCGCGGTCGGGCATGTGATCCAAATCGGCCGTGCCGCAGTCGAAAAAGAAACAGACCTGACGGTGGATGAAATTCGTACACGGTCCGCCGGTTCGGAAGTCCGCTGTGTTTGCGAAAAAACCAGCCAGGAAATGAAAAAAGTCATCGACGATGCGCGCCAAAAAAAAGATACCGTCGGGGGCAAATACGAAGTACGGGTCTCCGGCGTTCCGATAGGACTCGGGTCCCATGTGCACCACGGGCGCAAGCTTGATGCCCGGATTGCCCATCAAGTCATGGGCATGCAATCGGTCAAGGCCGTTGAAATGGGTTCCGGTTCAGACTTGGCGTCACGTTTCGGCTCCCAGGCGCATGATGAAATCTTTTACGACAGCGCCAAAGGGTATTACCATAAAACCAACCGCTGCGGCGGCATTGAAGGCGGGATGAGTAACGGAAGCGATATTGTGGTCCGCGCAACCATGAAACCGATTTCAACGCTGGGGCAGCCGCTGGCCTCGGTGAATATGAAAACCCGGAAGCCGGAAAAGGCCGATTTTGAGCGTTCCGATATTTGCGCGGTTCCGGCCGGGAGCATTATCGGCACCGCCATTGTGTCCTGCGTGATTGCTGATGCGTTTCTTGAGAAATTCGGCGGCGATTCCATGCGCGAAATCCGGCGGAATTATGACGGTTACCTCAAACAAATCCGCGCGTAGCCTGTTTCTCATCGGGATGATGGGGTCCGGTAAGAGTGTGACCGGAAAAAAACTGGCGGGGCTTCTCCGGATGCCGTTTGTGGATCTGGACGAGCAGATCGAAAAGGAAGCCGGCGAAACCATTGCCCGGATTTTTGAAGGGCGGGGCGAAGCGGTTTTCCGGAACATCGAGCGGCGTGTTTTACGCGGTTTGCCCGAGACTCCGGCGTGTGTTATTGCGGGCGGCGGAGGGGTTGTGCTGGATCCCGAAAACCGTAAATGGATGAAAAGCCGGGGAATTGTCATTTATCTGGAAACGAGTCTTGACTGTCTGTGGTCTCGCGTCAAGGACGCGGCGGTCCGGCCGCTGCTGAAAAGCGAAAATCCGAAAGAGAAACTGCGGATGATTCTTGAAGCCAGAAAACCCCTTTATAAAAAAACAAGCGATCATTCGGTGGTCACGGACCTTAAGTCGGCCGCACAGGTTGCTGAGGAAATAGCGGAGCTTCTGCTGGGCAAACAACCATGAAAACCATACAGGTTCAGAGCCGCAACGGAAAATATTCGATTTTGATCGGAGACGGGCTTCTGGGAGAAGCCGGGTCCCATATAAAAAAAGTAAGCGCCGAGTCCCGCGTTATGATTGTGACCCAACCCCCGGTTGCACGGAACTATCTTCAGCCGTTGATTGCTTCTTTGAGAAAGAGCGGGTTTGATTGTGAAACACATCATCTTCCCGACGGCGAAACGGCAAAGTCTCAGCGGGAAATGTTTCATCTGTATGAACGCCTGCTCAAAGGCGGTTTTGAGCGGCGGGACATGCTTGTCGCTCTCGGAGGCGGTGTTGTGGGGGATTTGGCCGGCTTTGTGGCTGCGACTTATTTACGCGGCGTGCCCTATGTTCAAATCGGGACGACGCTGCTGGCACAAGTGGACAGTTCGATCGGCGGAAAAACGGCCGTGAATCTTCAAGAGGGGAAAAATTTAATCGGGGCGTTTAACCCGCCCATCCTGGTGATTTCGGACACCGGGGTTTTGAAATCTCTTCCGCCGCGTGAGCTGCGCGCGTCGATGGGGGAAGTGGTCAAATACGGGATCATCCGTTCGCCCCGGCTTTTTTCGATGCTGGAAAAATCGGAGGCATTGTTTGCGAAAAAAGACGCGTTTTTTTTCGAGTCGGTTATTGCCGAGTCGGCCAAGATCAAGGCCGGGATTGTATCGCGCGACGAATTTGAAACAAAAAAAGAACGCATGATCCTGAACCTTGGGCACACCTTTGCCCACGGTTTTGAGCAGGTTACGGGATATAAGCGTTTTTTGCACGGCGAGGCCGTCGGCATCGGGATTGCGGCGGCCGCAAAACTTGCGGCGGCTCTGAAAATCTGCCCGGCGAGCGTGGAGAAAAGGATCGTGAATATTCTGGTCCGCTACGGCCTGCCGGTCCATATCAAAGGGTGCGGACTTAAGGCGGCATCGATTCTTGATGCCATGATGCGGGATAAAAAGAAGCAGCATGGCCGGCTTCGGTTTATCCTGCCGAGCGCAATCGGAAAAGTGGTGGTGGCGGAGAACGTTTCCGCCGCAAAAATCGGCCAAATTCTAAAAAGCTTGGGAGCGGTATCATGAAAAAAGGTTTTTTTATGCTGACGTCCGGGATTATGATCGGTTATTGTCTTGTCCGGTCGGTCGTCTATTTGCAGGACAACTATTTCTGGACATGGTTTTACCGGTAGGAGTTTGATCATCGGCAGCCGGCGATCAAGACGCTGTCAAGATAGTATTGGTTCTAACGGCATATTTTTAGATCGGACAGACGCTTTGAATCACTCTTCAGAGGACCTCAAATATTTGCTTTTGTTAAACCGGTTGTCATTTGGCGGGCGCCCGGAAGCGGCGGCCGCTGTCCTTGATCCGCAGTTTACGGTCTGTGAGATTATCGAACGCATCCGTGCCGAGAACTTATGGGGCCGTGCCGAAGCCCTGCAAGCGCTCGAAAAGACGTGGGATCCGGAACGTGAAATTGATGCAGCTTGCCGGCAAGGTTGTCACCTGCTTCCATTGTGGGACCCTGCATATCCGCTGCTGCTGAAGCAAATCGTCGACCCACCCCTCGTGCTTTATTACAAAGGAAGTCTTGTGAGTGCGGATGATGTGGCGTTGGCCGTTGTCGGTGCCCGGCACCCAAGCCTCTACGGTTTGCAGCAAACTGCGCGCTTTGTCCGGGCCCTTAGCGAACGGGGGATGACGATTGTGTCCGGATTTGCCGTCGGCATTGACCGCGCTGCTCATGAAGCCTCTTTGACCTGTTCTTACGGCCGGACGTTGGCGGTTCTCGGATGCGGTCTCGACGTGTCCTATCCCAAAAAGAACCAGGATTTGACGGAACGCATCTGCGAACGCGGCGCGTTAATCAGCGAATATGCTCTCGGAACGCCGCCTCGCGGAGAAAATTTTCCGAGACGGAACCGGATTATTTCGGGATTGTCTCTCGGGACCCTGGTGGTGGAAGCGCATTGGCGCAGCGGTTCGCTGATCACTGCGCATGAAGCGATTGATCAGGGGCGTGAAGTCTTTGCTGTGCCCGGGTCCGTCGACCAGCTGACCTCTTCCGGGACGCACAGGCTTATCCGTGAAGGTGCCACATTGGTTACGTCGCCGGACGAGGTTTTTGAAGGGTTAGCACTGCCGGCCGAAAACATAAGACGCAGACTCGCGCCTTTTTCCGGACAAATGGAATTTCCTTGCGAGATTGCTGCATCCGGAAAAGAGAATCAAAAGTGCCAACCGGACATTCGTCAAAAAAATGACGAATCGATGATCCTGAAACATCTCCGGAGCGGCGGTTTGCCGGCGGATGATTTGATTCGCGCGCTGAACCAGCCGTCTTATCAGGTGGCCCTCCAGCTCACCGAGCTTGAAATGGCGGGCCGGATCAGGCGCATGCATGACGGAACATACCAAATTATCAATCACCCCTGAATTAGCATTAAAAAATACCTGGTTCCGGCCTGTTTTTTTGCTTATAACCTCATGTCTCATTATTAGTTACAGTTATTTTAACCCTAAAGTTACTTGAAGCTGACGTCGAAAACAGGCATAATTAATCCAGTCTTCATGGGTCATTAAGTAAAAAGCTTAAACTTT
>MHFC01000019.1:18934-24790 GCA_001804025.1 Omnitrophica bacterium GWA2_52_8 | reverse complement strand
ATCATCGGGCTCGTACTTCTGAACATCAATGATATGATCCGCAGCGTTATCCTTGTTCTGGTCAACATCGCATGGCTTATTTTCCGCGATATGGTTTATTCGCCGGGAAGAGCCATGGTCGGACTTAAACTTACAAGTCTGATAGGGGACAAGGTTAGTCTCGGGCAAGCGTTTATCCGCAACATTCTGCTCATCATCCCGTTTGTGCTTGTGATCGGGTATATCGTTGAAATTGTCTCTCTTTTGACTAAGGGTGAGCGGCTTGCTGACGGCTGGGCAAAAACCCGGGTCGTGAGTGCTTAATTTCTTACACAGTTTGTTTTTCACAAAAGCCTTCCTTTGATGACGAATCATAGGAAGGTTTTTTTTATGTCCAGGATAAGCCGTTGCGGGGCATGGTTAAAAGGTGTTATTCTTTGAGGTGAGCGCAGAGGAGGCTGGAATTTCCCGATATTAAAAGCGGACGGAACAAGCCGCTTTCCTCCTTCGGGTTAATGACCAATTTTGGGGTGTTCACGCATGGCCAAAAAGAAGAAGATGTCCAGAGTCCTGAGCAACGCCAAAAAAAAGCGCGTGAGCACTTCGGTCGATATCCTCGGACTGCATAAGGCCATGGACAGTATGCGCGCGGAACGCGACAAGGCGCTTGAGCGGCTTTCCGAATCCGAGCAGAGGATCGAAGACATCGAAATCCATCTCAATCTTCTGACGCGGCTTTTAACGACGCTTTGTATCGAAAAATTCGGCATGCGTGTCGGTGTTTTGAAGCGTTATATCAAGCGTGCCGAAAAAGAAGCCATCCGCGATTCACAGATTGTTCACCTCGAGTCGATCTACAAACTGCCGCATCCGACGGAAAAAAACCCCCAACCTCCGGCCAAAGGTGCCCCCGGGAGCTCCGATCCCTGGGACGAAATATCCTAAAAATTTGCAACTGAGAATTAGAGCGGGTCATTAGCGAGCCTTTTCTATTTGCCCCCGCTTTTGCGGCCCAGAGCTCGTAGCTGTTACCGCAATGGCTTAATCCGGCCTTCGATGCGTCCGATAAACTCTCCGTTTACAACTCCTGCGATTTTGATTACAATGGGGCGTTTTTTAGACAGGATGGGCATGGTAGTTAGTAAGTTGTTATGGGTTAGAGGGTTAGGTTGAAAAAGACCGTGGTTGTTTGGTTTTTTGTTCCGGCGCCCGATAATCGGTGGCTGAATCGAGCTACGAAGAAAAGGCTTGTATGAAGCGAGCTTAATAATAAAGAAGAGACAAGTGAGACCAGAATGAACTTATTAATTAATGGGGAACAACGGCAAGTTGACCGGGCGACGAATTTATCGGAGCTCCTCCTCGGTCTCGGGTTTAAGCCCGGTACCGTTGTGGTGGAACATAATAAGGAAGTTGTGATTAAGTCAGAGTTGGACAGGCACACCCTTGCCGAAGGAGACCGGATCGAGATTGTGCGTTTTGTCGCGGGCGGCCGCGATCCCGAACCGCCGGTCGTGTCATCCCCGGAAGTTTCCGAAAACGGTCCGGAGGCCGGAAAAGTCAAATCAAAATCCGGCGCCGAACGCAAAATCAAATCTTCAAAAAGCCGCGGACCGAAAAATCTCGTGATTGTCGAATCGCCGGCCAAAGCCAAGACGATTAACAAATTCCTCGGTAATGATTATCTCGTAGAAGCCTCGATGGGGCATGTGCGCGACCTGCCGAAAAGCAAGATGGGGATCGATATCGAGCAGGGATTTAAACCGCACTATATCGTGATGCGCAAGTCCAACAAGATTGTGAAGCACCTGCGCAAACAGGCAAAAAACAAAACCGGCATCTTTTTGGCGCCTGATCCTGACCGCGAAGGCGAGGCGATTAGCTGGCACCTGGCACACATTCTCGGCGAAAACAACGAGGACGCGAATATTCAGCGCGTTGTCTTCAATGAAATCACAAAAGAAGCCATTCAGGAAGCCTTCCGCCATCCGCGTAAAATTGCGATGAATCTCGTGAATGCGCAGCAGGCGCGCCGGATTCTTGACCGTCTTGTCGGTTATGAACTGAGCCCGCTTTTATGGAAAAAGGTGGGCAAGGGATTGAGCGCGGGGCGCGTGCAGTCTGTGGCGCTCCGGCTGATTGTGGAGCGCGAGCGCGAGATCAAAAATTTTGTGCCACAGGAATATTGGAGCCTGGAAGCCAGGCTTTCTTCCGAACGGGGAGAAAATAGCGGCAAACTTTTTATTTCCAAGCTTGATAAAATCGGCAATGAAAAAGCCGAAATCAAAACCCGTGATCAGGCTGAGTCTTTGCGCAAGGAAATCGAGGGGCTGTCATTTAAGGTCGCGAAGGTCGAGAAAAAAGAACGGTTCCGCCGGCCGCAGGCGCCCTACACCACGAGCAAACTTCAGCAGGAAGCCTATAACCGGCTCGGATTTCCGGCCGCGAAAACCATGCGCATTGCGCAGTCTTTATATGAAGGGATTGAACTCGGCGATCAGGGAAGCGTCGGGTTGATCACCTATATGCGTACCGATTCGGTTAATATCGCCGATTCGGCCAGGCAGGAAGCCAAGGACTATATTCAGGCCCGCTACGGCGGGGAGTTTTTGCCGGAGAAGCCACCCGTTTATAAATCCAAAAAGGGAGCCCAGGAAGCGCATGAAGCCGTGCGGCCGACCTCGGTCAAAAGAGACCCGGATTCGCTGAAGGCCGTTTTGTCGGGTGATGAGTTTAAACTCTACGAACTGATCTGGCAGAAATTTCTCGCTTCGCAGATGAAGCCCGCGCTCGACGAACACATTGGAGTCAATATTCTTGCGGGTACGAAATATTATTTCCGCACGACCGGGCGGCGCAATTTGTTCCCCGGGTTTACGGTATTGTTCCAGGAAAAGGAAAGCGACGAGACCCCGCCGTCCGGCGAAACGGACAAAGAGGTCCGTGAGGAAGAGGACGACAAGGATTTCCGGCAAAATGAACTCCCTGATTTGACCGAAGGCGAGGGGTTGAAACTGTACGAGCTCCTCGGCAACCAGCACTTTACCAAACCGCCGGGCCGTTACAACGATGCGAGCCTGGTCAAGATCCTCGAGGAAAAGGGCATCGGGCGCCCAAGTACCTATGCGCCGACAATCTACACGCTTCTGACTCGCGATTATGTGAACCGCAAGGGCGGAGCGCTGGTTCCGACCGAACTCGGTGAAATGGTGATCGATCTTTTGGTGGAACATTTTCCGAAGGTCTTGGATGTTCAGTTTACGGCCCTGATGGAAGAGGAGTTGGACAAGATCGAGGACGGCGAGATGGAATGGGTCCATGTCCTGCGGGATTTTTACGGGCCTTTTTCCGAAAACGTCCAAACGGCCCGTGAACAGATGAAAAACATAAGACGCGAGGCGGTTGCGACCGACTATAAATGCGAACTTTGCGGGAAAGCCATGGTTATCAAATGGGGGAGGTTCGGAAAATTTCTGGCCTGTGAAGGATTTCCCGAATGCCGCAATACGAAGCCTGTGCCAACTGGTGTGGCCTGTCCCGAGCCTAATTGCGGCGGTGAACTTGTCAAGCGCATGTCCAAACAGCGGCGCGTATTTTTCGGATGTTCCAAATATCCGAATTGCAATCATATCTCGAATAAACTTCCGAAGCAGGATGAAGAAACAAACGGAGACGAAAAAGTCCCGGATACCGACAAAGAAAACCCGGACTAAATGCAGATTGTTTCTCAAAGTTAAGAGGAGTGAAGCGGGTTCACTACGATGAATAAATCAATCGACGCATTCCTGACGTATCTGACGACCGAAAAAAATGCTTCGCCTCATACCATCAAGAATTACCAAATCGACCTGCGCGAGTTTGTCCAAAACAGCCAGAAAAGAACGATCGAAGAGGTCACGCACCTGGACATTCGCGGTTTTTTGGCCGCGCTGAAAGGAAAATCCTATTCCAAAAGTTCGATTTCGAGAAAAATCGCCTGCCTGCGCTCTTTCTTTAAATACCATTTACGCGAAAATCATCTTCAAAGTAATCCCGCCTCAAGCGTATCAACACCGAAACGTGAAAAACGTCTTCCGAAATTTTTGGACCTCCAGGAAGTGACCAATCTCCTGGAAGCGCCGGCGAAAAATACGTGGGAGGAACTGCGGGACAAGGCGATCCTGGAAATGCTTTATACCTCGGGCCTGCGCGTCAGCGAGCTTGTGGGTCTGAACACCGATGATGTCGATTTTTTCAGCGCGCTCGTACGGGTGCGCGGCAAGGGGAAGAAGGAACGGATCGTGCCGATGGGGGAGAAGGCCGTCAAGGCCGTCCAAAATTACATCAACAAACGTCCCCCGAAAGAAGATTACGAGGGACTCAAAAGGCCGTTGTTTATGAACCGTTCGGGTGGAAGGCTTACGGATAGAAGCGTTCGGCGCATGATTTTGAAATATGCGAGACGCATTGCCTTGAACAAGGAAGTGTCTCCGCATACGCTGAGACATTCTTTTGCGACGCATATGCTGGATCGGGGCGCGGATTTAAGAAGTGTCCAGGAGCTTTTGGGGCATGAAAATTTGTCCACGACGCAAATCTATACCCACATTACCACCAAACGTCTAAAGGAAGCCTACGACGCCGCTCATCCCCGGGCCTAAATGAAAGACGCAAGCCAAAAGCGATAGTTCACGGACTGTTTTGCCCGTGTTTTTGTCTGTTGTTTGGCGGCAGGGAATTTTTTATGCAGCATCAAAGAGGTCTATGAATCGCGAAAATCATCATTCTGAAACTGTGAGAGGCATGCCGGCGTTCTTCTTTGATCTCGCATTCTTTGTCTTTGCGCTTGTTTCCCTGCCTTCATTTATGCTGCGGCTGAAGGGAGAAAAAGGGGGCCGCCGTCTTTTCCGTGAGCGGGCGGCGCTTTTTTCCCCGGAAGAACAGCGCGCGCTTGAAAAGCGCCGTCCGGTTTGGATCCATGCGGTCAGCGTCGGCGAAGTGCTGGCCGTACGGCCGTTTCTTAAAAACCTGCTTGAGAAATATCCGGACGTCTCGGTGCTTCTCACGGCGGTAACGCCGACGGGCCTGGAAATGGCCCAAAAATGCAAAAGCGGACGGGTGTCGGTCCGGTATTTTCCCTTTGATTTCAGTTTTGTGATGAGGCGCTTTTTAAAAGCGGTCAACCCCCGGCTCATTTTGCTGGCGGAAACCGAAATTTGGCCCAATCTGATCATCGCGGCCTCAGAGCAAGGTGTCCCTGTGGGCGTGATCAACGGGCGGTTGTCGAAAAAATCCGCTGCGCGTTATGGTTTGATTTCCGGAGTCATGAAGCCGGTTTTTGGGGAGCTGGATTTTGTATTGGCACAGACGGCCGGGGACGTTAAGCGGTTTGCCGCGGCAGGAGTCCCGCCGGCGCGTGTTTTTGAGGCCGGCAATCTGAAGTTCGACGGCGTCAGCATGGAAGGCTGGAATCCCGAGGCTGCCCAAAAGCTGCGGAGTCAATGGAGATTTAACCGCGAAGATATCGTTTGGGTTTGCGGCAGTACGCACGAAGGCGACGAGCGGGTTATTGCGGAGGTCTTTGCCGAAGTCCGAAGGCTGTTTCCGGATCTGAAGCTGTTGTTAGTGCCGCGGCACGTGCACCGTGCCGAGACTGTCTGCAGTTTTTTCCAAAAGCAGGGCTATCATGTCAAGTATGCGGTCCAGGGAGCGCCCACTTCGCTGCAGGCGGATGTTTTTGTGCTTAATCAGCTGGGAGTTTTGAAATCGTTGTATGCGGTGGCCGACATTGTTTTCGTCGGCGGAAGTTTTATGCGCCGCGGGGGACAGAGTCCGATTGAACCGGCGGCGCTTAAAAGGGCCATGCTCCACGGCCCAACGGTCCATAATTTTGAAATG
>MHFC01000019.1:18127-18914 GCA_001804025.1 Omnitrophica bacterium GWA2_52_8 | reverse complement strand
GCGCTTATCAGGCCGTATTGCGGCTGCAGGGGGCGACCCGGAGGCATTTGGATTATTTGCAGCAGTTGTGGCGGGAGTCTTATCCGGCTCCGGCAGAAGTTGAAGAAAGTATGACGGGGTTGCCGGATACCGGACGCCGGTGACCGGATTTTTTACAGAATTGCGTATCAGGAACAAAAATGATGATGACGAACTATCAGCACAAGTCAGAGCTTAAGCAGAAAGGAAAGAATTATGTCTTCGAAGCTTCGAAATTTTATACGGTTAACAGCGGAAGACCGGGATCACAGTTGGACGGCCGCCGCATGCAAACCTTTTTTAGAAGTTGCCAGCTGGGGCTACGGTCTTGGGGCGAAAATGCTCAGGACGCTTCATGAGCGGGGTGTTCTCACCCGTAAGCGGCTGCCTTTTCCGGTTATCAGCATCGGTAATTTGACCTGGGGAGGAACGGGCAAGACCCCGTTCGTGGAATATTTAGCGCGGCGGATTATCGACCGGAAGTCAACGCCGATGATTTTGATGCGCGGCTACGGGCAGGATGAAGTCGCGCAAATGAAACGGCAGGTGCCGAAGGCTGTGCTCGGAATCGGCGTTGACCGTTTTGCAGTTGCGCAAAAAATCGCCAAACAGGAACCGGTGAACCTTGCCCTATTGGATGACGGATTCCAGCATTGGGCTCTGGAGCGGGACCTCGAAATTGTCCTGGTCAATGCGCTGAATCCTTTCGGGAACGGGAAACTGATCCCCCGCGGAATTTTGCGTGAGCCGGTGCATCATCTGAAGAAGG
>MHFC01000019.1:9757-18073 GCA_001804025.1 Omnitrophica bacterium GWA2_52_8 | reverse complement strand
GCAACCGGAAAGTCGTGACTTTTGCGGCGGTTGGCGCTCCGAGGTCGTTCCAAATGCTGTTAATGCAGCACCATATCAAACCGGTCCGCAATTTTGAATTTACGGACCACCACCGTTATTCTCCGAACGACCTTTCCGAAATTCAAAGGGTGAGCGAGACGTCGGCCATAGAAGATGTTATCACCACGGAAAAAGATTATTACAGAGATCCGAAACTGATCTCAGAAACTTTGAATCCGCTTGTTTTGGCAACGCGTTTCCGCATTACTTCAGGCGAGGAAGCACTGCTTGAGCGGCTTTTCAGACTGTTTAAGTAAGGCCGCCAAGGGGATTAAACTTGGCGCCTAAATTTTATCAAATATCGCGAGGCAAAGGTTTCAGTCACAAAGTGTCGGCTATCACGCGGCGGTTATGCCGGTCTTGTACATCTCTGACCTGTGGCCGCTGATCGGAACCGCATGAAATCCCTCGAAATCCGCAAGGCAAAGATGGATGACCGCAAACCGGTGCAATCGGAACAAACCCTTCGGGATAGCCGTCCGGCTGCCGTCCGCGCCGTCCGCTTTTTTTCCCGGGTGATGAGTGCGTTTCCGCCCGTGGTATCGCTTGCCCTTGGATCTGCGGCAGGAAGCCTTGCATTTTATTTTTCCCGCCGCCGACGGATTGCCTACGCGGATCTGAAAGCGGCCCTGGGTCCCGGGGTCACGGAAAAACAGCGGCGGGCCATTCTTCAGGCTCACTACCGCCACATAGGCCAAATGGCGGTCGAGATTTTAAGAATTCCCGTGTTGACGCGGGAAACGCTGAACCGTCAGGTTCAGGTCACGGAGGCAAGCTGGCAGCGGTATGAAAGCCTGCTCCAGGAAGGCCGGGGCGTTCTTTTATTGACGGGACATTTCGGAAATTGGGAATTGACCCAGATTGTGTCCGGCATGCGCGGAAAACCGTTGCATGTGCTGGCCCGGACGCAGAAGCACAATGCGTTGAATGAGCTGCTCAATGAGTTCCGGGAAAAGCACGGTGCCGTCGCGGTGCAGCGCGGGATGGGAATCCGCGGACTTTTGCGCGCGCTCCGCGACGGCAATCCGGTCGGTGTTTTAGGCGATCAGGATGCGGGAAAGCAGGAGGGCGTCATCCTTCCGTTATTCGGCCGTAAAACGACCATGCCCACCGGGGTGTTTCAGCTCTCGCAGCGCACCGGAGCGCCTGTTTTTCCGGTTCTTATTGCGCGGGAACGAGGCGGGAAACACCGTATCTTTACGGAAGACCCGATCCGCGTTTCCGGAGACGGAGGGCAGGACGCTGTAACCGCGGCGGCCCGGCACTATATCGGGCTCCTCGAAAAATATATTCGGCTCTATCCCAGCCAGTGGTTATGGGAAACAAAGCGTTGGAAATATACATGGACCAAAAGAATTGCAATTTTGTCAGACGGAAAACCGGGACACTATAAACAATGCGAAGCCCTTGCCGCGGTTTTTCCGGAAATGACGCACCAATACGGAAGGAAAGGCCTGGAGTTTCCGCAGGAAACCGTAACGGTCCGTTTCCGTTCGAAGTTCCGCGAAATTTTATTTCAGTGCCTCGGGATTTTTATCGAGCCTTGGATTCAGGGCCGGCTGTCCCGGCTTAAATTCTTTTTCCATCCGGAGACGCAGCAGCGCATTGAGGCGCTCAGCGCGGACTTTATTCTTTCGGCCGGGGCATCGCTTGTGCCTCTGAACCGCTGCCTGGCGCGCGAAAATTGCGCCAAGTCAATCATCCTTATGCGTCCCGGTTTTCCCTATTCGCTGCTGCATTACGATCTGGCCGTGGTTCCCCGGCATGACCGCGGAGGTATTCCCGGAAGATCGTTCCGGCCGCAGCTGATCCCGAGCCGTACCGCTCCGGAACTCCTGCAGGAAGCCGCTGAAAAATTGAAGCCTTCTCTCCGTCATCCCGGACGTGTTAAAATCAGCGTTTTTTTGGGTGGCGTTACGCGGAATTATCAAATGGATTTAGCGGCTGTCGAAAGATTTTTTAGCGTTTTGGGCCGCATGGCGCCTGCGATGGGAGATTTTGTGGTCACCACGTCCCGCCGTACGCCGGAACCGGTTTGCCGGTTTGTGCGCGAGCGCGTTGCCCGTGACCCTCATTGTCAGATGGCCGTGATTGGCGCCGAAGACGGCCGGAAAGAAGTTGCTCCGGGCATGCTTGCGCTGGGCGGTATTTTAATGATTACCGAAGACAGCCTTTCGATGATTTCCGAGGCGGTCAGCACGGGCAAAAAAGTCCTGATCCTCAAACTCGGCTCGGGACAATTGCCCGCGAAGCACGGCCGGTTTGCCGAGGGCCTGGTGCGCGAGAAGGCGCTTGTGATCGCCGCACCGGAAAATTTAGAAGATAAAATTCGGGAACTTAGCGCCGTCCGGTCAGACAGTTTCTTGCGCCGCGAAAAAGAAAATTTGCGCGCTATAGTTGAGGCCATTTTATGAAGATTATGCAGGTTCTTCCGTCCCTGCAGGTGGGCGGCGTTGAACGGGGTGTGATTGATATTGTACGGGCGCTAAAGCGTCTCGGCCACGAATCCGTGGTGGTTTCTTCCGGCGGAGACCTGGTCGCAGAGTTGAAAAAGATCGGAGTGCCGCATTATACGCTGCCCATACATCAGAAAACCCTTTTCGGCCTCGGACTGGTTTCGAAACTGGCGGATATCATCCGCCGGGAACAGGTTGAAATTGTGCATGCTCGAAGCCGTGTTCCGGGGTGGATTGTCTGCCTTGCAACGCGCCGGACCGGGGTGCCGTTTGTGACGACCTGTCACGGGTATTATTCGACCCATCCGCTTAGTCATGTGATGGGCTGGGGGAAACGCGTGATTGTGATCAGCCGGGTCGTGGGGCGGCACATGATCGATCATTTTAACGTTTCGCCCGAAAGAATACGGCTCGTGCACCGCGGCGTGGATTTGTCCCAGTTCCAAAAAGAAAATGAACGCTACCGGGACCTTCAAAAACCTTCTGCCGGACCTTTTCGCATTATCAATATCGGACGGTTGTCGCCCATCAAAGGGCAGGTTGAATTTTTGCACGCCATCCATTATTTGCGCCGGGAGGTGCAGTCCGTGGAAGTATGGCTCGTGGGATCGGAAGGAAAGGGAAAGCACAAGTACACACAGCTTCTTGAGAAGACGATTCGCCAACTCGGACTTGAATCGTGCGTAAAACTACTCGGGACAAGGCGGGACATTCCGGAGCTCTTGGCCCAGTCGGATCTCCTGGTCCTTTCAACACTGGTGCCCGAAGCCTTTGGCCGTGTTTTGATTGAGGCCGGCGCGGTCGGCACGCCGGTATTGTCGACGCATGTCGGCGGCGTGCTGGATGTGATTGATCACGGCGAGAACGGCATTCTGGTGCCCTGCGGGGATGTTGAAGCCATGGGCAAGGCGATCAAGGATCTCTTGATGAACCGCGCCCTTGCCCGCCGTCTGGCCCAGCATTTACGCGAGAAAGTCCGGAGCCGATTTACGCTCGAACAAATGGTCGAACAAACGGTCAAAGTTTATGAAGAGGTCAAGCATCACCGTAAAATTTTAATTCTGAAACTAGGGGCCATGGGGGACGTGATCCTTGCCGTGCCGAGTTTGCGCATGATCCGCAAGAAATTCCCGGACGCAAGAATTTCGCTTCTCGTCGACCGGAAATTTTCGCCGCTTGTGTCTGTGTCCCCCTACGTCGACGAGGTCATCCCGATCGACCGCGACCGCTTGTCTCATCCGGGATACTTCCTGAAGCTATGCCGCCGCCTGCGACGCGAAGGTTTTGACATGTCCATTGATTTTCAAAATTCAAAATGGACGCACCTGCTGGGTTATTTTTCGGGTATCGGCGACCGCTATGGATTTATGCGCGGCCGGACGGGATTTTTATTGAACCATCCCGACCCGCATTTTGACTCTCCCGAACCTCCGGTGCAAAATCAGGCCCGAATTCTGGCAAAACTCGGTATCCGCTCAGTGGATGAACGCCTTGAGTTGTGGCCGGACCCGGAGTCGGAAGACCGCGTCGCGCAATGGCTGGGCACGGCGCAAAACGGCCATGACCGCTATATCGGGCTGGTGCTCGGATCGAGTCCTAAATGGGAAACGAAGCGCTGGCCGGCTGAATTTTTTAAAAATCTGGCTGGAAAACTGGTGCTTGAAAAGAACTGCAAAATCGTGCTGATCGGAGCGGCTGAAGATGCGGCCTGCGCGGGAGAATTGTCTCAATGGCCTGCCGGGCATACCGTCAATTTGATCGGAAAGACCTCGCCTAAGGAACTTGTCTCCCTTGTCGGACGGCTTAAAGTCATGGTGACGGGAGACACGGCGCCGCTGCATGTGGCTTCGGCCATGGGGGTAAGGATCGTGGCTCTTTTCGGCCCCACCGACCCGCGCCGGCATGTGCCGCCCGGGGAACATATTCATGTTGTTGCGCGAAGTCTGGCTTGCCAACCCTGTTACCGCGGAACCTGTTCGAATCATGAAAAATTTGCCTGCATGCGGCAGATTTCAGTGGAAGAAGTGCACTCGCAAATCCGGAAGTATCTGGCTGAGACGGCATGAAAATCCTCGTTTTTACTAAAAACTGGCTTGGCGATGTTCTCTTCCAGCTTCCGGCAATCGAAATCATCCTGCGGAAATATCCCGAAGCAAAAATTGTTTGTGCCTGCCCCGAACGCTGTCGGGGAATCTTGGAGACGCAGCCCTCGGTTGCAAGGACGCTCTTATTTGATGAACGGAAAGAACACCGCTCATTATTTGCGAAATACCGGTTTGTGCGGGCTCTGCGGCGGGAAGGTTTTGATCAGGTTTATTTGTTTCACCGGTCGCGGACGCGGGCATTTTTGGCCTGGTGTGCGGGGATTCCGGAACGGATCGGATACGGCCGCGGGCGTTTGTTTTTTTTGACGCAGCCCGTTGCCGAACCTGCCGCCCCGATGCATCAGGTCGATTATTTTGCGGAACTTTTATACGGCGCCGGTTTTGAACGTGGCGATCAAACCCAATACCGCCTTTGTGTTCGCCAGCAAGACCGTGAAGATATCGGCCGCCGTTTGGATGCGGAACAGTTGCCCCGCTATGCGTGTTTTCATTTGGGAGCGAATTGGGAGCCGAAGCGCTGGCCGGCGGGGCATTTCGCGCAATTGGCCGATTTGCTGCACGATCGCTGGCAGATTCCGGTCGTTATTACGGGAGCGCCCGGGGACTTGCCGCTTGCCGAAGACTTTTCCCGTCAGGTGCGGCGGGCGCGGGTGATTCTTTGGACCGGCACGACCACTCTGGGTCAACTGGCGGCTCTTTTTGAAAAAGCGCTCTTTCTTGTGAGCGCAGATTCCGGTCCGATGCATATCGCATCTGCGGCCGGAGCGCCTGTCCTTGCCCTGTTTGGCCCGACGGACCCGGAATTGACCGGTCCGCGCGGGGTCGGTCAAATAGCCGTTCTGCGTTTTGTCCCCGAAGGCTGCCGCGTCCCTTGGATGGACAAAGCCCTGCCGGAGGGCGGCTGGCTGGAGCGTCTCCTTCCGGAAACGGTACTGGCGGAAATTGAAAAAAAAGAATGGTGGCGTTTTCGCAAAAATCAAACGGCCGGTATTGCCGGTGAAAAAACGGAGCTACGTGAAAAACGGCCGAAACAAGTGCTGCTCATCACGCTCAGCAATATCGGCGATGTGATTATGACGACGCCCGTCATGGCCTCGTTAAAATCCGCTTTTCCCGACAGCGAGCTGACGGTTGTTGCAGGAACGCGCGCGCAGGGTATTTTGCAGGGAAGCCGCATCATTGACCGGCTGCTGGTTTACGATAAAAAGAAAACATTCAGGCATAAATGGGAATTAGTTCAGGCCCTCCGTGAAAGGGATTATGATTTTGTGCTGGATTTGCGCCATACGGTGATCCCTTATCTCGTACACGCAAAAAAAAGAAGCCCCTTGTTAAGGCACTTGAAGCAAACCTCGATGCGGGCACGGCATCTGGAAATGCTGGCCTGTATGGGGATTTCCGAACCGGCGGATTTACGGTTTGATTTTTTTGATGCGGCGGATGAGCGCAGTGCCCAGGAGGTTTTAAACAGACAGGGTGTCCGTTCGCCGAAAAATTGGATTGTTGTCGCACCCGTGGCCGCAAGCGAGCTCAAAACCTGGCCGCTTAAAAAATACAAAGAAGTTATCGGGGCCCTGTTACAGGAAACCCCGTGCGATATTTTTTTGGTCGGAGACGAAAGAGAAAGCCGTATGGCGGCTTCCCTGACAGGCGCTGATCCGGAGCGGATCTACAACCTTGCGGGAAAAATGAAGCTGCGTGAACTGGCCTCGGTGATCCGGCGTTCGGCTCTGGTTTTGTCAAACGACAGCGCCGTCATGCACCTGGCCTATGAATTGGGCTGTCCGGTAGTGGCCCTCTTTGGTCCGACGGACGCTCTTAAATACGGGCATGAGGGGCCGTTTTTTAAGGTCATACGGAAGCCTGTTTTTTGTTCTCCCTGCGGACAGCCGGCCTGCCGTTTTGAGAGGCAAAGCTGTTTTGAAGATCTTGAAACGAAAGATGTTTTGGAGACCTGCCGTGAACTGCTCTATGGCGTTGAACGCTAAAAAAGAACCGCGTATTTTGGTTACGCGTGCGGACCGCATCGGCGATTTGGTGTTGTCGACGGCGGTTTTTCCCGTGATAAGAAAAAAATACCCGCACGCGCGGCTTGGCTGCCTGACCTTCCTTGAAAACCGCGAAATTGTGGAAGGGAACCCGTATCTGGATGAAGTGATCCTTTATGATAAAAAAGGTGCGGAACGCGGTTTTTTTGGAAATTTGCGGTTTGCCTGGTCCCTGCGTAAAAAAAAATATGATGTCGTGATTCATTTGCATGCGACCAACCGCATGCATTTCGCCGGCTGGCTGGCCGGAATTCCCGTGCGTATTGGATGGGACCGCCGGAGTCCTTGGGCCCTGACCCGTGTTTATTCCGACATCAAAAAAGAAGGGAAGAAACACGAGGCTGAATATAATTTTTTGCCGCTTGAAAGCCTTGGCATTGAATGTCCCGAAAAACTGGAAACCTATTTTCCCGTTCCGGAAAAAGCGCAAAGATCGCTCGAAGATCTCCTGCGGCATTTTAATGTGCCGCAAAATATCCCGATTGTCACCGTCAATCCTGCGGCGAGCGATTTGACGAAAATGTGGCCGTTGGGCAAATTCCGCGAATTGCTGGAAAAGATGACGGCCGTTTATCCGGTTTCAGTCATCGGTATTGGTTCGCGGCAGGATCGCGAACATGTCCGTCAGGCTGCCGGCGGCTTGCCCCGGGTTTATGATCTAAGCGGTCATCTTTCGTTGGCGATGCTCGGGGCGTTGCTCAAGAAATCACGCCTTCTGATTTCAAATGACTCCGGCCCCGTGCATATTGCGCAGGCGCTTGGGGTCAACACGGTCTCGATTTTTGTCCGGAACCAGCCCGGTCTTTCGCCGGAACGTTGGAGACCGCTCTATGAAAACGCACGCGTGCTTTGCGGCCAGGGCGATGACATGGCCAGCGTGCCGAGCGGTGTAAAAGCACTTCGGGAAGTTACTGTTGATGAAGTCATGGTTGCTGCCGGTACCTTTCTACAACCCCTGACAAGGGAAGCATCGCGCCTATGAAATCGTTGCGGCGTGTTTTGGTCGTTCATCCGTTCGGAATCGGCGATTTTTTATTTATGACGCCTGTTTTGCGCGCCCTCAGACTTGTTCCGACCGTTGAATCGGTGGATCTGCTCTTGGGCTCAAGGACCCGCGAAGTTGCGGAGGCCAATCCACATGTCGACGTGGTCTGGGTCCTGGACAAAGAGAGGATGCATGAGCAGGATTTTTTGACGCGTATTCGAGAATGGATAGTACTGGGAAGGCAATTAAAAAAAAGACGTTATGATCTTTTGCTCGATTATTCACTGAGCCGTGAGTACGGATTTTGGGCGGCGGCATACCTCGGTATTGCGAAACGGGCCGGATTTGATTATAAGAGCCGCGGATTTTTTCATACGCACCGCTTGTCCCTGCCGGACGGTTTTTGCCAGCGTCACGTGGTGGATTATTATGCCGAACTGGCTGAACTGGCCGGGATTCCGGTCGATGTGCGTCATATGGAATTTTATTTGCCGCCCGGCGCCCGCGAAAGAGCACAGCAAATTCTTCGCAGACAAGGCATTTTGCCGCACGAGAAAATAATAACAATTGCGCCGGGAGGGGGGGAGTCCTGGGGCCGTGATGCGCGGTTGAAACGCTGGCCCGCGCCGGTCATGGCGGAGTTCGTCAAGCGGCTGGCACAG
>MHFC01000019.1:9115-9745 GCA_001804025.1 Omnitrophica bacterium GWA2_52_8 | reverse complement strand
GATAAAATGATTGTGGCCGGCAGTTCGAAAGAATCGGACCTGGCCGATGAGCTTACGCGCCAACTCGGTCCTGCGGCCGTCAATCTTGCGGGAAAATTGACGCTGCCTGAAACAGCCGCAGTCATCCGGGACTCGCGTTTTTTTGTCGGCAATGACGGAGGTCTGGTGCATGTGGCGCATGCGTTGAGAACGCCGCTCATTGCGGTTTATGGGCCGGCAAATCCGGTTGTTTACGGACCTTATCCCTCCTCTTCATCAGCACTTGCGATCTATAATCCAAACGCTTCCTGCCGTCCATGCTATACCCGTTTCCGTTATCATGCCCATTGCCGCAGTTTGGAGGAAACGTCGGCGGCCTTTGCTTGGGACCTGACAGAAAAATCCGGAATATTAAATATCGGAAAGTGTGCCGTATCATGAAAAAAATTTTCTGGGGATTTTTAATTTTTATTTGTACCATGGCGCTGCTTTTCGCTGCAGCCTTCGCGTTTCTTCCGCTTCCGGGTACGGTAACGGTTTTGATGTATCACTTTATCGGAACAGAGGCACAGGCAAAGGAGTCCAAGAATTTCGTCACGCTCGAAGCTTTGGATGATCAGATGAAATTTTTGAAACGGTTTGGTTACCGCG
>MHFC01000019.1:7758-9080 GCA_001804025.1 Omnitrophica bacterium GWA2_52_8 | reverse complement strand
CGCAGCGGCGTTCTTTATCAGCGGACATATGCCGGATAAAATCGAAGGCAGCATGTCGGTTGAAGCCGCTTTGGAGCTCGACAAAACGATGAAGCTTGGAGTGGGGGCGCATAGCGCCACGCATCCTTTTTTGACGCAATTGCCCGACGAAGCGCTCGAAAAGGAACTCAGGGAATCAAAAGAAAGCCTCGAACAAATGTTTCAGCGCCCGGTCTTTGCGGTTGCCTATCCGTTTGGGCATTTTGACGAGCGCGTCATACGGGCCACGAAGGACGCCGGTTATGAATTGGCTTTTACGACCGGCTTTGCGCGGCTCAACGGGCAGAAAGAAACCCGCTATTCCCTGACGCGCGTAAAAGTCTCCCGATCCTCGAAGTATGCGATCGTTTTCTGGGGGGAGGTTTCAGGGGTATACACTTTGTTTAAGACGACAGTAGAACGGATTCGAAGGCCGTTTAAGCGGTTTGAGGATGAAACCGACCCGAAGGCGGCAGAATATCCTAACTATTTATATAGCAATAAGTTAGAATAATTTTAGCTTATTGACACCTGTTTCTAAGGGTGATAAGATACCCCGATTTACCGTACTGGTAAACCGTAACGTCTTCATTTTACATGAGTTAAAAACACCACATGCCTTCAGTTTCAGCGGAACGTTCTCTCCGCATGCAAAAGCCCACGAAAAGGCGCTTTCTGACTTTGATCGAAGGTTTCCGCAATGCCCGGATTCTGGTTGTCGGAGACTTTATTTTGGATCAATTCATTTGGGGGCGCGTGGACCGGATTTCCCCGGAAGCCCCCGTTCCGGTTGTGCATGTGCAGCGTGAATCGTTTATGACCGGCGGTTCGCTTAATGTCGCCAATAACATCCGGACGCTGGGAGGTATGGTGTACCCATGCGGTGTGGTCGGGCGGGATCTTGAGGGCCGGATGCTTTTGAAGATCATGCGCCGGGAGGGGATTGATACCGGCGGCATCGTTTATGACCCGGAACGGCCGACCTCGCTGAAGACGCGCATTATCGCGCATTCCCAGCAAGTGGTTCGGTTTGACCGTGAGAAAACGTCAGAGATTTCAAAAGACAGGCTTAAGAAAATCCTGGCGTTTATCCGGATCAAGATCCGTGAATGTGATGTTGTTATTATCGAGGATTACGGAAAAGGAATGGTCCAGCCTTTTTTGATCCGCGAGATCACCGCGCTTGCAAAACGGCTGCGTAAACCTGTGCTTGTGGATCCGAAAGACAAACATTTCTCCTATTACCAGGGCGTGACGGTTATTACGCCGAACCGCAAGGAGGCATTTGATGCCTATGAGAATGG
>MHFC01000019.1:5650-7683 GCA_001804025.1 Omnitrophica bacterium GWA2_52_8 | reverse complement strand
TTGGCCATTGCTGCGGGAGCGAGCCTGCAGGAAGGTGCCTGGCTTGCTAATGTTGCGGCCGGCATTGTGGTTGGGAAGCTTGGAACGGCGGTGGTGAGCCCCGACGAATTCAAGGACGCTATTTTTAAAACGCCATGAAAGCTATCGGCGTGATTCCGGCCCGTTTGGGGTCGACCCGGCTTCATGAGAAAGTCCTGCAGCCGATAGGCGGCCGTCCGATGATTGTGCACGTTTACGAACGCGCAAAGCAGGCAAAGCGCTTGTCGGGTGTCCTTGTGGCCTGTGATCACGAGAGGATTCTCAAGTGCGTCCAGGATGCCGGCGGACGTGCCGTTCTGACGCGCGCGGACCATCCGAACGGGACTTCGCGTGTTGCTGAAATTGCGGAAAAAGAAGGTGCGGATTTTTTTGTTAATATTCAGGGCGATGAACCGTTGATTCAGCCCGGAAACATTGACCTTTTAGTGGCGGCTTTTGAACGTACCCCCTCTCAGGATGTTTTCACGCTTGCGGTCCGAAGGTCCGGCGGCGCAGAATATGAAAATCCGAATGTGGTTAAAGTGGTTTGCGCAGAGAACGGCAATGCGCTTTATTTTTCACGCTCTCCGATTCCGCATGACAGGGATTCCGGAGGCAAGGTGCCGGCCGGGGGGTATTTGAAACATCTCGGCATTTACGGCTATCGCAGGGATTTTTTATTGAAGTTTGTCCGTATGAAACCGGGCCGGCTTGAACAGATTGAAAAGCTCGAACAGCTTCGGATCCTCGAGCGCGGGTATTCGATCCGGGTGATCGAAACGCCGCATGATTCGGTCGGCGTGGACACGCAGGAAGACTTGAACCGCGCCGCAGAGCGGATCGGGGCTGAGTGATCTGGCAGGGACGGCCGTAGGGCCGAACGAAGAACGAAGGATCGTTAAAATGCCTAAATATATTTTTATCACAGGCGGTGTTGTTTCCTCATTGGGAAAGGGGATTGCCTCGGCCTCGATCGGCAAAATCCTCGAAGCCAAAGGGCTTAAAATCACAATCCAAAAACTGGACCCGTATATCAACGTTGATCCGGGCACGATGAACCCCTACCAGCACGGGGAAGTCTACGTGACCGAAGACGGCGCCGAAACGGATCTGGACCTCGGTCATTACGAGCGGTTTACCAACATTACCGTCGGGAAATTAAATAACGTGACGACGGGCCAAATTTACAATGAAGTGATCACAAAAGAGCGGCGCGGTGATTTCCTCGGCGCCACGGTCCAGGTGGTGCCGCACATTACGGACGCCATTAAAGAGCGGATTTTGGCGCTCTCCCGCAGCAAACGTTTTGACATCGTGATTTCTGAAATCGGAGGGACGGCCGGCGACATCGAATCCCTGCCTTTTTTGGAAGCGGTGCGTCAATTCCGGCATCAAGTCGGCCGCGAAAATTCCATATTTGTGCATCTGACGCTTGTCCCGTTCATCCGCGCGGCGGGGGAGCTCAAGACCAAACCGACGCAGCACAGCGTCGGGACCCTGCGCGAAATCGGAATTCAGCCCGACATTCTGATCTGCCGCACCGAGAAAAAACTCTACAAGTCGCTTAAAGATAAAATCGCCCTCTTTTGCAACGTCGAAGAAAATGCCGTGATCGAAGCCCGTGACGTGGACTCGATTTACCAGGTGCCCCTGATGTTTAAGCAGCAGAAACTGGATGAAGTGATCTGCCGCTATTTGCGTATCGAATACAAATCAGGCAGCCTGCACCGATGGGAAAATGACGTGGTCAAAAAGGCCCGGCATCCGAAAGGCAGCGTTAAAATCGCGGTCGTCGGCAAATACATTGACCTTCAGGACGCCTACAAATCCATCTACGAAGCCCTGATTCACGGAGCTTTGGCCAACGAGATTGCCGTGCAAATCAAACGCATCAATGCCGAAAAGCTGCTCAAAAAAAATGCCTTCGATTATTTCAAAGAAATCGACGGTATTCTTGTCCCTGGCGGGTTCGGCATGCGGGGCATCGAAGGAAAATTGAAAGCGATCGAATTCGC
>MHFC01000019.1:5258-5552 GCA_001804025.1 Omnitrophica bacterium GWA2_52_8 | reverse complement strand
CGACCGAGTTTAATAAGAAAACAAAATATCCGGTCATCAGCCTTCTTGAAGAACAGGAAAAGGTGGCTTCCCTCGGCGGGACCATGCGTTTGGGAGCGTCTCCGTGCACCGTAAAAAAGGACACGCATGCCTACCGTGCCTATAAGGCCGAAACCGTTCAGGAAAGACACCGCCACCGCTACGAGTTCAATAATCATTACCGCGAAAAATTTCAGAAACACGGCATGCGCATTGCGGGGCTTTCGCCGGGCGGGAAACTGGTCGAGATTATCGAGTTGGAAGACCACCCCTGGT
>MHFC01000019.1:0-5216 GCA_001804025.1 Omnitrophica bacterium GWA2_52_8 | reverse complement strand
GCCGGCGGTCCAGCCGGGTGTTTAGGGAGAAATATTGATTATGGTTCAAACAGTAACGGTTTATCCTCAAGTCGTTTTCGGCGACCCCAGCCGGTTTGTTTTTATCGGCGGGCCGTGCGTTATTGAGAGCGAATCAAGCGTGTTGCGGCATGCGGAAAAAATTTCTGCCATTTGCCGCGACCTCGGCATTCCGTATGTCTTTAAAGCCAGTTTTGATAAAGCCAACCGCTCCTCATCGAAATCCTTCCGGGGCCCGGGGCTCGAAGCCGGATTGAAAATTCTCAGCCGGGTCAAAAAAGAATTCGGGATTCCGGTACTGAGCGACGTTCATGAAGCGGCTCAAGTCGATGCCTGCGCCGAAGTTTTGGACATCCTTCAGATCCCCGCTTTTTTATGCCGCCAGACGGATTTGATTTTCGCCGCGGGGAAGACGGGAAAAACCGTCAATGTAAAAAAAGGCCAGTTCTTGTCGCCGTGGGACGCGCGTAATATTGTCGACAAACTGAAAGAAACGGGCTGCAATAAAATTCTTTTGACCGAACGCGGCGCCTCGTTCGGATACAATAATCTTGTCAGTGACTTCCGTTCGATTCCGGTGATGCGCGGTTTCGGTTATCCCGTAATTTTCGATGCCACGCATTCCGTGCAGCTTCCCGGGGGACAGGGAACGGCTTCGGGGGGGATGGCCGAGTTTATCCCCACGCTTGCCAAGTGCGGGATCGCGGCCGGCGCTGATGCCGTGTTTATGGAAGTTCATGAAGACCCGTCTAAAGCGCTTTCGGATGGACCGAACGCGATGCCCCTCACAAAACTGAAATCCCTGCTGGAGCTTCTCGACCGCGTGCATGCCGCCGTCCGTGAAAGTAAGGTGATGTTATGAGCGCGTCGACTGTTATTCGGACAGCCAGACAGATTTTGTCGATCGAAGCCAACGCGATCCGGCGCATGGTGCGTAACCTCGGGCCTGAATTCGAAAAAGCCGTTCAAATCATGGCCGACGCCAAAGGCCGGATTGTCGTTACCGGAATGGGCAAGCCGGGATTTATCGCCAGAAAAATAGCGGCAACCCTTGCTTCGACCGGGACGCCGAGCCTGTTTGTCCATCCCGCCGAAGCTTTTCACGGGGACTTGGGAATGGTGACGGAGCAGGATGTGGTGATTGCCATTTCACACAGCGGAGAAACCGAAGAAATCGTTAATTTGGTAACAGTCATCAAACGTTTGGGTGTGCCGTTGATCGTTCTGACCAGCCGGCAGAAGTCGTCGCTTGCGAAGTATGCGTCGGTGGTCTTAAATCTCGGGGTTGACCGCGAGGCCTGCCCTTTAAATCTGGCGCCCTCGGCTTCTACGACCGCCGCGCTTGCCATGGGAGATGCCCTTGCCTTAAGTCTGCTGAAAAAGAAGGGCTTTAAATCCGAAGATTTTGCCCTGCTGCATCCCGGTGGAAGTTTGGGAAAGCAGCTTCTGAAAGTCCGCGATTTGATGCGGAAAGGTAAAGCCAATCCGACAGTTGAGTCGGATACGTCCGTGAGGCAGGCGCTTTTTTCTATTACCCGGGCCCGTGCGGGGAGTTGTACGGTCGTAGACCGCAAAGGAAAACTTGTCGGCATTTTTACCGACGGGGATTTGAGACGGCATTTAAGAATGAACGGCACGGATATTTTAAAAGATACCGTCGGTAAAGTCGCGACGCGTCAGCCGCTTACGGTTTATGATGATCAGCTGGCGGCGGAAGCCATTCATTTATTGAAAAAGAAAAAAATTGATGAGCTCCCGGTTGTCGACCGCAAAGGGCGCGCCGTCGGTCTTTTGGATATTCAGGACTTGTTGAAGGCGGGTTTCGTCTAGTGGCAAAAAAAAAGCCGTACCGCTTTTTTTTATATTTATTGGCCAGAGCCGGTGCGGGTTTTGTTTTTTTGATGCCGCGTGTTTGGGCGCTTGCCATTGCAAGAGCCGTCGGCAGTCTGGCTTATGATAGGGTGCCGCGGCAGCGGAAGAAAATTCTGGCCAATCTGCGGCAGGCCTACGGCAGTACGAAGTCTCCGGAAGAAATCGAAAGTCTGGGGCGTAAGGTCATGGTCCATGCCGCGCAGGCGGCGGTTGAGTGGATCCAGCTCCCCAAATGGGATCTGAAAAAAATCGAGCGGTTTGTCGACCTCGGGGACGTGATGACGCGGTATGAATCCCTGCAACGCGAAGGAAAGGGGATCATCGCGGTTACGGGGCACATCGGGAATTGGGAGCTTTTGGCCGCGGCACTTTGCCTTAAGGGGCTGCCGCTTACGGTGATTGCGAGAAAGATTTATTATGAGCCCTATAACCGGTGGATCGTAAATATCCGCAAATCGGTTAATGTGAGAATGGTTTACCGCGACGGTTCTGCGCGCGAACTTTTGAGCTGTCTAAAGCGAAATGAAATTATCGGAGTGCTTCCGGATCAGGACGTGGACAGCCTGCCCGGCATTTTTGTGGATTTTTTCGGCCATCCAGCCTACACTCCAGTAGCGCCTGTGAAGCTGGCGCTGAAGACCGGAGCACCGATTGTGGTGACGGCGCTTGTCAGGCAGCCTGCCGGGCGTTACCGGTTTCTTGTGGCGGGTGTGATCCGGCCTGTGCTTGAGACGACCGCGCAGGAAGCGATACAAAAATATACGGAGCTTTGGATGCGGAGTTTGGAGTCCATTATCCGGCAATATCCGGAACAATGGGTGTGGATGCATTCACGGTGGAAAACCAAAGATGAAAACAGAACAGGGCCAAGAAAGGAAACGTTGAAAACATCATGATTAAACGCGCGGTCGTATTGGTTATCGCTTTCATATTGATCTATACCGGCGTCATCCGGCTGCAGGTTGTGATGCAGGAGCGCCGTCAAAGCGGCCAGCCGAAGGCCGGGGTTCCGCAACATCAGGAAGATCCGCGGCATAAAGTTTATTCTTTCTCATTTTCAAAATATACGCCGTCCGGCGAAAAAGAAATCGAAATAGAGGGCGATTCCGCTAATATCCTTACAAAAAATGTCCTGCTCATGAACGTTGTGGCCAAGGCCTATGCCGAAGAAACTCCCGTGACGATTACGGCGGATAAAGGCCAATACGACAAGGTGAACAGTCAGGTCTATCTGCGTGAAAATGTCGTCGCAACGACAGAGGACGGCACGCGAATGATGACCGAGGAACTGGACATTGATCCGGGGGCAAAGGTTCTTGAGACGAATGTCCAGACGGAAGTCATTAAGGACAACATCAATATAGAAGGCGTCGGGGCGCGCGGGGACTCGGGACTTAAAAAAGTAAAGTTCAAGAAAAATGTGACGGTAGTGGTCCAGGACCCCGAAAACAAGTCCGAGGGCCCTACGGTCATTACCTGCGACGGCCCGCTGGTGATCGATTATGAAAAAAATATCGCACATTTTAAGGACAATGTCGTGGCTGAGGATTTTCGCGGGAAATTATATTCCGACATCATGGATGTTTATTACAACCGGGTCAGCCGCCGGGTTTCAAAAATTGTCGCGATCGGAAATGTCGTGATTGAAAGCCCGGAGGGCAACCAAACCTTCAGCGACAACGTAATTTATCTTGCCGATGAAGGCCGGGTGATCCTGGGTGGGGACGCCGAAGCCTTGTATTTTAAGGAGGAACAATTCGGCGACACCGATGCAGGAGGGCTTTTCTGATGCATTTGCTTGAGACGAAAGCATTGCATAAGGCTTATAAAGGCCGGACAGTCGTCGGCGGTGTCAGTATCCACATTTCGCGCGGCGAGATTGTCGGTCTGCTCGGGCCCAATGGTGCCGGAAAAACGACGACCTTTTATATGGTGGTCGGCGCCATCCGCGCCGATGCCGGCGATATCTTTTTCCGGGGAGAAAATATTACGGGTCTTCCGATGTACAAGCGCGCCCGCCTGGGAATCGGATATCTATCGCAAGAGCCGTCCATTTTCAGGAAATTGACCGTAGAAGAAAATGTCATGGCCATCCTTGAAACGCTGGACATCCCGCAGACGGAAAGAGACCGCCGTCTCAAGCGCCTGCTGAATGAACTGGATATTGCCTATTTGGCCAAAAATAAAGCTTATACTCTTTCGGGCGGAGAACGCCGGCGCCTTGAGATTACCCGCGCGCTGGTGACCAACCCCTCCTTGATTCTCCTCGACGAACCTTTTAGCGGCGTTGACCCGATCGCCGTGTTTGAAGTCCAAAAGATCTTGCAAAAACTAAAGGCCCAGGGGCTCAGTATCCTCCTGACCGACCATAGCGTTCGCGAAACTCTCTCGATCACAGACCGGTCGTATCTCCTGTGTGAAGGGAAAGTGGAAGTTTCCGGAACGTCGACGTTTCTGGCGTCCGATCCGAAGGCGCGCGAGCTTTATCTCGGCGAAAAATTTACATTGGCCTAAGGACAAGCGCTTAATTGCGATTCTGAAATAAGGGAGGAAACACTATGGACATCCGTTTTTTGGGGAAGCACATGACGGTTACGGAAGGCATGAAGCAGCATCTTCATGACAAGCTTGGGAAGTTTGAGAAATACGCGCCGCGTCTGGTTGAAGCTCATGTGGTGCTGAAAAAAGAGCGGTATTTGAACGAGGCCGAGATCACGCTTCTGGCCAAGAACTTCCGGGCCTACGGGGACGGCGCAAGTAAAGACAACATATTTGCGGCCATCGATCAGGCGTATACGCGGGTCGAAAAACAGCTGAAAAAGTTCCGCGAAAAAGTCAAAAATCATCACGTGAAGGAAAAAACAGTCAAGGTGTCGGAAGAAGTTTAAGAAACACGCCCGCAGTTTTTTTGAATCGATAGTCACACCAAGGGGGAGGGAAAAAAAGGAAATGAAAATTACGGATTTTTTGGCAAAGAAGGGGATTAAGATCGGAATGAGTTCGACGGAAAAGGCCGACTCTTTGAAAGAGCTTGTCGATGTGCTTGCGGAAGTGAAAGATATCGGCGACAAAAAAAGCATCGTCAAGGCGCTTGTCGAGCGTGAAAATCTGGGTTCCACGGGTATCGGGCAGGGGATCGCCATTCCCCATGGGAAAACGGACAGAGTCGGCGAGCTGGTCGCGGTTCTCGGCATTAGCAGCAAGGGCGTGAACTTCGAAGCGCTCGACGGCGAGCTCGTCTACATATTTTTTCTTTTGGTCGCACCCAAAGAAACGGCAGGCCCGCATCTGAAAGCGCTGGCCCAGATTTCCAGGCTTTTGCGGGA
>MHFC01000018.1:7769-9109 GCA_001804025.1 Omnitrophica bacterium GWA2_52_8 | reverse complement strand
TTTGGGCGGACTCGCCGCGGTCTTTCGGCTGCCGCACAGAAAAAAATCCAAACTGTTCTATTGTCCGATATACCGCATCAAATCTTTGACCGTGCCGTTCTTTTTCAGAGCCGGTTGACGCCCCAGGGGCCGCACTATGAAGTCCTTCATGAAACGGCATTCTGCCGAAGCGCGGCCGCTTAAACCCGCTTCGCTGTATCGCGTCTACGCTGATTTAAAAAAAAGATTCGGCCACCAGAACTGGTGGCCCGGTGAAACTCCGTTTGAAGTCATGGTGGGAGCCATTCTGACTCAAAATACGGCCTGGTCAAACGTTGAAAAGGCCATACGGAATTTGAAAGAGAAGCATGCTCTGAATCCGGATAAAATGCGGGGCATGTCATCGCGGCGGCTCGCCGCATTGATCAAACCCGCGGGGTTTTTTAATGTGAAAACGCGCAGGCTCAAAGCGTTTGTCCGGTATTTTCACGACAACTACCGCAGTCAAATAAAATTAATGAAACGCAGGCCGGCGGCGGTTTTGCGCCGCGAATTACTGGCGGTTCACGGAATCGGTGAGGAAACCGCAGATTCCATTTTGCTTTATGCCCTCAATAAATCGCAGTTTGTGATCGACGCGTATACAAAACGAATCTTTATGCGGCACAGGCTGAATGAAACAAGTGACGCTGCCGGTACATCGCTCGATTACGGTGCTTGGAAAAATCTCTTTGTCTCAGCACTTCCGCGGTCTGTGAAGCTTTATAATGATTATCACGCGCAGATCGTCATGCTTGGAAAAACCTATTGCAAGTCAGCCCAGCCGAAATGTTACGAATGTCCTCTAAGTAAGTATCTGTAACCTTCATCTTTTCAATGACTTAGGAAAGTTCACGCGGGTTTTATATAGCAATATATAACAATCGATAATTTGAAATGTCAGGACATGCCGGGTATACTTTTTTTATCATGAGCGAAAAGTCCCCTAAAAAGATAGGCGAAATCCTTGTCGAGGATGGTGTGTTATCACGCCAAGACTTGAATAAAGCTCTTGAATTTCAGAAAATCGAAGGCGGCCTGATCGGCCAAATTCTGATTAAAAAAGGGTTAATTCAGGAAGATGCCTTGGTTGCCGCATTGAGCAAGCAACTTCAGATTCCGTACTTGCCGCTGATGAATTATTCGATTGATTTTGCCGTTGCCAAAATTTTTGATCAGGAATTTTGCAAAAAAAATTGTCTTATTGTCGTGGATCAGGACGACAACGGTGCCTGTATCGTTACGGCGGATCCTTTTAATGATGTGGCCTTAGCATCGATCGAACAAAAGTTAGGCAAAAAAGTCCATGCGTTTATCGCAAC
>MHFC01000018.1:0-7760 GCA_001804025.1 Omnitrophica bacterium GWA2_52_8 | reverse complement strand
GATTATGAACATGCTGGAAGTCGCCTACGGTCAAGAGATTCCGGTGAGCCAGCCTAAAACCGCGTCCGGATAATCATGGAGCCATCGCAATCGCCCCGCAAGGATATTAAAGAACTCCTTTTGCTGGAAGGTGTTGTCACGCAGGACGTGCTCAACAAAATCATCGAGGAGCATGAGCGGAAAAACCGACCGCTTCTGGATGTCTTGTTTCAGACGGAATCTTATGATCCGGTCAAACTTCTGCACGTCTTCAAGCATCATTACAAGTATCATTCGATCAATCCTACTGCTTTTATTGTCGGCACCGACCTGATCAAATTAGTTCCGCTGAAAATTGCGAAACAATATTGTGTTTTACCGGTCAGCAAGCTCGATCAAACATTGACGGTTGCGTTTGCAAATCCGACGCACCTTAAGGCGAGCGATGAATTGCGCTCCATGACCGGTATGCGCATCAAAGTGGTGGTGGCCCAGGCGGATTTACTGAAAAAATGCATTGAAAAATATTATGCCGATATGCCGGCCGGACAAGAGCAAAGCCTGAGCGCCGAGTCCAGTGTGAGCCTGGATGATTTAGCCAAGGAAATCAAGGTAGAACGGCAGGAGACGGCAGAAACCCAAGGGCCCGACCTGCTGAAAATCAGCACCGAAACACCGATCATCAAGTTAATCAACATGATTCTGCACGAATCCATCCGGAGGCATGCCAGCGATATTTTTATCGAGCCCTGGGAAAATCATGTCCGCGTCAGAGCGCGCGTCGACGGGCTTTTGGAAGAAGTTGCCAGGCCGCCTAAAACCCTCGGGGAAGCGCTGGTATCCCGCGTCAAAGTGATCAGCCAGCTCAACATTGCCGAACACCGGATCCCGCAGGACGGGCGTTTTAAGCTTAATATCCGTGAACGGAATGTGGATATGCGCGTTTCCATTTTGCCCACGGCGCACGGTGAAAAAGTGTGTATCCGTATCCTGGACACACAGAACCAGTCGCATGAAATCGAAAAGCTCGGATTTACAGAGCGGGAGCAGAAGATCATCAAGAATTCCGCAAAACGCTCACACGGTATGATTCTGGTCACCGGGCCTACCGGCAGCGGTAAAACGACGACACTTTACTCGATTCTAAAACATCTGGACTCTCCGGAAATCAATATTACAACCGTGGAAGATCCGGTCGAATATCAGCTTCCGGGCATCAACCAGGTTCATGTCAGAGAAGCCATCGGGCTGACGTTTCCGGCCTCGCTGCGGTCAATCTTGCGCCAGGACCCCGATATCATACTCATCGGTGAAATCCGCGACCGTGACACGCTGGATATCGCAGTCAAGGCCGCACTTACGGGGCATCTTGTGCTCAGCACCCTGCACACCAATGACGCCGCAAGCGCCATTACGCGCATGGTGAATATGAAGCTCGAGCCATTCTTGATTGCTTCCACCGTGATTATGATATCAGCTCAGCGGCTTGTCCGGCGGCTGTGCGAACGGTGCAAACTTCCTCACGACGTGCCGGCTGACATACTGAAAAGTCTCAATCTCGATCCGGCCAATAAATATCAGTTTTTTAAGCCGAAAAAATGTACGAATTGCCGGGACACCGGTTATAAAGGGCGTACCGTCATTACCGAGTTGTTGCAACTCACACCCGAGATTCGCTCCTTGATCACGAACAATGCGCTTGCCGATGAAATTAAACGCCGGGCCATGGAGCTTGAAATGACAACCTTGCGGCAATCCGCGCTTGCCAAAGCGCTGGCGGGGGAAACTTCGATCGAAGAGGTGTTCCGCGTGACGAGCGCAGACACGGGAGTTTCATCGACAACCGAGGACGATGTCACGGAGATTAAAAAAGCATCATGATGATCCATCAGACGAAAGACGACATCCTGAACAAAATGGCGCAAAAGGGAATCATGGACGAAAAGTCCCTCAAAGACCTTGTGGTAACCGCCCGTAAGGATAAGAAGTCGATTTTTCATATGATCGTCGAAAAAAATATTAAAAATGATCAGATCGTCACGGAATTTCTCAGTACTGAAATGAATCTCCCTATCGTCAATATCCCGGCGTTAAGAATTCCGCAGCAGTTGACCAAGGCCATTCCCAAAAAACTTGTTGAGGAACATCAATGTTTCCCAATTTCCCGCATCGGCAATGTCATGGCCATAGCGGTGGCCGACCCGTTTAACCTGATCTTGAGGGATAACATCAAAGAAATCACAGGCTGTCAGGTCTGCTACACATTAAGCCCTTTACGTAAAATTCAGGCTGCGATCGACCGTTATTACGGGGAATCCGCCAATCTTGATAAAGTTATCGATAATATGGAGCAGCCCGGCGGCATTGCGGCAGAGGGGGGCAACGACAAGAAAGTGTCGGATCTGGTCGCGGAAGCAGTCCGTGGCGGGGAGGATGCGCCCGTCATTAAAATGGTCAAAATATTTCTGGAGCAGGCGATTCGGATGCGTGCCTCAGACATTCATTTTGAACCCTATGAAAACAATTTTCGCGTCCGCTATCGCATTGACGGCGTGGCAAAGGAAGCTTATGCCCATTCCCGGGAGCTCTATAATTCTCTTGTGACGCGCATCAAGATTATGTCAGACCTTGATATCACAGAAAAACGGTTGCCGCAGGACGGCCGTTTCCGCACCAAGCTCGGTAACCGTGAAATCGATTTTCGTGTCTCGATTCTTCCTATTTACCACGGTGAAAAAGTGGTCTTGCGTATTTTGGACAGAAGCGGTGTGAAATCCGGCCTCAATAACTTGGGATTTACCGATAAGCCGACCCAAATATTTGCGAAATGCATCCAGCAGCCTTACGGCATGATCCTTGTGACGGGTCCGACCGGCAGCGGTAAATCCACCACACTATATACGATTTTAAATTCGATGAATACGCCGGAGCGGAATATTATGACCATCGAAGATCCGGTAGAGTACCAGCTCGAGGGGATCACACAAACACAGGTCCATTCCGAGATCGGGCTCACATTTGCGAGCGGTTTACGGACTCTTTTGCGCCAAAGTCCGGATATTATTCTCGTCGGGGAAATAAGAGACCAGGAAACAGCCGATATTGCGGTTAAAGCGGCTTTGACGGGGCACTTGGTCTTCAGCACACTTCACACGAATAATGCCGCCGGTGCGATGACCCGGTTGGTCGATATGGGGATCGAACCGTTTTTAATCGCATCGTCCGTCATTTGCGTGGCTGCGCAACGATTGGTCCGCAAAGTATGCCCGCACTGCAAGTCGCCGGTGAAGATTGCTGAGGAAGTTTTAGAGCGATGCCACCTGTCGAACAAGCACCTCGAAGGTGTCGTCGCATATCACGGGAAAGGCTGCCCACAGTGCAATCATACGGGGTATTTTGGACGCCTCGGGACAATCGAAATTCTCCAGGCCAGCCAAAAAATTCGCGATATGGTGCTCGCGCGCAGATCGAGCGATGACATCATGACCCAGGGGGTTAAAGAAGGTATGGAGAGTTTGTTTGAAAACGCTTTCGGATTGTTTAAGCAGGGTTTGACCACGATGGAAGAAGTGTTGCGGGTCACGACGCATGAATAAAGGAGAACATTATGGCATGGTTTGAATATCGGGTTAAAGATCGCGGCGGCAGGGACCATACGGGGCTTGAAGAAGCGAATGATGTGGGCGTTTTGATTACTTCCTTGCGGACGCAGGGGTATTTTATTGTGAAGGTCCAAGAGGTAAAAAAAGGCGCCATTTTCAGCCGGGAGACAGGCAAGGCGAAAGTCAGCGGCAAAGGGGGCGGGGTAAAGCTTGACGACTTGGTGATTTTTTCCCGCCAAATGGCGACTCTTGTCGCGGCCGGAATCCCTTTGATTCAGGCGATCGATATTTTAGAGGACCAGGTTGACCGTTTAAAGTTAAAGCTTGTGCTCCGAGATGTTCACCAGGAAATCGAAGGCGGTAAAAGTTTTTCGGACAGCCTTCGGAAACACAAGAAAGTTTTTTCTGAAATATTCATCAATCTGTCAAAGGCGGGCGAAACCAGCGGCAGTTTGGATATCATGCTCGACCGAATTGCGACCTATTTAGAGAAAAGCAGTGCGCTGCAGAAAAAAGTGAAGTCCGCCATGATTTATCCGGCGTCGGTTGTCTCGCTGGCTTTTTTAATCACCTACGGCATGCTTGTTTTTGTCATTCCGAAGTTCGCACAAATGTTCGAGGGGCTTCACGTGGAGTTGCCGGCACCGACACGATTTTTAATGGATCTGAGCCATAGTTTGTCGCAAAACTGGATTTTAATCTTAGGAATGATCATCGGGTCAATTTTTGGTTTTCGAGCGTTGTTAAAACTGCCTGCTGTCCGTATTTACTGGGACGGATATATTATCAAAATGCCTGTTTTTGGCGGGATTATTACAAAGGTCGCGGTCAGCAAATTTTCCAGAACGTTGGCGACTTTGATCAAAAGCGGTGTTCCGATCTTAGCGTCGCTAGAAATTGTCTCCCGTACGGCGGGCAACCTGAGGATGGAAAAGGTGATTCTGAGTCTCATGGATTCCGTAAAACGGGGCGAGAACCTGTCGGGGCCCCTCGGCAAAAGCTTGGTTTTTCCGCCCATGGTGGTCCGCATGATCGGTATAGGTGAAGAAACCGGCGAATTGGAAGCGATGCTGCTCAAAATCGCCGATTTCTATGATACCGAGGTCGATACGGCTGTAGACGGTCTGACGTCGCTGATCGAACCGCTGCTTATTGCGTTCTTAGGCGTCGTGATCGGCGGCATTGTGATTTCGATGTTTTTGCCGATTCTCACGATCGCGTCAAAGATCCATTAAAAAATACAAGCGCGCGCACCAGTTTTAGGCGCTTCAATGAGATAGCTCTTATTTAAAATGTTTAATAAGTGTGGTTTGATATGAATAAAATGAGTTTTAGTTTTGTCAGGATTTGCCGTATGAATATGGGGCAGGTATACTCATCATAGCTGCGATGATAATTCAAATTCAGGAGGATTTACCATGCATCAACGTAAAAGTGAAAGAGGTTTTACCTTAGTTGAAATTATGATTGTGGTAGCCATTATCGGGTTGTTGGCTGCAATCGCCATCCCGAATTTGCTCCGCTCTCGTATTAACTCGAACGAAGGCGCTATTAAATATGATTTACGCACCTTTAGTTCGGCCAATGAGAGCTATCGGGCTGCGGTAAGACCGCTGAGCTATGCCGATACGATCCTGACGCTTGTAACACCGCCTGCGGCGGGGGTTCCGGCGTATTTGGATACGACATGGGATGTCGCGGTCACTCCGTCGAAGCACGGGTTTGCATTAGCCAATGCTTACGCGGTACCCGGTGGTGTTCCGTCATCGGTCTATACGCTTTTGATGGCTCCTGTAAGTCAGCAGGATGCTACCAATACGTATTGTGTCGATCAGTCGGGCACTATTTTCAGCACAGCCGGCGGCGTGGATCCGACGGCAGGTGCGACAGGATGCACGGGAGGCGCCCCGATTTTAGGTTAATCGGCTGCTTCTCGGGATTATCAAAAAACCCACTCCGGGCAATCCGGGGTGGGTTTTTTATTTGATCTTAAAGTCTTCTGTTCTCTGGGGTAAGGAAAATCACTATAATGTTCGATAATTAACCAAACATAGTCAAACTGACATTATCGTGAAGCCTATCATAAAAAAATTAGCAAACCTGTCATCGCTGATAAGTTTCGGCAAAAAGTCCTCAAAAAGCGCGACTGTCGCCTCGTGTGATTTTATCGCGGGCAGAGTGCTTTTCGCTGCCATTAAGGCTGTCCAGCCGCAACCCGAAATTGTTTCCTTGATTGAAGGTCCATCGGATCAAGGTATGTCGGATGAACTTCTCGCAAAAAGCGGCATTCAAGCGGAGTTTGTCCGCACCTCGGTTAAGGGACAAGGGGTTGTTTACCGGTTTCTTCATTTTCCAAAAATGAACATCGAGGAACTGTCGAGTGCGCTTCTGTTTGAAGCCGAAAAGTATATTCCCTTTAATCCCCAGGATGTGGTGATGGACCATGTTGTGATTGATGACCATCTGGCGGATGCCGGCGGGGGAGTCGGTATGAATTTGCTTCTGGTGGCGGTCAAAAAAGACGAAGTGGAAGCGATTATGAAGCCGATCCTCAGCGTGAACCGCAAAATCGAATTGATTGATGTCAATATTCTGGCGGCCCTCAATGCGCTCGAAGTATTTCATGCGGAGGACTTTCAAAAATCAGTCGGAGTTTTGGAATTGGGCGGCGAGGTCTCGACGCTTGCGATTTCCCAGGCCAAAAAACTGCGGTTTGTCCGAGAATTGTCTTTTGGCGAAAAAGACCTGAGCCAGAAACTCAAACGTGGAATGGGGTACAGCGATGATGAGGTAAAAAAACTCTTCAGAACGTTTGACGTGCCTTGTGATCCGGCTGTCGCTGCCATACTTCAGGAGGTACTTGAAAATTTGGTCAATGACTTGAAAATGTCATTCGAATATTATCTGGATCAAAATGCATCCGCGCAGGCAATCTCCAAATTGTTTTTGTGCGGGGACATTGCGCCCATGCCGGCCATTCCGGAGTTTTTACAGAAGTCCTTTGATTTTCCAGTTGCAGGATTTGATCTTCTGAGATGCGTGAAAATCGGCAAGGCTGTCGAGCCGCAAGTTCTGAACAGTAACCAGGGGATGCTCCCCATTATTCTGGGCAGGGCGCTGCGGCCGGTATGATCACGATCAATTTATTGCCGAAAGAAATGAGAAAAATCGAACGCTCGGCGCAATTCACGCCGGCGCACAAAGCTCTTATCGCTGCGGGTGTCGCCTTCCTCTTGCTCAGCGGTTTTTTTTACTTTGATTTTTGGGTGACGCGTTTTCAACTTAATTCTCTTAAAAAAAAATATAAAGCGATGGAGCCGGCCAATGTCGAATTAACAAAACTAAAAGACAATGTAGAGAAAACGTTGATGCCCGAAAAGGAGTTCTTGGAAAAAATGCTTTTAAATGCCCGGCCCGTGACGCCTGTGCTGGGATGGGTCAATGAATTTTTGCCCGACAACGCATGGATTACGGAGTTTCGCATCGACCGTGAGAGAAAAAATGACCAATTTCTGCTGAAAGGTCTTGCGTTGCCGATCGACGAACAGCCCTCAATCGAACTTCTCGAAGGGTATATCAACCGTTTGAAAGAGAAAATGCCGGATGCGCAGCTTTCGCTGATGACGACGCGGCAGCTTGTTGACAATGTGACGCTGACGCAATTTTCAGCCGATTTTTCATGGGAAGAAAAATAATATGAAATTACCCGATAAGCCCGTCACCCAATGGACGGGTTCTGATATCGTCGAGATGCTGAAAAGTTTGGACAGGAAAACCTGGACCAAAATCGGCATCATTTCGTCCGTTTCTCTTCTTCTCATTATTTTTTACTTGTGGCCCGCGTGGGTTGGCCGGGGGTTGAATAAGCGCCAGATCATGGAAAGAAAAGGCATGATTCAGAAAATCGAGAACCTTGAAAAGCAGAGACCGTATTTAACGGAGGAAAACGGTGAGATCGGCGAATTTATTAGTAAAACCAAAAACGGACTGTATACGGCCCAGGAAGCACCGCTGCTTTTGGGCGTAATTTCGCGTCTCGCGCAGGAAAGCGGCGTTACGATTGTTGCCTCCAATCCGCAACAAACTAAGGAGGCTTTCCCCAAGCCTTTTAATGAAACCTATGATGCCAGTTATTATAATTACGTGCTCGAGGGGGGGTATCATGAAATTGCCCAATTT
>MHFC01000017.1 GCA_001804025.1 Omnitrophica bacterium GWA2_52_8 | reverse complement strand
GCAAAGTGATCCGGTCCCAGGAGCTTGATATCGGCGACCCGCAGCAGGCCCGTGATCTCGCGGATGTGAACAATGACGGCGTGGTGAATTTCTCCGACAAGCTGCAGCTTTCCGATTCTCTGCGTTTGGCCCGAGACGTGAATGCGGACGGACTCAAAGACGCCAGCGATATTCAATCCATCCGCGATCTGATTCGCATGATCAACGCCTTTACGCTGGAGGTCAGCAAAAAGCCGGTCGTCAGTGAAAAACAATACGACGGGGTCGTGGAGGTGGAGGGGCGTATTCTCTACGTGACTCTGAATGACGATAAGACGGTGACCTTGACCAACGAGCGCGGCGATGCGGCGACAACGAATGCTCAGCGAATTGCTGTAATCGGCGGAGTCACCTACCGCGTTGACCTAAATGAAGAAACTCTTGAGTTTTCCCTGACCAAACTGAGTGCGAACTCCGTGACATTATTCGACTCCGTGATCGAACTTGACGGCGAACAATGGCTGGTGCGCGAAAATCCCGACGGCAGTATCCGTTTTGAAACTGCCGGGGGAGAAGCGTTTGTTTCGCAGCGAGGATTGAATGTCGTGATGCTCCGGGGCAATCCCTACAAAGTAATCCGCACGGAAAATGCCATCACTGTGCCGGGCGCGCAGCCGTGGGAGCAAATTCGCGTTGTGGCCTCGGTGGCGTATAGGCTTGAGCGCATTCAACTGGAACAGGAGCAGGTTTCCGGATCAGCCCAGCAATTTATCGAGTTAGACGGCCGCATTTTAACGGTGAACCGTGTCATGCAGGAGCGTCAAACGGAGGCTCCTGACGAAAGTATGCCGATGCCGCCTATGCCGGAAATGGAGACGCCGGTCCAGGCGACGCAGGCGCCGGCCGTGCTTTATTTTACTTTCTCCGATGGCGTGAAGACATACCATAACACATTTGGTGAGGACACGATCCGGATTGACGAAACCACCTACTGGATCAAAGTAGAGAAGGCGACCGGATTTGTGACGCTGGTCGAAAAATTAACCGGCGATTTTAATAAAGACGGTGTTGTGGACCCGGCCGACCGTGCGATTTTCGATCAAGCCTTTGGCGGTTTCTCGCTGCGCCTGAATGCGGCCGAGGACGCTCTGGAGACGGTGGAAATTGACGGTGTGATTTACAATGTTTTTCGCGATGCGGACGGAAAAATTCGCGTCGAAGAGAAAAAAGACCGTACGCTGGAAGATCAAGTCATTGAAATAAACGGAGCGCTTTACCGCGCAGCCTACGAAACTTTTTACCCGGAAGGGTTTACGGATGGATTCAGCTATCAGACCGTCAGCCTGACACCGCTTTTGGCCGATGCGCGGGGGATTCTGGGCGAGGCCACGGCGGATATCCGCGCTCAAATCAAACCGGGCCAGGATTATGTCGTACTGCCGGACGGGTTGGGGTATCGGCCGATTTTTGATTCGAGCCAGAGGCTGCAGCGTTTTGAACGCGTGTCCCTTGTCAGCCAGGCGGTTGGCCCGAACAAACTCCAATTGGGACTGACCTCTTACGTGATTCAAGATATTCCCGGCCTGCCGCTCAAGTTCACGTCCGCTTCCGGAGAGTTCCTGAGTGATGCTTCACGCCAAAGCGTGACAATTTGGGGCAAGGAATACAGGATTAGCCGCGACAGCGAGAGCCGTATTGTGCTGACCGAGCGCCTTGCACCGGAGGCTCCCGAAGCCTCTCGCGGTCAGTTGACCTGGATCAACGGCGCGCTTTACACACTGGTCCAAAAACCGGCCGGCGGCTTGCTTGTCACCGGCGGCGGGGAACGCTACGAATCCCAGCCGGGAGACCCTGTGATTCTTATTGCGGGAAGAAGCTACAGGATTATTGAAGAGCCGGCACCTAAAAAGGTGGGAGAGCGCGTCCGCCAGGTTGTTTTGGTTGAAGATGTGCCGGGGCTGATCATTAGCACGCAGATTTTCCAAACCTTATCGATTCAGGGCGTGGTCACGCTGCAGGATGATTCCAACAAGGGCCGCAGCTACGCGGTGACGCCGAACGGAAACGGGACCTATCATTTCCTGTCGACGGACGAGTCGCATGGCTACGCCTATGACAGTGTGGCCGTTGACGGCGTCCAGTATGTGTTTTTCCCGGTTGCGCGGTTGGCCGATAATCCGGACTTTAATCCGGAAGAGCATCCGGGCTATAACCCGAATACAGACCTGCCGTATTTTGTGCGCTACCGTGTCGATACAGAGCCGGCTACCGGCATGCTCACCATGACGCGCATGGCTCCGGTACGTAATGTTTATATCGGGGGTGCGATGCCCGGCGAGGAGGGCGAAACGACCGTGAACATTACCCCGATGGAGGATCTATTGTTCGCCGATTCCGACACGATTCCGAGAGATATTCAAGTCAACGGAAACCGCTATCAATTCCGCCGCAAGCTCGAAAGCGCCGGCGGTGAAGCTGCGGCAATTCCGGGCGGTGCGGGCCCCAATGCGGCCCAGGAAGCGGCGGAAGACGCAGACCGGCATACCTACATTTTCAAAGATGATCAGGGGCAGGAATATATTTCCGATCCTTCGCTGAACACAGTGACGCTTGCAGATGGAAATACCTACCGGATTATTGCGCCGGATCCGTCAGTGGGCGGCGGCCAGCATCTCTTGCTTGTCCACGCCCCCGCTTCCGTGGTCACTGCGGATCCCTGGGTGAATTCTCAGTGGAAGGTCTTTACACTGGGCGGCAAAGAATATCTCGGGGAATGGCGTGGCACGCGGCTTTATGCGCTGCATGCGGATGGTCAGGCGTATCCGCTGGATCCGCAGACGCAGCGCGTGCAAATCAACGGCAAGACGTACCGTCTTGCAGGCAATGCTGTGTTTTATAATTCAATGCTGATGAGCGCGGATGGTCAAACGGCGACGCCGGTTTATACGGAAGAACGCGTGGGCAGCGGCTGGAGCACTTTCACGCCATCGCCCTACAGCACCTCGGATAGCCAGTATTTCTTCATTGAAGAAACCACTCAGACTGCGCTGCATGCCTACGCCACCGAACGCATGATGGCTTGGAACGGCAGCCAGATGCTTTTTGATAAATCCCGCGTAAGTATTGAGGGTGTCCTGTATGACATCCGGCAGGTGACTTACCGCGATTTGAATGTCATCGGATTTATCCGTCTTGACAATCAAATGAATGCGACGAGTGACATTTATTACATGGAGCCGGGCGCCGGCCGGATTACGCTCAAAAATGGACGCACTTACCGGATTATCGGCGATGAGCTGGGCCGCAGCACCGCGGCGACATTGATTGAAGAGGGGACGTTCCTGTCGGTTTCCGAGAGCGCGGCGCTGGATGCGGTGAATATCCAGAAAATTTCCGGTCAAACCGCTTACACGCATCCACGCATGGAAGCCCTGCTTACGGTGAATGGCATCAACTATAAAATGCTGCCGGGAGCGGGGGACCGGTTTTATCTGACGGACGGCCGTACGATTCTGGCCAGCGATGCGGATGGGAAGATTCTTTTAGGCGGCAAGAAATATCGTCTGGTGCGCCAGAACGAAACTTTATCCGACGGCGCTCAACCGGTATTTTTGTATAGCCAGTATTTTCTGATGGAAGAGTCCACCCGCAAGCTGGATGCCAGTTTTGCCTATAAGCGCGACGGGGTGACGCAGCTGGATCTTCAACCCATTTTAACGGGCAGCGCCAAATACTTTGCCGATCCCGCCACCGGCCGCGTGACGCTTGCCGATGGTCTCAAGTATCAAGTGACGATTAACGGGGTTACGGGCGTCGTCAACCTGGCGGCGGCCCAGGCTCCGGTGGGCCGGCCCGCACTGACCAGCCATGCGACGGAATACAAGGTTCTGACGTTGGCGCTCGATACACCGGACGGCAATCAGCGTCCCAACCAGCTGCTTTCAAGCCTGAGAACCGCAGCTGGAACAACGGACGCGCAGGGACGGCATCATTCGTATATTGAAACGCTCGGCGGGACTTATGAGGTGATTGAACGGCCGGACGGTGTTTTTGAATTCCACCGCCAGAGCGCCGTTGACGTCATGGCTATTCTCGAAGCTTCGGGAATTTCCGGAGCGGCGGCGGCTCAATGGTATGACCTGGTTCGTCAAGGGCTTGAAAAAGATCTGTTGACGCTCAGCAGTCCCGATTCGGGAACGGTTGTCTTAAACGGTCTCACCTATCGCATCTCCAAGCATCCGGCCACGGGTGATGTGGAGCTTGCCGGTCGCGATTCGCGTCCGCGCCCTGACCGGCTCGAAAGCGAAGCGAACTACGAATCCGGCAGCTATGGCAGCCCGACCGATATGCAGGCCATGATGGCCGAAGGCTATGGCTATGCGGAAACTGAAACCGCAGAGCGGAACGTTCTTGATCCCCTGAATAAATCGCTGCTGCCGATCACGGTTTGGAAAAATGAGAGCGGGACGTATTCCATTTATGTGGCAAAGTACGGGCGCGTCTACACAAGTGATGTGGTGACCAAGACGGTTGTTCTCGGCAATTTTATAAAGTACGACGTCATTGAAAATGTCCAGACCGGTGAGGTCAGACTTGAAGAAAGTACCCGTACGATCGCGGCGCCGCAATTTGATCAGGTGCTGGAAGTGTTCGGACGAAATTACGGTGTGGTGAAGGGAACGGATGGGGTTTATACCTTCTATGACGGTCTTTATACCTACAAGAGCGATGCGGCGGGGAAATCAGTAAAACTGGGAGAGCTTGTCCGTGCGACTTATGACGACTATTGGAAGCGGCTCAATGAGGGCACGCTCGATGAGGTGAAGGGGCTTCTCTACGACATCGAGCCAGACTTGAACACCGGAAAAATTTCTCTGACGGAGCATAAGGAGCCGCGGGTAAAGACGCAGCTTTTTGAACTTGCCGGACGGGTTTATACGTCCGGGCGGGACGCCGCGGGCAATATCACGTTCAGCGACTACGCCAGCGGAGATGTGATTTTGACGGTACCCAAAGAGACGGCGGCACTGGTTTATGACGGGGAAGTCTATGACCTGACGATTAACGCTGCGGACGGCCGGGTGCATTTAAAGTCCAGGCAGTCGGAGCGCGAATCCTCCGATATTCAGATTTTGTCGGTCAATGGCGCGCGCTACCTGGCCCGCAGAGTCGATGAAGACGAGTTTCAGTTCCGTCTGGATGATCAGACTTTCCCCTCAAGCGCGGCAACCGGCACGGTCCGGCTGGCCGATGGCAAGGATTACACCATTCAAGTGGATGCCGCGACCGGTGCGATTCATTTGAGGCAGGTTTTTATTGATACGGTTTCTTTTAACCAGCTCGGACTGGTACTTGGCACGCATGCTTACAACGTCGAAAATCTGGGCGGCGGACTTTATCGCTTCACGGATGAGAACGGCCAGGAGGCGACCAGTGACGCGGCGAAAACTGTCCTTTTGGCGGGCGCAACCTATCATGTGATTGAGCATGAGGGCGGCATGCTGACGGTGGCGAACGCCGACGATATTTCCAGTACGCTCGTGCGCCAGGTCGTGGATTTGAACGGTCCCTATGTGGTCCAGAAAACGGCCGACGGCCGCTGGACGTTTACGCGCGGGGCCGTGACGCATCCCGCAAGCCTGCAAGGCCTGCTGGATCTCGACGGCGTCATCTACAAGATTGAACCTCAGGCGTCCGGTCAAATCCGCGTTTATGAAAAAAATCACATCGAAAGCCAGGCGATTGAACTGATCGAGATCGTAAAGCCCTCGGCGCGGCGCACGGTGAGTTTTGCCGGCAAGACGTATGAAATCGACTACGACGTCGTGGATATGGTGGACAAGCAGTTGAATACGGAAACCCATATGCAGCGGCCGCTGTTCCGATTCATGCTGGAGGATGGCACGGTGGTCGAGAACCGTACCCACAAATTCCAGGGCAGCGCGCAGCTTTGCAATTCCGAAGAATGCGATTCCTACCAGATTGTCAGCACCGACCGGAACCAATACACGATCGACCTGCCGGAAGCGACGTTGCGGCTCGACCAATATCCCCATGTGTACGCCTACACAGTCACTGTCGACGGGCGGGTATTCTACATGTATGAGAGAAATACGCTGGATCATACGTTCTATTCGGAAGGCCAGCGCTTTCAGTCCTGGACCGAAGTCTGCGGTGAGAAATGCATCAAAGAGTACGTGGAGCTGCCGGACGGCAAGGGCGGTTATGTCAAGATGGAGATTCATTACGGGTCGCGCAAGTACTACGACCAGCCGGCTGAAGATGCGGATTATTTCGGCACGCACGTCAAGATGGACGTGACCGATCAGGGCGGCGCGGCCCATGTGGTGGTGACGCCCCAAATGGAGATCCCGACTCAAGTGGCTCAGACAGCGCAATATTATTTCGCCGTGCAGGATCCTGAAAGCGGAAACTGGACGCTTGAAAACAGCAAGACTCAGGAGACCTACAGCGTTCAGCAAAAAGTTAAGATTGAGGATTCCACGTATGCCGCGGCGGTCGACCGCGTTGCCGGCACGGTTTCTCTGGTGGAAGACCATATCGTCGGGACACAGATTCCGGGCCGCCTGGCCATCCGGGTCGGACCCGATGCCGCGGGCTATGCTTACAGCGTTCGGCCTGACGGAGTTTTTGAGTTTAGCGACGGAGTCAATACGTATACCAGCGACCGCAAGAGCGGCAAAGCGGCTGTGACGCTTGGAGACGGCCGCTTGTACTTTATCGCTTACAACACGCTTACTGCCGAGATGAGCCTCACGGAGAGTTACGCAATTTCTGTTCCTGCCGGGACGGGACGGCTCAACCTGAAGGGCAAAACCTACCAGTACACGATTCGAACGGATGGCACGGTCGCGCTCTTTGAAGGCCCGCGTAGCTACTTTAGCGCCGGGGAAATTGAGTTGAAATCCGAAGAGCTTGTACCGGTTCAGAGGAAACTGACAGACGACGAACTGGCCGCGCTTGCAGCGGGTGCACAAGCCGGCCAAACGACGACAGGTTCCACTGTGCCGAGCGGGGAAGCGGGAACAACGACCGGATCGGCCATGCCCGATGAAGGCGGCGCGGGCACGACCACGGGTATGATTGCACCTGACGGAGGCGGAGCAGGAACGACGACGGGCGGAACCACTGGCATGCCGGCGGGAGCAATGACTATGTACGGGATGGGAACCGGCGGTGTTCAGGGATTTGGGGCGATTACATGGGTTCCTGCTTCGGAATCCGCGCGGCAGCCTTACACGGTCAGTTACAATCCTTTAACCGGCGCTATTTCCGTTATGGAAAAGGCGGTGCCTGCAGCTCCCGAAGATTACGTGCGGATCCGCGGATTTTCAAAGACGCGCCAGGATCTGCTGGATGTTTACGCACCGTTTATGAACCCCGGCCAACTGGAACAATTGCAGGATCTGCCCTACGATGAGTTTACCCGTCTTTACGATGCGGTCTACCAGCACAATGATGCCGGCGGACTCGGGAATCTTTTCTTGAATAACTATGACACCTTTACCCTGACACAGGGACAGCAGATGTCGCCGTGGTCCGCGAATCCTGTGCCGTTGATTGACTACAGCCGGCAGTTCCCGTCCCATGCCGGCCCGAACGGCCAGCGGGTTTACTACGATCAAGGCCTGTTCGGCGAACTTTTCAGTGGGAACAGTTCCTTCGACGGGGCTTATGACATTTTGCGCAGCACGCAGAACCAGAGCGAACTCAATACGCGTTTCAGCGGGCTGTATCAGCCGGTTCGCGAATTACAAGTCTACCAGGATGAGTCGGTCATTTATCATCCTTGGATCGGCGGAATCCAGCGCGTTTTCGCGCCGACCTATAACGCCAATGATGCCGTGATTCTTGATAACGGGCCGCTGGCGCTTTTCTCGAATGATCCCAAAACGAATTTCCGCAGTGCGGGCATTACAATCGACGGTAAGGCGTACGATGTTGTGTTTGACGATGAAACGGGCCAGCCGGAAATCCGCGAAGTGAATACGTATTCGGTGCCCACGGACTCCTCCGGCGTCGTGCTGGCTTACGAACTGCGGGATGAGGCAGGAAATGTGCAGGCGCTCGATTTGACGTTGTTTGATGCCACCTTCACGTCGATGGACGGCTTGAAGGGGGCGGTGCGCCGCAACGCCAAGCTGGCAGGCTATGATTATCTTGCGGCCGGCAATACCTGGAAGACGTACAGCGTGAACGATATTATGAGTGACCCTGTCTTCAATTACCAAGCAGCGCAGCACGCCTTTTCGGTCAACGGCATCGAATACCGGCTATTTGAAAACCCCGTTACTCACGGCTGGTTTATCGCGCGCAGTGCAGCGCCGGCTCCGCTTGAGAATGTACTGACGGTGGAGGTTCAGGAGAAACTGTATGAGATTCGCCAGGGTGACGGCTACCGTGTCATTCTGCGCGCGGCGGACGGCCAGGAGTTTCCAAGCGACCTCGACGGTAAAACGGTGGAGCTCGAAGGGGGATTTGTGTTTGAAATCAGCCGCGATCCGCTGACGCTGCAGTGGACTCTGAGTGAAGAGAAAGTCGAGAGTTCGAACGGGACGGAAACGGCTGTGATCGATCTGGCTGAGAATTACATGAGCCAGGGGGTACAGCGGACCTCGGTCCAATTCCATACGATTTCCAATCCGACCCAGTCGCTTTCATTTGAAATTCCCGATTTCGGCGGAAGTGTGAGTTATCTCAATCAAGTCATTTTTGACGGGCCCGCCGGAAAAGCGCTTGAGTTTTTTGTGTTCCAGGCCTCTAACGGCGCCCTTTGGCTGACGGACGGACTTTCCCAGGCCCGAACCTTGACGCCGGATAAATTCAACCAGATCAGCATCGACGGCCAGCGTTACAATGTACGCCTCATTCCCGGAAGCGGCGCCGCCTCGGTCGTTGCCAAAATTGAAAAAGCCATCCAGGTGATTCGTTCCGCCTACTCCGTGCGCCTGGGAACGGCACTTTACGCCGTCAGCAAAACCGACGGCAGCTACACGACACTTTATGGCGGCGGACAGCGTAAAGTGACTTGGGTCATGCAAACCTGCGGCGAAATGGGCTGTGAAACGGTCGATGATACGCCGTCTTACCTGCCCTACGAATATGAGAGCAACCCCGAACGCAACACCGTCACG
>MHFC01000016.1:14167-17430 GCA_001804025.1 Omnitrophica bacterium GWA2_52_8 | reverse complement strand
AGGGGAAAATTAAACACTGTTCTCTTAATCCCCTTCTCCCGCTCCGCCGGAGGACGGATCCGCCAACGCTGTTTGGCGGACGGGAGAGGGAATATTTAGAGAAAGAGCTTTGAAGTTCCTTCTCCCGACGGGAGAAGGTTAGGATGAGGGGGTGAAATTTAAGTTTTTAATCCATTGAGAACAGCTTCAAGAACGGCCTCTGTTTTAGTCAGCACATCATGATCCCAAAACCTGATTATCCGGTATCCCTTTTCACTCAGGTACTTACTCCGAATTTTATCAGCCTTGGAATTCTGATGCTGACTTCCATCAACTTCTATTAATAGTCTTTCTTCATAGCAGCAAAAATCCGCAATATACGGCCCAACCGCATATTGTCTTCGAAATTTAAAACGGCTAAGATTTCGACTGCGCAACATTTGCCATAATTTTCTTTCGGCATCAGTTTGCTTTTTTCTAAGCTTTCTTGCATAGGGATTACATTGCATATCGCGCCCCCTCACCCTGCCCTCTCCCGCTGGGAGAGGGGAAAAATAAAAAATTCTCTGCTAACCACAACTGTCCTGCCGGCGGAGGGAAAATTAAACACTGTTCTCTTAATCCCCTTCTCCCCCAGGCGGTGAAAAAACTCGGACTATATCCTTTTATTCCCTTCTCCCTTGGGGGAGAAGGTCAGGATGAGGGGATGCCATTTAAATTTTCAAACATTCGCCGCCCCCTCACCCTACCCTCTCCCGCTGGGAGAGGAAAAAAATAAAAATCCTCTGCTGACCGCAACTGTCTTGCCAACGGAGGGGAAAATTAAACACTGTTCTCTTAATCCCCTTCTCCCTTGGGGGAGAAGGTCAGGATGAGGGGATGCCATTTAAATTTTCAAACATTCGCCGCCCCCTCACCCTGCCCTCTCCCGCTGGGAGAGGGGAAAAATAAAAATCCTCTGCTGACCGCAACTGTCTTGCCAACGGAGGGGAAAATTAAACACTGTTCTCTTAATCCCCTTCTCCCGCAGGCGGGGAAAAAACGAGGCCATCTGCCTGCAGGCTATCGGACGGCAGGTTTCTTATGCCGAATAGGCCGCCTGCATCCTATGACTCAGTTCCGCCATCTTGTCGGCAATCCATTGACCGGCCGCCTGGACAAACCGTTCCATGGTTTTGGGCGTCATCAATCTGAGTTCGTCGGCGACCTGCCTTAGCAGCGAAATCAGGTCCTCGGCTGTCGCGACCGCAATCACTCTTTTTTCGGTCCCCCTGCGGACTTCTCCCATCAGGGCATTGAGTTTTTCACGGAGTCTCTTTTCATTGCCGCCGAAATGAACGGCAGGGTATTTTTGCTTGAGAAAAGCGGCCTGTTTCTCATCCGCCGTCAAGATAATCACCGGGACTCCCGGATAGATTTCAAGCACAGCCTCAAGCCCCCCCTGCCCGAGCGCAAAATCATGCCCGAGAACAAGCGCTCCGATGAGCGACGGGTTTGTTTCCCCCGCCATGCGCCGCGCTTCTTCAAGATTTTGGGCGCGGTCCGGCAGCACAGGCTGTTTAAAATAAAGCACCAGAATTTTTCCGGCCAGACTGCTTAACTCCGGCGGCAGCAGCCCTTCCATAATTTGCACGACAACCGCGGTCACAGCACTTTTCCGCACGCCGTTCGCGGCCGCATAGGCCTCCAAGCTCTGAGGCCTTCCGGCAGACATAAACGCCGGTGAGGAAACCGGAAGCCGGGCTTCTCCCCATGTCTTAGAATTCCCGGGCCTCCGGTCCTCACCGCGTTGAGTTTTGAGTTCTTCAGGTTTTTGAATCCTAGCGCGGGGTTCATAAGTCTCTGCAAGCCCCTTGTCTGTCATTGCGCGCAGCCTGCCCCGCCGATCAGCGGGCCCAAGAGAACGAAGCGATCGCGGCTTTCCCCCAGAGACAGATACTGTTCTATCAAACGACATATCGCCCCCGTCACGCAGTTCCGACCGGTTTCCGGGGTTGACCGTCATTTTGCGGACGGCCCGAATTGATTCATCGTAGGAAAATGTTTCCGCCGTAAAACGGTATCCGAGAGCAAGCATGACCATTTTCAGAAGGTCTTCATTGACCGGGATCGCCATGTAACCGCCGAGTTTATGAATCCCCCGGTACTGAAAGTGAATGTCGGGGTTTATATGGGCGAGCTGCGCGAGCTGGATTTCTCCGGCTGCCGGGTCCAGCAAGGAAGCCAGCCCGATAAGCCGCGCGGCATTGTGGGAATCCGACCACCACCCGTTGCGGACATTACCCAAAAAGTGGTCGTAAACAACCTGCTTCAGCTTCACTTCCCCGGCTTGTCCGGATGATGTTTTAATGTCTTCGGGCCACGGCATTTCTTCCGCTGACCGGATCGCTTTGCCGTAACGCTCGCGGAAACGCAGCCCCCGCCAGAACGACAAGCGAAACTCTTCAAACGCGTCCGCGTCCGGAATTTTCTTTTTATAGGCCGCGATAAATTCCGCGGCGGACATCGCGGCCAGATCCTGCATCAAGGCTTCGTACGAAACCCCGTAAGCTTCTTGATATTTTTCAACGATCGCGGCGGCCGATTTTTCCGCCAGATACGCCTGGACTTCGACCGGATAAAGATTTAAATCATAGGGGGCGTAAAAGTCGGCCGCGACCGCCTCTCCGATGTTCGTCCCTGTGATAAAAAGCGCCTCCCCGGCATAACGCTCTCCGTGAATCGACTCATAAGCATTTTCCGCCCGGAACCGGTCTTCGAAAAGCGGCGTTTCCAGTCCCAGCGCCTCGATTTTCCGATACAATGACTGGTCCGCGGGCTCCGTACTTGCCGCAAGCTTTTCGATTTGATCCTTAATCTGCCGCGTGATCACCGGATCAAAGTCGGCAAATACATAGGCGACTTTTAAATCACGAATTTTCCGGCGCTGAGCTTCCGAAGCAAGATCATAAACCGCTTCGGCAAACCTGAAAAAACGGTCGGATTGCGCGACGCCGAGCTCGATCACATATTTTGCCGGAGCGTCTTCCGAAATTTGCGCGAGGTCAACCTGACGCAGAAAAGTCTCCGCATGATCGCGGATGTAACCGGGATGAACGTTGATTTTAACAATCGGTGTCCCGCCGAGACCTTCGGCGTGCGTGTCCACAGCCCGGTGGTCCCGGTAATTCTCGAGAACATAATCCATCACTTTACTTTGGCTGTGCCGGACAAAACCGGCATCCAGCGCAAACCCGCGCGGATCATCGGTCCGGTCCTGCTCATCGGCGTGTGCGAGCCTGAAA
>MHFC01000016.1:11813-14153 GCA_001804025.1 Omnitrophica bacterium GWA2_52_8 | reverse complement strand
TCCGAGCCGGTAAACATAAAGCCGTGTTTTCTCAAAAAATGCCGCAAGCCGCGGATCCTTCCGGGATTGCCGGTCCAGTTCCTGAAACGCCCGCTGAACGGCCTGAATTTTAGGACCCGCCTGCTCGGCGTAGGAGAAAGAGTGCCCCGGAACACGGTCGGTGCTCTCTTCGAGAACCCTGGCGTAGCTGACCGGAATTCCCATTTGATAAAGCGTCTTTATAAATGGCGTAAAGATGACCTGCCGGACGGTTAGATTTTGATCGTCCTTGAGCCGCTGCTCCGGAGTATACCCGGCCGCTTTCAGCACGGCCGGAGCAAGTTCGCGCGCTTTTCCGGAATTCAGCACCAGCCGGATACCCGTAGGGACAGGGAGTTCCCGGAGCCAGCGCAGGATGTTCACATTCCAGTCGAAACGGAATTGTTCAAAGTATGCGCCCCCGATTTTTTCGGCGCGCTCCCAAACCCCCACCCAATGCCGCGCTTCGGCGTGGTTTTTCGGGTCCACCCCCATAAAGGCATACATTTTTTTCAGCTGCGACGAAGACGTAATGATGGTATGACTGATTTTTAATTGCGTCCTGTCGCCGAGGCCGCCGGTGAGAAAATATTTTTCGAGCTGTTTGCGGAAAGCAAACGGCGTCAGGGCCATCTGGGTCTCGACCGTCACCCGCCGCTGCGGCGGCAAGTCCGTCCCCTCGTTGGCCCGCGCGGCAAGAGCGACTTTTTTTGCAAGACGCTCCAGAGATTCCCGGTTCTGATCATAAACGACCGAAACACGCACATCCCAGGGAATCAGCCTCTCCTTTTTCAGTCTGCGGACTTCCCGCAAAGCCCAAAAAACATCCGGCCAGATCCATGAAAATAATCCTTCGAGATGAAAAAACTTGAGCAGCTTGCGCGCGGGGTGCGCCCCGCCCAGAATAGAAATACGTTTCGCGGCCCGGCCCGCCGGATCCGCCGCCCACAGCAAAATTCCGCGGATTTCTTTTTTACTCCTCAACTGCATCGCAACCGCTTCGGTCAGGGCCGGATGCGGGCTCGTTCCCCGGATGTCCCGGAAACTGTCGACTTCCGTCAGCATCGGCTCAAGCCACCGGCCTGTTTCGGTAGCAGCCTCACGGACATGACGGGCATGAAGCCGCCCCAACAGCTTGAGCCAAATCCCTGAGACGCCGGCCGCCTGCCCGGCCAAACTTCCGCGCATTTTCATCCCGAGAACTTTTTTTGCCGTATAAGCAGACTTTTCGGAGAAGTCGGGCGGGTCCCGGTAGACGATCCAGTCCGCCGTGCCGTCATCAATCCACTTTTCGCTTTTCTCTCTTATCCTCGCATGCCGCTCACGATCGGCTTCGGCATAAGTTCTTTCAAAAGAGATCTCAATTCCGACCGTTTCTTTTCCTTGCCTTTCGCGTTCCAGGAAATTTCCGAGCTGCTCGCGGACCGCCAGGAGACCGGGTGCGGCCGCCGTACGTAACTCTGACCTGTTTTTTTGCGCCTCCTTCTGCAACCCACGGGTCGAAACGGCAAGTCCTGCAGCACGGGTTTCAAAACGGCGGGCCTTTGGTTTCCTTGCAGTTTGCGGGATCCCGCGCGTTTCAGAACGCAGACCGAGATACCTTCTGGAACTTGGGTGGCTCAAATCCGCCAAACTGGAATTGTACAGGGTCGGAATCCTCCGGAACCGGTCGGAGGGAGATACGGGTCCGATCAGCACGCCGTTTGTCTCCTCAAAATATCTACGATAGACTGCCCGCAGCTGCTGATAAACCGGGACCGCATTAACCGGCCGCATGACAAGCGTTTTCGAATCGCCCGCCATCATCGTAAGATGGTCTTTCCAATAGCCCGCATCTCCCGGATGGTTTCGCAGCATACTAAAATCCGGCTGTCCCCATTTGTCCTGGTCCGGATCATAAGTATGTAAAAATATTTTTCTTCCCGGATTTTCCGAAAAAAATCCTTCGACAAGGCCCCTGAAATAAGGCACGCTCATTCCTTCAAAAGCCGGCGAAAGAAGCGCCATGGTCAGATAGTTCAGTTCCGGCGGAACAAATCCTGGATTTTGAAGTGCGCCAAGGGGCGGAGGATAATCCCCGCGGGCGTGCGCGCTCATGATGTCCAGGGCGCTTTTGTTTCTGCGCTCGTAATCTCCGGGAATGCGGCCGCCCGTGAGAATCTGGTAAAAAATCACGCCCAGCGCGAATAAATCCACAGAAAAGGACCGCAGGTCTGCCGGCTCGACACCGGAAGTCATCCATTCCTCCAGGTCGTTGTACCGGTAAAAACTCGTCAGCATCTGCGGCGCGATATAGGGCACCGTGCCGCTGATATAGCCGTC
>MHFC01000016.1:9101-11779 GCA_001804025.1 Omnitrophica bacterium GWA2_52_8 | reverse complement strand
TTTTTAACGGAACCCGTAAGAAGCACGAGAAGGTTGTCCGGCTTGATATCTCGGTGAATCACGCCGACATTCGACAGCTGAATCAATTTCAGCGTCATTTCCATCATCAGCTGGACCCGCAGCCGCGAGGCCAGAACCTGGTCCGGAAGACGGTTTAATTTGTTGAGAACGTCGGTCAACGAATGCCCCGGCTCAAATGTCTCGACAAGATAGCCGTGATCATCATAGTGGGCCGCGGTCGGGGCCGTGTCCGGCGGAATCATTCCCAGAATGTCGTATTCCCGCTTCAGCCTTAAAACCGCCTTTGGATCGGCCGGATCCAACGCCAGTTTAAGAATGTACGGCTCTCCGGTCCGCACGTTGCGGACGCGGTAAAGCCTTCCGCCGCCGCCTCTTTTGAACTCCTGCCCGCTATCAAACTCATAAATATATTCGGGTCCGAAACGCACGCCCCTCGCAATCTTGTCGGGTTTCAATACGGTTTGATAATAATCGCCGAAGTCTACCGTATCCGCATGCAGCCGGGCATACTGCTGGCGCGTCAACGGCGGCGGCAGCACGACGTCAAGGTCCGTCGCAAGAATTCCGGTCAAGTGGCGGTATAGGTCGGCCAAATAATTTCCGTTCATCGTGATGTTGATGTCCCAAAGCGTTTTTGTAAAAGCCAGCATCGCCGCCCTTTTGCCTGACTTTTGATAGGGCGACGGCCGGCCGTCGATCAAACGCGCCCGGTTTGGATTTTCAAAATAATCAAAAAGATAAAGCGCGAGGTCACGCGCTTTGCCCCGGCGCGCATTCGGATCTTCCTTGAGGATAAGCCTCCCCAGGATGTCGTTGCGGAAGGCAATCGCAAAAAAAATCTCGGGAAATAACGGCTGCTGCTGTCCGCTAAAACCGCCGAGGAGTCTTAGAGACGGAAGATGAAGATAAAGCGAAACCAGCAGGGTCTCTTGATCCACGTGAACCCGCGCCGGGCGGAATTCGTTATCATCCTCTGCCAGAATAATCCGGAGCTTGTAGGGGCTGAATTTTTTAAAAAATAAATTGATCAGGTCCTCTTTAAAAACAATTTCTACCGAATTGTCCGGTCCGGCCTTCGCCTCCTGAAACAACCCTTTTAAAAGCCAGAAAATAACGTCCCGGTCTAAAAGATCGGGGCGTTTTTCCTGCACCGCGCCGGGTGCGGGTGAGGCATCCACGGTATCTCGTTCATGAATTTGGACCTCATTCACCGCATCCGCGACATCATCGAGAAATTTCAAAACCGCCCCCTGGGGCTCCAACGCGCGGTTAAGCGCCACAGGTGCCGTCTCCACTCGTGTTTCTGAGCGGCGGTTTGTATCCTCTCCCAAAGAAGGAGAAGTAAACGCTCTTTCAAAAAAATTAAAAAGGGCCAGGTCCAGCAAGTCAAAATATTCAAACGGATTCGCCATTCTTTCTCCTTCCGAAGCTTCTTCATAGGCAAAGGAGGCTTGCAAGTGCGGAACACGGCCGTTTTGATTCATTTTCCGGAACCAGCCTGGCGGCTGCGCATAAAACGACGGCACAGGCCGTACCCCCGCTGTTTCGTGCGGAGCTGCCTCAAAACGACGCCCTTCCATCGCATCCTGATCGGCGATTTTTAAACCCAAGGGGCCGATAATCATAACCCTAGGGCCTTCAAGCGGGTGCGCACGCAGCAAGCGATTAAGCCGTTCTTGTGCGTTCCGGGCAACCGTCTCGCGCTTGGAACTGGGACTGCGCGCATACTCGATCTGCATACCGTTATTGAGCGTATTATAAATAACAACCCAGCCATCGGGCAAAACGCGCTGCATCAATTTCGTTAAAGCGACAACCGCCTCTCCCCGCGTTTGGACGTCTTTTTCCGGCCACGGTTCAACAGAGCGCGATTCGGAACGTCCCGTACTTTCCGCCGGCGGGACGCCGCCTTCAGAAGCACCAAGCGGCTCGGAACCCGACGCTGCGGGATTGTCCGGCCGGATCGTGACAGGAAACTCGGGGTCGGGTTCACCCTGCCGGACCCGGGCAATTCCAATGCTGCTGTGCAGTTTTAAAACAATTTCTGTCTTACCCGGATTTAAATTTTCTCCGGTTTTAATAAAAAGCGAGTTTCCGGCATGCTCAAACTTGCGGCCCGGTTGAACTCCGAATTCGGCCGGCATGCTTTTTGCAAGGCGTCCGGTTCCGGCAATTTGAAACCGGACGGCTCCGCGCTCAATTGACTTGACCGTAAAAGTAACGCCGCGGTTAGTGACAAACCGGTCGCCCACTTTAACTTTTTGGAACCGCACCTCATCATGCCCGCCGCCCGCGGTTTGGGCCTGGCTTACCGGTTTACGCGCCCCGAAATCGGTACGTATTTCGGAGCGTTCCAATGTTAGGTTCCGGACGTAAAAATATTTTTGAAGCGGGCCGGGATCGACAAACGCGGGGTAACCTTTTTCCTTATATAACGCATCGTAAGCTTGCCTGGCTTCTTCCAGCGCCTGCCGGCTTCTAGGTTTAAAAAGCGTGACCCTGTATGTCTCTGCCTCGTCAACTTCATCAATCACTGCGGCCGCCTCGGTCCCCGGCCAAACGTCCATATCAAATTTTGTGATCATGAGCGGGTGCCCGGGTCCGGGACGGCTTGTAAACCACCGCAAACCTTTTCCTTCGGTCCAGTTCAATTCCGA
>MHFC01000016.1:8543-9037 GCA_001804025.1 Omnitrophica bacterium GWA2_52_8 | reverse complement strand
TCAAACCATGCCTGAATATTTTCTACCGTATAAAATCCATTTTTAGTTTCAGTTTCCATGGCATCCGACACCTGAATTTGTTCATAAATCCAATCGATAACCGGTTTCGGTTCTCCCCGTTCAGTTCCGACCAAAACATTTTGATAGCGTATCCATGTTCCGGCTTTATCCGGCTGAGGAAATGCGCCGTCCGGAAAAATCAGCGGGTAGGCTCCGCTTTCGGACGGAACCGATGAGGTCAGAGTCATCTTTCTGGTCTTGAAATTAATAGAAAAAACAAGCCTGTGCTCTTTTTCATGGAGTCTGAGATTTATGCTGCCCCGGAAAAATCCTGTATTAAAGGAGTCGATCAGATGCTTGAAAAGACCTTCTTTGGCCTCATCCAGTAAATAAATCTCGTTTTCAAAAAACGGGTCATCTTCCTGATGCCGGTCCAGGCGCAGGCGGACTTCGGCTTCTTCGCGTTCTGCGGTCAGGGATAAAACGACCTGGCG
>MHFC01000016.1:0-8534 GCA_001804025.1 Omnitrophica bacterium GWA2_52_8 | reverse complement strand
GATATTCTCTTTATGAATACCTCCCTTGACTTGAGCAAGCCATTTGGAAACCGCTTTTCTGTTTTTTTGTGAAATTTTTTGGGCAAGAACCAGCGTCGCTTTCTTATCCCCCGAGCTGACGGATTCCTCGATTAATCCTAAATCGATAAGCCCCCGGACGATCGCATCGAACCGTTCACCGGACAGCCCCGATTGATCCTGCACCCGTTGGCGCTTGCTACCCGCACTCCCCGCCCGGACCGCATCAAAAACTTTTTGCAAATCACTCTTGCGCAATTCCGAACGCGGCCTGCTTGCCGGTCCTGAAACAGAAAGGTCCGCAGAGGATTCTGCGCGCAGCCTTCCGGCAATAGTTTCGATGTCGCCCCGAAGCCCGGCATCGCGGACAAGCGTTTTCATATATTCCAGGCGTTGGGGGACTTTTTCTTGAGGAATCGGTTCTCCGGTGTCCTGATAGGTGAGACGTTTCAGTTTTTCAACCAACGGCGGAAGAAAGTAAACGATCCCGTGCTTTTGCGCCAGGGCATCGCTCACATAAAGATTTCCGTCAAGGGCTTCTGCCAAAACAAGATGATAGGCCTCATTCCAGTTTATTGGCGGGTCAATCGTCCATTTAGAAACAAGCCCGTCCGGAAGCCTTTCATCAAGTCCCGTACCGTGGTCAACTACTGTGATTAAATGCGCCATCATCATCGGCACGTGCTCGGAAAGCACCGCCTCATCAACCAACCACTTCCGGCCTTCGATTGTGATCGAATCTGTTTTCAAGTATCTCAGGTGGAGCTCCGGGGAGGCCGTGGCAAGGTGCTTCTTCATCCGTTTTAAACTAAAAAAAAGGATTTTGATCGCATGGGGAAAGCGGTGGAGACGTTTTTCAAGCGCAAAAAATTTATCGGGGGAAACCTCCACATGCCCCGCATCGGCAATCAAACTATCGATTTTAACCCGGTCAAAAGGGCTCTTTTGTGCTACCTCGGTCAGAATACGCTCCAGTGCATCCCGGTCAGACATCCCTGTTTTTGGCAGGACATGATAAAGCCCGAACAAAGACCGCCTTTCCTCCATCAACAGACTCTCGATAAAATTGCGCCACCAATCTTCAGTTTCAGAGCCGATGCTTTGTTTGTTCAAAACCCGCAGCCACGGCTCTCCGTTTTTAATTTGTTCGGGGGTCCATGATCCTGCGGCCGGCTGCGTGCGCATCTCAGCGCGGACCTTTCCGGTCGCAGGGTCATATTTATTGATTAGTTTTTGATAAAGCCCCTGCAGAAGGGGATCTTCAAAAATCAGAGCGCCCTTATCCAACTGCGCTTTTACAAACCCGATGACTTCAGCCCGCAGGGAATTTATATTTTCAGTTGAACCGGCACGCCCTGCCGCACCTAGCGGAGCGGCTTCATAGATCCGGCCATTATCCGTATACACCGTCAACCGGGGAACGGTGTCCGCATGCGCAAAAAACCGCATCGCAGCGCCCTGCCTCTTGGGCTGCCACCAGGTGATGCGGCGGATGCCGTAGCGCCAGAGCGCCGGATAGAGAGTTTCCATCTCTTTTCTTAATTTGTCATTGGATGGATAGCGGTGCTCTTCGGCGGTTCGGTCCCCCAGTCTTCGGGGAGCGGAAGGTCTCAGGATAAGGCCTAGCCAGGCCTCGATAAACTTTTCATCAATCCGGGAAACGCCGCTTAAAGTTTCTTCGTCTTCATCCTCAATTAAATTAAAGTGCTCCTCGAGAAACTCTTCATCATCGAGTTTGTTCATCCGGTAATCAACATGTTCCAGAACAAAGGACAGTTTATTCGCCGGATTTTGAAAAAACTGGTTTGAAATGCCCGAAAAAAAGCGGCGCAGCAGGTTCCAGATCATGATCCTTTGATATTCCCCGGACAGGCTCTGGATTTTTTCATAAACAGGGCTTCCCATTTTGCTGAACCGGTCAAAGGCTTCCAGCAAAAAGGCTGCCGCAAGAGCATTCTTTAATGTCCCGGCCTGCGCCGGTGCGAGGGGGCGGTTTTGTTCCCGCAATTCATCGAACTGCTGGAAAATTTCAGCAAAGGACACGGGCTTTCTTTGTCTGAGCCACAAAATCTGATCGTTTAATTCCTTGTCGGTGCTGACTCGCCGCGACCACCGGTCTGCACCATTGCGGCTTTCGTAAGGGCTGATCGCAGATTCTGCGGCGTCCGGCCCTTCGCCGGCCTGCGGCGTCCGGCCTTCCCGGGCGTGCGGTTTTAACAAGCGGTAAAGATTTCCCCGCACATCCCGGAGAATAAGGACAAGTTCATCCTCCCGCAATCCGGTAATTTCAACGGGAAAACCGAAGAAATTTCCGCCGGGATAACTCGCGGCGATTGACAGCAAGTGCAGATCGAAGGCATTTTCGGCCCGGATATGAATTTTAGGAAAATTTACGGCAACCGGCTCATACCGGTGCTCCCTCAAATGCTTCAGGAAAACTCTTTCAGAGTCCGCAGAGCCGGCGGTCTCTGAGCGGCCGCTCCGGGACACCAGAATATTGAAAACATCAAAATGACGGCTTTGCCGGGCCACAGAGAACCGCATCATCCCCTTTAGCGCTTGAACAAGCGCCGGAGACGTAAGCTCCTCATCGATGCGCGCCAGTTCTACGTCCAGGGACACCCATCGCCGGACGCCGGTAACGCCGGGTTTTTCTTCTGACTGCTTAATCCTGCGGACACCCTTGATCACGGCTACAAGAATGCCCCGCGGCCCTTTGGGATCAAACTGATCGCCATCTGCAGAAGCCATCTTGATGATCACGGGAACGCCCGTTTTGGCCGCCGCCGATAACGTTTGCTCAACCTTGTATACCGGATAACGTTTCCCCTGGGCAAAGGGGTTGGTTTCCATCCGGGCTTCAGAGCGGAAAGTGGAATTCATCTGACGAAGTTCAGTGATGAGCCGGTTTTTTTCGGAAGACGTCATCAGCATCAGGCGGTTTTCAAGCTCGGGTAAATATCCCCTCCGGACAATCCCACGCACATCCTCGGGATTGCTGTCAGGGCTTTGTCCTCGCCGGAATTTCAGCTCGTTTTCCTCAATATAATATTGGCCCGTGGCCAGCGCAGTTGCGGTGTCGTCGATAATTCTCGCATCGCTGCCCAGCGCCCCGGCATCAAGATCTTCCACCGTGGCCCTTAAGGGTTTGATGTTCGGCGCATGCGACGGGGCCAGAGCCAGAACCGCTTTCGCAAAAGCGGTATCTTGAGGCGTTTCCAGGAAGCGGACTTCGGCCCTTCTGCCCGTTTCATTTAAAACCCCTCTTTCAGCGTCGCGGCGGCGGGTCCCGGCTTCATCCTGCTCTTGGCGCAGACGCAAGCCGAGATGGATCAGATGCCATTGTGCGAATAAGTACCCGCCGGCAAGAGCGCCGATCGCAAAAAACGGAACACTGAGTATCAAAACAGACGGAATAAATTGATAGAGACCCGTCCCCAACAAAAGCGCGCTCGCATTTATTACAAAAAAAATCGTCTTCAAAGACCACTGAAACCGTCCTCGTTTCGTCTTTTTCGGTGCGGTATCTATGCTTGCCGGGGACTGATAGGGATTTGTTGCATCTCCCGGCTCCGTCTCTATGGAGCGCGATTCGGAACGTCTGGGGCTTTCCGCCGGCGGGACGCCGTCTTCAGAAGAAACGAGCGCCTCAACACCCACATCGTGACCGGCGCCCGTGGTTTGGGCCTGACTTACCGGTTTACGCTTCCCAAAATCGGCACGCACTTCGGAACGGTTACGTTTTTTCGTTAGCACCGCCTCTTTTGGGCGGGCTTTCAAAACATTGCGCGCCATCAAAAAATACGCCGCCGTACGCAAATCAGTCGTATTTTCATCCCGGATGCTTTCAACCTGCCGGACGGTTTCCAACAGCGTTTCTTCCATCTTGTGCTTGACCGTATCCGGGTTCCATTTTTCGTTCGCGAGGTTCTGGACCCATTCAAAATAAGAGACGATGACCCCGCCGGCATTGGCGAGAATATCGGGAATGACCACGGCATTCCCTAAAAGCAACTTATCATTCGCTTCATTGGTAACCCCGCCGTTGGCCAGTTCTAAAATTACTTTTTCGCCGGTTTGAGCCGTATTATCCGCCGTAACACTGTTTTCCTTCGCAGCCAGAATCAGGATGTCGCTCGTTTGGGCATTATAATCAGCCTCGGAAACAAGAATCGCATCCTCGATATGATATTCCGGCACGGTGTTATTCAGCGCATGAAATGATTGCGTTTCGATTTTAATCCGCATCAATGTTCGGATATCGGTTGCGGTAAAACCGCCCGGCTTATAGACAATCCCCAACTCGCCTTCCGATATCATCTCCAGCCGGGCGCCCTCTTCGATCATCCCCAGCGCCGCAGGAAAGCCTACGCCCCCGAACCCCATGAGTTTGACGGTTTTCCCGGAGAAGTCACCAACGATCTGTTTCAAGACGTAAACACCGCCGTACCCGGTTGCATCATCACGGAAATTGGACCCGCCGTTATTAATCGTCTTTGACGTCACGGAAGCCATGGCTTCCTGCAAGGGTTTTAGCCCCGCGGGAACTTTTTCTTGGCGCCGCCTCAATCCTGTGAAATATTGTTCAACCGCTTCAAGCCGCAGAGGTTTTTTGATCGCTTGCGGCGTATTATCGGGAATGTTTTCAAGGGCTTTCCGGATTTCCGAGGGCCAAGGAGTGTAGCGGCCATCTTTTTTTGCTTTCTCGATTTCAATTTTTATGAGTTCGTCCGCGATCAAATCCATGTCCATGGCGCTGCTTGCAACGTCCGGCGCAGGAATATCCACAGAAGCACCGATCATGCCGGCTTCCTTTAACACGCGCGCATAGGCGCGAACCTGGACCGCCCGGTAAAGCTCGCCGTCATCCCCTTGGAAGATATCGCGGATCAGAAATGCCGACTGTCCTTCTTTAACGCCTTCGGCCGGAAAAACATCGGCAAACAGGATCGCTCCTTTGCCGCCCCCGTACGGCAGCCCATGAATTGCCGTCTTCGCGGTCATGCCGAACGCGAGGGCGAGTGTTTTTTCGCGAACCCATTTGCGCAAAAAATAGCGCAATTCCTGTAAATTCAACCCCGCGTCCACGAGCTGCTTGAATTTTTTCATGAAGACCTTATCGTTTTTCAGCCCTTTCTCAAAAATAAAAGATATCCCGCCCTTGTTCGGCCCAAGGGCACGGTTATGATGGCCCCTCACAAAATACGGCGCCAATGGATTGCGGTCCTGATATTCAAACACTTCCTGGAACTGCCTCAGATACTTCTCTTCTTCCGGCCTAAACCCGCCGAGCTCGATGACTTTTTCCAATTCCCCCATGGATGTTGATACGCGGTCGGTGATTTCCGAATGCCCCAGGACCGTATGCAGATAAGGATTTTGAAATTCAGGGTCCACGCTCAAAATTTGTCCGACCGTTCTGCTGCTTCCGCTAAACGGCCGATGATCCGCGCGAAATCCGACATCTTTTAATTTTTGCCGGATGTTCTGAATCAGCGGGTCTATTTCGGCTTTCTCACGGGCCGTCAAAGCGCCCGCCGGACGGCGGCCCTGAGCGGCTTGCCGCAGGTTCAGCAGTCCCTGGAAATCTCCGTGATGACGGCGCTGCCACTGCTTTTCACCGGACGCCCTTTTCTTTTGACGGGTAAACGTAAAAAGCTCGACATTGCCTCCGTAGAGAAGCGTCAAAAAAGCTCCGGTTTTGATAAAAAGGTTTTGGGGCCTCAGCTCTTCATAATGTTCGAAAATTTGTCGCGTGATTTTAATTTGCTCGGAAACCGAGGGCGGATTCCTCAATTCCGAGCGCGGGAGAGCGGCCTCGTTGACCGCTGCTGTTTCCAGGTTCATCGCCGGCCGGTAAACCTCAGGACTTCCCGCCATCAGGATGTTTCCAACGGTCTCTTTTATCGCCGGGGCATCCGGACGTCTCGCCTCTGAACGCCTGCCTCCAAAGTTGCGTCCGATACCATTCACTACCAAGGGATGGCGGATGCGGCCATGGCCGAGCAGCCGGTCGTCACCGGTATGATGAACAACTTTCGGAGGCCCGCGGTCGGGGAACGATGCGTTTATTTGGCGGCCGGTTGCGGCGCGGCCGCGGTCATCGTGATTCTTTTCGTATTCACGAATATGGGGCACCAGATCATCAAAAACTTGCTGATAAAGAAGACTGCTCGGATTGCATAAAAGTTGAAAGGCCTCATGAAGCATGCTCCTCTGAGAAGCCCCCCTTCGAATGAGAGATTCAAATTGTTTTTTTAAAAGCCAGAAAAGATGATGTTCTGTGAGGCTCTGCATTTTTTCTTCCCACGCCGCATCATCATAACCGGCATACAATGGCGACTGCCGCAAAAGTCTTTTACGTACAGCCTGTTCTGGACCAAGCCGCAGGATATCCAGGTCATTAAAAAACATCCCTCTGGCAAGGATTGCAGCTCTTGCTTTTTCATCCGCAAGCGGAAATCCAAATCGCTGCTGAAATGCATATTTTGCCGCTTCATTGGCAAATCGCACATAGCGGCTATCCATATCCCGCAAAGCCACGTCCCGGGTTTTAAAAAAACCTGCTGCCATTTCCATGTCCAGACTCTTAATCAGACCCATCCGAACCTCGCTTTCAGGAGCATTGATCCGGCTGACGAACGCATCGATGCTTTCATCATCCCAAGTAAAACCGAGCCGGCGCACAGCGTCGCTTGGCGTAAAGGAGCTAAACCCGGCATTATTGAGGCTCCAGGTTCTTATGAGATTTTTTAATAAACCTTCCATTTCCGGCACATCAACTTGCGGGAACTCAACCCCCGGAATCCTGGGAACATCCCTGACAGCGTTAGTTATAAGATCTTCCAGGGCGAGAGATACATGGCCGCCTTCACGCAGCCTCCCCATAACTTCAGCCGCCACAGCGGGATCATCAGCGTCAGGCAAAGTAAGCGGATTGATGTGCCGGAGATCATCCAAGGTCCAATCTCCCGGGTTTTGGAATCGAAATTTATCCGCAATCTCTCGCTCGGCCGGTGTTGGAATAAATGGCTTGGTTAATTGACTGGAAAAAAAATTAGACCCCTCTTCGCCGCGTAACCCTCCAAACATGCTGCCGTGTTCAATCGTTAACCTTCGGGCAACAAGCAGTGCCTGGACCGATTTGTCCCGCGCCGCGATTCCTTCCGGCGTGCGGAAGGTAAACTTTTGTGCCATCGCCGGAAGCGAGGGAATAACAGAAACTATTTGGGGTTGGAGAAATTCCGAAATCCAGGCCGGCGTATCAAGCGCCGCGGCCATGAGAAAATTAAAAATCCTCCTCGAACGGAACCGGACTTCAATGGCTTGGATACGCCGGTCCTGAATCACACGGTGAAAGAGATGCGCCAGCGCGCGCACAGGTTCTGATACCGTCCAATTTCTGATGTCCTCATCCGCTGCGGCCTCAGACAGGATGCCTTGAGACCGCCCGGCGTGAACAAAGTAATTCATCACAAAATCAGAGGCATACGGGACCATGTTCCGGTTCCGCTCCTCAAGCAAGGCTGCGGTCAAATTTCCGGCAACCCTTCCGGCGCCTTCGGAAAAAATCCGGCGCTCAAAATTTTTAACCGGAAACAGGCCCTGTGATTTTAAAAACCGGACAAACCGCTCCTGCATTTCAGGTCCGGCGGCCCTGCTTGAGCGCACCTCCGAGCGGCGGTCGGCGTCGTTTTCAGCCGCCTGATGCGCCCTCTCGTCTTCTTTCCGGCGATAGCGCAAGCCGAGATGGATCAGATGCCATTGTGCGAATAAGTACCCGCCGGCAAGAGCGCCGATCCCAAAAAACGGAACACTGAGTATCAAAACAGACGGAATAAATTGATAGAGACCCGTCCCCAACAAAAGCGCGCTCGCATTTATTACAAAAAAAATTGCCCTTAAAGACCACTGAAACCGCCACCGTTTCGTCTTTTTCGGTACGGTATCTATGCTTGCCGGGGACTGATAGGGATTTACGGTATCAGGATTACCCGGAATCTGCGCAGCTTCGCGGCGGGTTTCGGACCGGCGGTAAATGGGCGGTGTCACTCTAAAATATGCCGGAAGATTATCGGCTCTCACGGTTGACGCGGCATCTTGCAGAGCCTGTATTGCCGTCATGGCGAAAAGCTCCGTTTCCTCACCCGCGGCAAGCCGTATCAGTGTCAGCTGCGGCGAATCCAGAAATGTTTTCACATGCCTGCCCAAAAATTCCGCCGCGACATTTAAAATACCCAGCCGCACACTTTCCATATCGGGATACAGGCCGTCATCAAAATCCCGGATGAACGCAGTCTTCGCGGGCATATCCCCGGCCTGGTCAACAGGAACGGGTTTTGACGGGGTTTTTTTTGAAAGGATTTTCCGGCGTAAGTCCTCCAGTTTCTTTAATGTGCTCTCCGCCTGTTTTTTTACTTTTTTTGACCGGTCCTCCTCGAGAGCTTTTCTAATTTGCGGAACCGCCCCGATCGCACCGAGCCTCCCAAGCGCCGCAATAGCCTTGGCCCTTATAT
>MHFC01000015.1:17244-23571 GCA_001804025.1 Omnitrophica bacterium GWA2_52_8 | reverse complement strand
TCGCCCTATCCATTAAGTAGAAATAGAGTTACAAAACAGCATAAAACAAGATAAAACGCCTGAATGTAACTACGGATCAGAAGGTTGCAGGTTCAACTCCTACCGGGCGCAAATTTTGATAAAAGGCGGCAGCCGTCAAAGAAACGGCCGCCGCTTTTTTTATCCGCCTGCGCAGAAGATCCCGTGCAGGCACGGGGATGAATGCGCTAAGTCTTCTGCTTCGGACGTGCCGCCACAAATCATGGCGAGTCTCGCCGTGATGTTTGGCGGGATGCCGTCTCTGGCGGGCGCGCAGGACGGACCTTGCCGAAGCTCGGACGGGCGAGGGCGGGTTTCAAGAGACCGCGGTATAGTCCCCGGTGTCCGATTTTGCGGACACCGGTCGACGCGATTTCCGTACATTTTCTTTCAAGTGGGCTCCGCAGAACTTTTTATAAGCGGAAAAATAGCCAGTATTTTGGCATATTGTATGCCATTATGATCTTAGGTATTTCAACCCATCGTTGTCTTGTTTCATAAAAAAGGGAGCGGTCCGATGCAAACCATTTATTGGCAGCAGCGAACGGCAGTCTTTTTTTTGCTTTTTTTATTGTTGTGCGGCGGGGGTTTGGCTGTGGCGGCCGAAACGGATGCGCAGGCACCGGAGTACACCTGGACAAGCAAATTAAAACGGGGCGCACTTAATGTGATTTCATCTCCGGTTGAGATTGCGCGGTCCATCCAGATTACGAGCAATGAACAAACGCTCCTTCATGGGTGGACGGTGGGGCTGGTCAAAGGTTTGGGAAGCGCCGTGGTCCGTTTGGGAGCGGGCGTCGTGGATATCCTGACTTGTCCGTTTGATTTTCCCGATGAAAATAAAGGGCCGCTGGTCAAGCCCGAGTATGTGTGGGAAAAAGAAGGGGTCCGGTACTCGTGATCCGGACAAAATAAGCCGGAGGTTTCATGAGACCTCAAAGTTTGTTCGAAGACACGGGTAAGCCCATTATGATCGGGACGCTTGTTTTTATCGCGCTCGTTCTGGGGCTCAGCCGGTATTCTTTGATCGTCAATCCGGCCCTCGAGACCGGATTTGACACATCAGCCAAGCGTTATGTCCGTCATCAGGAACCCGCGTTTCTCAGCTTCAGCGAGTTAAAACTTTTGGCCCGGAGCCCCAAAACGCCGTGGCTGCTGCAAGCCAAGCTGCAAAAATTCTGGAGTACGCCGGTCATCGATAACGGCGCTTACTACCGCAAGGCCCGGCCGGTCCGGCCTTCAAGTCCTGAGATCGGCGCTTATCTGCGCGTCGCCAGCTGGAACATCGAAAAGTCATACCACATTGCCGAAGCCGTCCGGCTTTTCAAGTCCGAAAAAGATTTTATCGGGATGCTTGATCCGGGCGCGGCGCCGCCGGGGTCTCCTGACCGCGAGCAGGTACTCGGTCAGCGGAACCGGCTGGCAGAGGCCGATGTCTTGATCCTGCAGGAAATGGACATCGGGGTGAAGCGCTCAAACTATGTCGATGCGGCCCGGGACCTGGCCAAGGCGCTCGACATGAATTATGCGTTCGGCGCCGAACAACTCGAGATCGACCCGGTGATTCTCGGCGCCGAAAAAATCCTGTTTGACGACGGGACCGAAGACACCGAAGCGACCCGGCATTTTGCGGCGGACCCCGGAAAATACAAAGGGGTCTTCGGGTCGGCCGTGCTGTCGCGCTACCCCATCAAAAGAGCCCGCGTTTTTCAGCTCAAGACGCAGCCGTATGACTGGTACAAACAGGAAAAAGAAAAAATTACTTTCCTGGAAAAAAGCCGACGCTTCGGGTCTCGGCAGGTTTTTGAAAATGAAATCACGCGTGAGGTCAAAAAAGGCGGCCGCATTTTCTTCCGCGTTGACCTCGACGTTCCGGACCTCCCGGGCCGGACCCTGACCGTGATTAATGTTCATCTGGAAATCAAATGCCGCCCGGAAGACCGCACGCGCCAGATGCTCGAGATCCTGAAATACATCCGCAAAATTAAAAATCCCGTGAGCCTGGCCGGGGACTTTAATTCCACCTCGCAGGACCTGAGCCCGACTTCCGTGACACGGACAGCCAAACGGACGGTCGAAAATCCCACGACATGGTTTTCTGCGGCCGTGACCTATCTTTCGCCGCATGCCCTGGCGGTGAATGCGTCGCGTTTTTTCGGCAGTTTCACGAAGAATTTTCAGGACCCTACGGCAAAAGACATTCCCGTGATTGCGCCGAACAAAATCAAGGGACTTTTTGACAACATCCGTGCCTTCCGGTTTTCGGACGGCGGGGTTTTTGATTTTCGCGGCGACAAAGCCCGGTCCGTCAACGGCAATGACGGGACGCTCGCGAATTCAAACGAGAGGGACTTCAAAGGATTTAAAACGACCTTCAGCGTTAAACGGCCCCTGGGGCCTTGGATCGGCAAATACCGGCTGGATTGGATTTTTGTGAAGTCTGATTTTCTCAAAGACCCCGATGATTTTCAGGGCGCCTACAGGTTTGCGCCGCACTTTGCCGAGACGCTTGCGGAAATGAATACGAGCCTGAAAACCCAGATTTCCGACCATCATCCGAGCGTGGTCGACCTGCCGTTTAAAGAACCGGGCATGAAAAACTGAAAGGGGGGATACATTTTTTGTTCTCATTCTCCAAGGGCGGATTATCTGCCGTTCCGATTTCCAGCCCATTCCTGAAATAGCAAATACTATTGTCATAACATGAATATTATGAATAGGTTATGATAATATTAAAAAACTGCGAATTTGCTGAGTCCCTCCATAATAAGGTCTCTCCGGCAGGTGGGCTTGTAAGCAGGCCCGAATTATAATATAATTCCCGCTCGTTCCCGAGGCAGCCGGGATGCAGTAAACCCAAGCGGCGTCTTGGATTATCGTCTCCTAAATCCGTTCAAAGGAATTCCGCATTCATGAAAAAAGCTCTGGTCACCGGAGGCGCCGGGTTTATCGGCAGTCATCTGGTCGACCGATTGTTATCGGACGGCTGTAAAGTTACGGTGTTGGACAATTATTCAACGGGCCGTCCGCAGAATCTGGCACATCATAAAAATCACCCGAACCTGAGTCTGCATCAAGCCGACGCATCGGATTTTGACAGCATCCGTCCGTATTTTGCGGGCCAGGACTGGGTCTTTCATCTGGCAGCCTTGGCTGATATCGTGCCATCGATCGAACGGCCGCTGGATTATTACCGCGCGAATGTGACCGGGACGGCTTCGGTACTTGAAGCAAGCCGTCTTGCGGGTGTGAAGCGGCTGGTTTATGCGGCATCCTCATCGTGTTACGGACTCGCGGAACGGTTTCCGACGCCCGAGTCAGAGCCCATACGGCCGCAGTATCCCTATGCATGGACGAAGTATGCGGGCGAACAGGCCGTGATGCACTGGCATACGGTTTATAAACTGCCGGCAGTGTCGCTCAGGTTTTTTAATGTCTATGGCCCGCGTTCGCGGACATCAGGAACTTACGGGGCCGTCTTCGGAGTTTTTCTTGCACAGAAACTTGCAGGCAAGCCGTTTACCGTTGTAGGCGACGGAAAACAAACGCGCGATTTTACTTATGTGAGCGACGTCGCGGACGCGATCGTGAAGGCCGCTGGATCGGATCTGGCCGGCGAAATCATGAATGTCGGGTCAGGTGGCACGTACAGCGTGAACCGGCTTGTGGAGCTTCTCGGCGGGGAGATAACGTACATCCCGAAACGGCCGGGGGAGCCGGACTGTACTTTTGCCGACACCTCAAAGATCGGAAGACTGCTGGGTTGGAAGCCGGAAGTGTCTTTTGAAAAAGGGGTGGCCGAAATGCTCAAACATATCGATTATTGGCGTGAAGCCCCGGTATGGGATGAGAGCTCGATTGCCGAAGCGACGCGTGATTGGTTTAAATATCTTGGGGCGGAGAAGGCCGGAACGCGAAGGTAGTTACGGGTGTCCGGCATTTTGGATGCCGGCGGCCTGACGGTCAATACGAAACAGGGGAATAAGAAAACGTGGAAGACTCAGCACTTAAGCAATCCGGGGAAGCGAAAATTTTCAGCCTCGAGGAACTTGCCAAAGAGGTCGCGCGGCTGAAGGAGCAGGGCAAAAAGATCGTGCAGTGCCACGGTGTTTTTGACCTGCTTCATATCGGACACATCCGCCATCTGCAGGAAGCTAAACGTCTCGGCGATATTCTTGTGGTGACTCTCACCGAAGACCGCCATGTCAACAAGGGCCCGCACCGCCCGGCATTCCCGCAGCAGCTGCGTCTGGAAGCGATGGCGGCGCTCGACTGTGTGGATTTTCTGGCTGTCAGCTGTTCGCCGCGCGCGACCGAGGCGATCAAGACAATCAAGCCGGATTTTTATGTGAAAGGGCCGGATTTTAAAAACAAGAGCAAGGACTATACGGGCGGCATTCTCGAGGAAGAGGAGGCTGTCAAAGCAGTCGGCGGCGAAATCGTTTTTACCGAAGACATCACGTTTTCCTCCACAAATCTTCTCAACCGTCATTTCAACATGTTTCCTAAAGAAGTCGAGGGATTCCTGAACGACTTCCGTTCGCGGTTTTCCTCTGCCGATATTTTCAATTTTCTCGACGGTGCCGGGGATCTCAAAGTGCTCGTGGTCGGAGAAGCGATTATCGATGAATACCAATACTGCGAGGCCATGGGCAAGTCCTCGAAAGAGCCGATGCTGGCCGTCAAACGCCTGTCGACCGAGCATTTCCTGGGCGGCACGCTTGCGGTGGCCAATCACCTGGCCAGTTTCTGCAAAAAAGTGGGGCTTGTGACATTTCTCGGCGACAAGAATTCGCACGAGCGGTTTATTCGCGACAACATGGCCTCGAATATCGACCTCAATTTTCTCAAACGCAAGGATTCGCCGACAATCGTGAAGCGCCGCATGATCGAAAATTATTTCTTCACCAAACTCATGGCCGTTTATGACATCAACGACGGCGCGCTTTCGGACCGCGACGAAAAGGCGCTTTGCAAAACGCTTGAAACGGAAATCCCGAAATACGACGTCGTGCTGGTCTTCGATTTCGGTCATGGGATGTTTACTCCGGCTTCCATCGGCGTACTTTGTTCCAAATCCAAATACCTGGCCGTCAACGCCCAGTCGAACGCGGGCAACGTCGGCTATCAGTCGATTACAAAATACCCGAAAGTCGACTATGTCTGCACGACCGAAAACGAAATGCGCATGGAGATGCGCGACCGGCGCGGCGACATCAAGAGTATGATTAAGGCCTTTGCCGAATCCAACGGTTATAAGCGTATTACCGTGACGCGCGGAAACCGCGGGTCGCTTACGTATACTGCGGACGAAGGGTTTACGGAAGTGCCGGCGCTGACGGTGAAGGTCGTCGACCGCATGGGGGCCGGGGATGCCTATTTCGCACTGACCGTGATTTGCGCCGCGCGGAATATTCCGACTGAGGCGATTTCGTTTATCGGCAATTGCGTCGGTGCGCAGGCTGTTGCGACCGTCGGACACCGCCGGTTTATCGAAAAAGTGCCTCTCTACAAACACATCGAATCCCTTCTCAAATAAAAGGAAAATCATGAGCGCCTTGACCGAATACCTGAACAATCTTGCCGCCGTTTTCAAGCAGGTCAAAGTGACCGATGCCGACGGCCGTGATCTGAATATCGATGCCGCCGGCGCCCGGGCCTCGGAATGGATCCTGACCTGCCGCACCGAAGGCGCCAAGGTGCTTTTGATCGGCAACGGCGGAAGTGCCGCGATTGTCAGTCATCTGCAAAACGACCTTTGCGACTCGGTGGGTGTGCGCGCAATGGTCTTTAACGAGCCGCCGTTTTTGACAGCGGTTGCCAACGACCACGGCTACGAAACTTTTTTCGAGCAGGCCGTAAAATTATGGGCGGCCGACGGGGACCTTCTGGTGGCCGTCAGCAGCTCCGGAAAATCAAAGAATATTCTGCGCGCGGTGCGTGAGATGCGCACCAAGCAAACCCGGGTCGTTACGCTCTCGGGTTTTGAGCCGGACAATCCGCTGCGCTCTCTCGGGGACATCAACTTTTATGTGCCCTCAAAGGCCTACGGCGTAGTCGAAACAGCGCACGGTGTTTTGGGGCATTATCTTTCGGATGCCGCGATGGCGCGCAAAAACGAAACGGCGGTGCGCTCATGAGGTCTGCGCGGCCGGTTAAAAAAGTTCTCGTGACGGGCGGCGCCGGGTACGTGGGGGCTGTCCTGGTTCCGAAGCTTCTTGACCGCGGCTATGAAGTCAATGTTCTGGACCTGTACCTTTTCGGCGGGGGATTCTGGAACGATCATCCGAAATTTGACAACCTGGCGGA
>MHFC01000015.1:16164-17228 GCA_001804025.1 Omnitrophica bacterium GWA2_52_8 | reverse complement strand
TCGACCCGGAGCTCGGCAAATCCATTAATTTCGATGCGTTCGAGCCGCTGGTGCACACAAGCCGTAAAGCGGGCGTCCGCCGTTTCATCTACGCTTCTTCATCGAGCGTTTACGGTGTCAGCGAACGGCCGGATGTGGATGAAAATCATCCTCTCGTGCCGCTCACCGACTACAGCAAATTCAAGGCCATGTGTGAACCGGTACTGTTGTCCGAACAGTCGGCGGACTTTACGGCCCTCGTACTGAGACCGGCAACCGTCTGCGGTTACTCGCCAAGGCAGCGGCTGGATCTGATCATCAATATTCTGGCCCACCACGCGATCGTGAACGGCAAAATCAAGGTTTTCGGCGGCTCCCAGCTGAGGCCCAATCTTCACATCGAGGACATGACCGATTTATACTGCCTGTGTCTGGAACTGCCGGCTGAGAAAATCGGCGGCAAGATTTACAATGCGGGCTATCAAAACGATACCGTGACTGAACTGGCCGAAATGGTGCGGCGGACCGTGGGCCGGGACATGCCGGGACGTGAAAAAATTGAAATCGAAGTGACGCCGACCGATGATAACCGCTCGTATCATATTTCCTCGGAAAAAATTCGCCGCGAACTCGGGTTTGCGCCGAAACACACGATCGAGGATGCCGTACGGGATCTCGTCGAGGCGTTCCGCTCCGGCAAGCTTCCGGATTCGATGACCGATCCCCGTTACTATAATATCCGAACGATGCAGGCAGTTGCGCTCAAATAGGCGATAGGGACCCAGTATGAGCGGCCCATTGTGCGTCGGTCTTGATTTTGACAATACCATCGTCACCTATGACCGGGTGTTTCATAAACATGCCGTTTCGCGCGGCTGGATTGCGCCCGAAACGCCGGCCCTGAAATCCGCCGTGCGCGATGCCATCCGTAAAAACCGTGGCAACGATGACTGGACCGGCCTTCAGGCCTTTGTCTACGGCGAGGCGATGGGAGAAGCGGAGATGGCGGAAGGGCTCGGTGCGTTTCTGGAGTGGGCGGTTAGGCGGAAGGCGCGGCTGTTTGTGATCAGTCACAAGACGGCATT
>MHFC01000015.1:8151-16135 GCA_001804025.1 Omnitrophica bacterium GWA2_52_8 | reverse complement strand
TGCGGACCCCTGCTGAAAATTGGCTCCGGGCCCACGATTTTTTTTCGGAAGACTTTTTGAATCTCGCGATGGGAGAGCAGGTTTTTTTCGAAGAAACGCGGGAGGGAAAATTCAGCCGGATTGCTTCGCTCGGGTTGACTCATTTTATCGATGACCTGCCGGAATTTCTTCTGGACCCGGCGTTTCCCAAGGGAATCGAGCGGATCTATTACAACCCCGGATGGCTTGAAACGGAAGAGGCCGCGGTTAAGAACTTCGGCTCATGGAATGAAATCAGAAAATATTTTAAGCTGATAGCAGATGGCAGATAAAAAACATCACGCGCAAATTGCGCCATGCTCTTTGCCCCCTTGCGCAAGGCGGGGCGCTGAACCGGAGATAAAGGATTTCATGAACATCACCGCTTCCGATATCGAATCCGCGATACGCAAACAGACGGGCGAAGAAGTTGAGACCGTCTCTTTCGTTAATTCCGGTGCCAACAGCCGCGCGGCCGCGGTTACGACCAAAAACCACAAACGGTTTTTCGTGAAAGCGCACGTCATGCCGCAAGGCGATGAGCGGCGGCGCATGGAAAACGAGTTTCGCAGCCTGGAGTTTTTGTGGAGCAAGGGCGAACGCCGGATTCCCGAACCCGTGTTTATGGACGGCGCGCTCGGCATTTCGGTTTATTCGTTTGTTCCGGGCGAACATCTGGAAAGCGAAAAAAAACAGGCCGCGAAACTCGGGGAGGCCCTTGATTTTCTGGCCGGTCTGCAGGCCCTGCGTTCCAAATCCGGTGCCGATGAGTTCGGTCCGGCCTCCGAGGCCCGGTTTTCGGTCGCGGGGCAGAAGCAATTGATCGAAGAACGGTTCGGGCAGCTGGGAGTAGCCGAAAATGATGCGTGTGCCGCCTGGGTGCGGGGACCGCTTGCGGACGGCTGGCGCCGGATCGAAGGCCATCTGGCCGGGCGCATGAATGATTTTAAATACTATGATGTGGAGCTCCCGAAGGCGGAAAGAACCCTGAGCCCTTCGGATGTCGGATTTCACAATCTTCTTTGCGAAGCGGAAACGGGGCGGCTGGTCTTTATCGATTTTGAATATTTCGGCTGGGATGACCCGGTCAAAACGGTTTCGGATTTTATGCTGCAGCCGGGTGTCCCGCTGGCAGATGCATTGAGGCCGGTATGGGCAAAAAAGTTTTTCAAGGCTTTCGGTTTCAAGCGCCGCGACCTTGAGCGGTTTGTCCTGCTTTATCCGGTTTTTTCATTCAAGTGGTGTTTGATTATGTTGAACGCTTTTTTGCCCAACAGGTCCCGGGTTTCCGCGGGCGTCCGCCAGGCTCTTTTCGGGCAGCAGCTTGCGAAGGCCGAAGCGGCGCTCGAGGGACTGCAGAAACAAATAAAAACAAGGGAGTATGAAACATGGGCAGAGATGTCCTAGACGCGCGCAGCCGCAGCTACCGGCGGCTGATTCTCGATATTCTGTTCAAGGTCAAACGCGGCCACATCGGCTCGGCGTTTTCGATCCTGGAAATCGTGCGCGTGCTCTATGATGAAATCCTGCGCTACGATTCGAAGAACCCAAAATGGGAGGACCGCGACCGTTTTATTTTAAGCAAAGGCCACGGTTGCCTCGGTCTTTATGTCATCATGGCCGAAAAAGGATTTTTCCCAAAAGAAGAGCTTTTCAGGTTTTCGACCGCATCAGGTATTTTGGGCGGGCATCCCGAGCACATTACGGTTCCGGGCATCGAGGCTTCAACCGGCTCGCTTGGCCACGGTTTTTCGATCGCCGTCGGGATGGCGCTGGCGGCCAAGATTGACCGCAAGTCCTGGCGCACCTTTACGCTCGTCGGCGATGGCGAATGCAATGAAGGTTCGGTTTGGGAGGCTGCGCTTTCGGCCGCCAAACTCAAGCTGTCGTCACTGACCGTGATTGTGGATTACAACAAAATGCAATGTTATTCGAGTACGGCGGAAGTGCTGAATCTCGAACCTTTGGCCGACAAGTGGCGCAGTTTCGGATTCGAAGTTCGCGAAATGGACGGACACAATCTGGCCGAGGTGCAGAAAACGCTGCGCGCGGCGCCCTTTTCAAAAACCAAACCGAGCGTGGTCATTGCGCACACGGTCAAAGGCAAGGGAATCCCGGACATCGAAAACAATCCGGTCTGGCACCACCGCGCCAAGACTACCGAAGAGGAATTGAAGCCGTTGCTTGCGGCGCTCGCCGACCCCGCATGCGCGGGCGAATGGGAAGGAGTCGAGTCGCCATGAGAAAGACATGTCTGGATCAGGTCTATCTGCTGGCCCAAAAAGACCCGCGCGTAATTTTTATCGGTTCGGATATCGGAGCCGGGACCCTCGATGCGTTCAAACGTGAAATGCCGGACCGGTTTTACATGGAAGGCGTTTCCGAAGCTCATTTGATCAGCATGATGGCCGGGCTTGCGATGAGCGGAAAAATTCCCTATTTGAATACGATCGCGACATTTATTTCGCGCCGGCCGTTTGAGCATGTGCTGCTTGACGGCGGCCTGCATCACACCAAAATCCGGCTGATCGGAAGCGGCGGCGGCGTGGTCTACGGGCCGCTGGGGCCGACACATCTGGCTCTCGAGGATATGGCGATCTTGCGCACCATTCCGGGTATGGCGGTGGTGGCGCCGTGTGACGCCGAAGAAATGAAGCGGCTGATGCCGCAAACGCTGGAATGGGACGGGCCGATGTATATCCGCCTCGGCAAGGGCGGGGATCCGGTTGTCAGCCGTGCAGAGCTTGGTTTCCAAATCGGTAAGGCGATTCTTTTGCAGGAAGGCCGCGATGTTTTGCTTGTTTCAACCGGAATTACGGCGCAGACGGCGCTTGAAGCCGCCGGGCTTATGGCCGCAGAAGGCCTGCAAGCCGCGGTGCAGCACATGCACACCGTTAAACCCTTTGACCGCAATGCCTTTCTCGAGCAGGCCTCGCGGGCGTCGGCCGTGATCAGTCTGGAAGAGCATACCGTGATCGGCGGGCTCGGATCGGCCTGTGCCGAAGCCCTGGCCGAGGCGGGGTTTGACCGGCCGAAACGTTTTGCCCGTCTCGGATTTCCGGATGTTTTCCCGCACTCTTATGGCTCGCAGGCGGAGCTGATGGAAAAATACGGCATCACGGCGTCCGATGCGCTGAAAACGGCGCAGAAACTGCTGGAAAGCAAGAGCCGGCAATTATAAAACTAGTGCATCGTCCAGATTGAAATGGCGGGCTGCCAAATTCAGAAATCCCTTCTCCCGTGGGGTATTAGCGTTGCATAAAACAAGAATATTTTTTTATATCCCCTCATCCTGACATTCTCCCCCAAGGGAAAAGGGATCATCAAGGCACCCTCTCCCTTTGGGAGAGGGGCAGGGTGAGGGTAATAAACTCAAGCTGCTTTAGCGCAGACTACTTCGCACCGCGCAAAGAGTTGCGATTTCTTAGCATTTTTACTGCAACAACAATGCCCGTGGGGAGAGGAGGAAAAAGTCGAGAGCTCTCAGTCCTTTATTTCATTAATTTTTATGAATTGGAATACAGCACCGTACGTGTCTTCTTATAAAAAAACTTCTAAATGATAATGAAACAATATACGAGATGGCAGATTGTGAGGTGCAGATGCCGGATAAAAATTTTCATCCGCCGTCTTCCCTCCGTCTATTTGTCATTCGGGATTTAAAGGAGACCGCATGTCTTACGTTGAGTTTGTGACCAAAAATCATGTGAAAACAAAACGCAATTATTTGGAACGTGTCGTGGATTATCCGCGCGCATGGGCGGCGCGCAGCTTCAAGGAATTCGGGCAGGAATATTGGGACGGTGACCGGAGATTCGGCTACGGCGGCTACAACTATGACGGGCGCTGGCGCGAAGTGGCCGACAAGATGGTTAAAAAGTACGGGCTCAAGGCCGGGGACCGCGTGCTGGATGTCGGTTGCGGCAAGGGCTTTCTGCTCTACGATTTTATGCAAGCGGTTCCGGGTATCGAGGTGCGCGGGATCGATGTTTCCGAATACGCGATCGAACACGCCAAAGAGGAGGTCAAGCCTTTCCTAAGTGTTTGTTCGGCGGCCAAACTGCCGTTTGAAAAGAAATCCTTTGATCTCGTGATTTCAATCAATGTGCTGCACAACCTCTACGTGTTCGACTTTTATGCCGCCATGAAAGAAATAGAGCGCGTCGGGCGGAAAAACAAATACGTCTGCGTCGAAAGCTGGCGCAATGAAGAGGAAAAAGCCAACCTGCTCTACTGGGGGCTGCCGTGCGAGATGTTCTGCCGGACCGACGAGTGGGAATGGTGGTTCAAACATATCGGTTATACCGGAGATCACGAGTATATCTTCTTTGAATAGAATCAGATTCCAGACAAAAGATCGAGATCTGAAAATATACCCGTTCATGGGTAAACCGGGGAGTTTATGAAAACCAAAGCTGCGATTTTAACCGAACTGCACAAGCCGCTTAGTGTTGAAGAAGTGGAAATTCCCGCTCCCGGGCGCGGACAGGTGCTCGTGCGAATCAAGGCTACCGGTGTATGCGGTTCCCAGCTGGGCGAAATCGACGGGCGCAAGGGGCCCGACAAATGGGTGCCGCATCTTTTGGGGCATGAAGCCGGCGGTGTCGTGGAAGATACGGGCGCCGAAGTGACACGCGTAAAGCCCGGCGATCATGTCGTGCTGCACTGGCGCAAGGGCCCGGGCATTGAGGCTAAAACGCCCGCATATGACTGGAACGGGCAGCGGGTAAATGCCGGCTGGATCACGACGTTTCAGGATTATACGATCATCTCCGAAAACAGGCTGACGGTGATTGCGCCCGATGTGCCGTTCGAAGTGGCGGCGCTTTTCGGTTGTTGCGTGACGACCGGTTTCGGAGTCATCGAAAACGACGCGAAACTCAAGGCCGGCGAAACCGTGCTGGTAATCGGTGCGGGCGGTGTCGGGCTCGCATCCATTATGGCCGCGCGCATTCACGGAGCCGGCGTTATCCTGGCGGCGGATATTCATGACCGCAAACTCGCGCTGGCACGCGAATGCGGGGCCACGCATACGATTCATTCGCGCAAGAAAGATTTGCGGGCGGCTGTCGAAAAGATTCTGGACGGGCGGCATCTTGATGTTGTGATTGAAAATACGGGGCTCACGCCGTTGATCGAACTCGGTTACGAAATCTGCGGACCGCAGGGCCGCACCATCCTCGTCGGCGTCCCGGATCGCCGCGAGAAAGCGAGCATCGATACGCTCCCGCTTCATTTTGGCAAGGTGCTGACGGGTTCTCACGGCGGCGGGATCGAGCCGGCTGCGGATATTCCGCGGCTGCTTGAGTTGTGGCGCCGGGGGCGCATTGACTGTTCGAAGTTTCTCGACGGCGGGCGCCGGTACAAACTCGATGAGATCAATGAAGCAATCGAAGCGTTGAGGTCGGGCGCCGCGATCCGCCCGATGGTTTGGATGGGAGAAGGGAAAAGATAGTGCGGAGTCTCTGGCCTCTGGAAATTTAAACCGCCGGATAATCGATGCCAGGCACCAGATCCTGAACGGGAGTTTCTATGAAGCACAGAATCGCAGTGATCGGCAGTAATTCATTTTCGGGGGCGGATTTTATCGACCTGCTTCTTGAAAATCCCGCCAATCAAGTGCTGGGTATCAGCCGTTCGGCGGAAAAAGACGCGATATTTCTTCCTTACAAGAGACATGCCGCGGCAGCTTATGATTTCCGGAAGCTTGATTTAAATGACGATATGCCCGAGATGCTTTCGGTGCTCGACACGTTCAAGCCGGAATATGTCGTGAATTTCGCCGCGCAAAGCGAGGTTGCGCCGAGCTGGGAAAATCCCTGGCAGTGGTTCCAGACCAATGCCGTTGCGATTTCACATTTGGGCCATCATCTCAAAAGCGCGCCGTATCTTAAACGTTATGTGCATATATCGTCACCGGAAGTTTACGGGACCTGTGTCGGAAGCGTGCTCGAAAGTGCGCCGCTTAATCCGAGCACGCCCTATGCGGCTTCCAAGGCTGCCGGCGATTTGTTTTTGTTCACGCTGGTCAAAAACTACAAGTTTCCGATGGTCATGATCCGCGCGACCAATGTGTACGGGCCGTGCCAGCAGCTGCACAAGATTATCCCGCGGGCGGCCATTTATATGATGACCGGCCGGACGGTGGAGCTTCATGGCGGGGGGAGGGCCGTTAAGTCCTACATTCATATCCGCGACGTTTCGCGCGGGGAACTGGCCGCGATGGAGAAAGGCCGAGGCGGTGAGATTTATCATCTTTCCCCCGACAAAGGGGTTTCGGTGCGTGAGCTTGTGGAGATGATGGCCGCAAAAATGGGTGTGGCGTTTGATAAAACAGTCAAAATCGTGGCTGAAAGGCTGGGTCAGGATGCGGCCTACGTCATTGATTCAACAAAGGCGCGCAGGGACCTCGGCTGGAAGCCCATGATATCGCTTGAAGAAGGGGTCGGGCAGGTGATCGATTGGGTGAAAAAAAACCGCGAAACCATTGCCCACCAATCGCTTGAATATGTCCATAAGCCATGATAAAGTCATGGATTTGAGGAAAGTGAGGGAAATTTGTGGTTGAGTTAGGTGTGGGTAAGTATCATCAGGATGTGGACTTATATAAAAAGCTCATGGGTGAAATTTATACCAAGTACCCGGACGGAATCAACCTGCCTCCGGAGTATGCGGATCACTTCCAGAACAATACCCTGCGGATTTTGATCCGCCTGGCCCGCTATAAATTTGTGGCCCGGTTATTAAAAAAGACCGATACGGCCCTTGAGGTCGGCTGCGGGTCCGGGGTGGGGGCCATTTTTCTCGGACAGCATTGCAAGTCGGTCAAAGGCATCGATGCGAATCCGACGGAGCTTGCGGAAGCCCGCAAAATCAACCTGCGCAAAAACGTTACCTTCGAAGAGCAGGATTTTTTTGCAATACCGGACGGGGAGAAATACAATGTCGTCCTGTGTCTCGATGTGATCGAACATATGCCGGTTGAGGAAGGGCGTAAACTTGTGCAGGCCATGGCCCGGCATCTGACGCATGACGGCATGCTGGTAGTCGGTTCTCCGAGCATTCATTCCTATCCTTATCAAGGGGCGCTTAGTCAGGCCTCCCATATTAAATGTTACGACCAGGACGAATTGGTTGCGCTCATCGATGAGTTCTGCGAACGGACGCTGCCGTTTTCGATGAATGATGAGATGATGCACACGGGACATCCGAAAATGGCCTGGTATTATATGATTCTGGGGCTGGTTCCCCGCACGGGTTCAAAGAATCCCGGCAAAAGCCGGTAAAAATCACAGGGTTTCGTAAAGGAGCCGCTTTGAGTCAATCGCAAACTTCCAAAGTTGAGAATCCGGTTATTGCGACGCGCAGCGCCCTCGAGCAGTACCGGGTCTTTCTGTCCGGGCTCAAGCACCGGCGGCCCAAGGAGCTTGTGCTCATTGCCCCGCAGCTTGTCCCCGAAAAACATTTCGACGTGGTCATTGCCCGCAACCAGGGTTATTATGCCTTTCCGCCGGTCGGCCTCCTTTATATCAGTTCGGTCACCCGTTTTTTTTTCCCGGATATTAAGGTTCACATTCTGGATCTCAATTACGAACTTCTCAAGGAAGCCAGCACCCAGCCGGATTTTCAGTACGGCAACTGGAAAAAGATCGTGGGCGATACGCTCAAGACCTGCGAAGCGCCTCATATCGGGATTACCTATATGTTCGGATCGACCAAACCGGTGTTTACAGAAATCACAGCTTGGTTGCGCAACCGCTATCCCGATTGTCCGATTCTCGCCGGAGGGGTTCAGGCGACTTACGATTACAAACAGCTTCTCGAAAGCCGGGCGATCGATTTGATCTTCCGCCGCGAAAGTGAAAAACAATATGAACTTTACTTGAAAAGCTGCGATCGGGACAATGACGAATCGGTTCCCTGGGGCGCGGCCTACCAGCTCGAGGGGCAGGTTTATATGCTGGGT
>MHFC01000015.1:2500-8109 GCA_001804025.1 Omnitrophica bacterium GWA2_52_8 | reverse complement strand
TGCGACGGTACTCAGCAACCGCGGCTGCCGTGCCCGCTGCACGTTCTGCACGGTGCGCAATTTCAACGGCTTCGGGGTGCGCGGGCGGAGCATCCGCAATGTGGTCGATGAAATCAAATATCTGTATAAAGAAAAGGGCATCCGACAGATTGACTGGCTCGATGACGACCTGCTTTGGGATCCGGCGCGCGCGGTCGAGATGTTCAAACTCATGGCGGCCGAGATCCCGGACCTGGAGTGGATCAGCAACAATGGTTTGATCGCTTCAGCAATCACCGATGAAATCATGGAATGGATGGTCCGTTCGGGAATGAGGGCCTTCAAAATCGGTATCGAAACCGGCAATGACGAAATGCTGCACAAGGTCAAGAAGCCGGCCACAAAACCCAAACTCAGGGTGGCGCGCGAACGCTTCCTGAAGTTTCCCGAAGTTTTCGTCAGCGCCAATTTCATTATTGGTTTTCCGCGCGAAATTTTCGGGCAAATGATGGACAGTTTTGATTTTGCCGACGAACTGAAATGGGACTGGTCGAGTTTTTATATCTGTCAGCCGCTTAAAGGCACTGAAATATTTTCGGCTTTTCAGGAACTCGGGGATGAACGGGCGGAAGTCGAGAGTTACGACAAGACACTCAACCCCGGGCGCTCGGCAGCGCGCGGCGAATTCGGCTATTTTTTCGACAAAAAAAATCCCGTGGCAACCGGCCGCGCCGTTTTTGATCTGCCGCGGGACAGTGTGCCGAGCCAGGACCAGCTCAAAGAGATCTGGTTTACGTTTAACCTCGTGGCCAACTTCATTAATAATATCAATTTTACGCCGGCCGGCCGGCCCGAAAAACTCATGAAATGGCTCCGCTCGATTGCCTATGCCTATCCCTACGATGCATCGATGGTTTCGGCGTTGTGCCGGGGTTACCGCCTGATGGGGGATGAAAAAAATTTCCGGCTTAGCCGGGAAAAATTTATCCAGATCTTATCCGACTCCCGTTACTGGCAGATGCGTACCCGGGACTTTCCGGAACTGCTTGAGTACGCCGGCGTTTCCGAGAGCAAAGCGCTGCGTCTCAGCTCGTAAGCCGGGCGGAACGGACACGTCCTTTTTTAAATACACCCATGAAACCCCATATCCTCATTCTCGGAAGTTCCGGATTTATCGGAGGCGCCGTCACTGCGTATCTGCAGCGCATACACGCCGGTGAAATCCAGTCCCTGTCCTCGCGCATGCTCGATCTCACGGAAGAGGAAGCTTGGAAACAGCTCGCGGGATTTTTCAGGGAGCAGACACATCTTTTTGTTTCCGTGCGTCCTCGTAGAACCCCTTATTGTGAATTTGCCTTCAGCACGCACATGCAAATGGCCGCAACGGTGGCCCGGGCGGTGCGGGCAAAAAAAATCGCGCAATGTATTCTGGTCAGTTCAACGTCTGTTTACGGCGAGGGGGCCGGCGAAACATCGGTAGCCGAACAGGCGGTGTGCCAGCCCGCGACCATTTACGGAATCGCCAAACTTTCCGAAGAACAGCTTATTCGCTTCTCGGCCGAACGCGCCCGCACGCCTTTTCTTGCACTGCGGCCGGCCATGCTTTTCGGAGAGACCGCCGCGGCCGATTCCTACGGGCCTTCGCGGTTTCTTCGGGCAATATCGAGTCACGCGGCGGTTGAAATCTTCGGCAGCGGGCGGGAACGCCGGAATTATTTGGACATCGAAGACTTTGCCGAGATTGCGGCGCGGCTCTTGAAAACTTCCGCAACCGGCGTCATGAATGTCGCGCCGTCCGAGCACTGGTCATTCCGGGAATTGGCCATGCAGCTTGAAGCCGCTTCCGGCGGTCCCATCACGACCGTTGAGGTGGAAAGAGCACGTCCGGCCGGCAGTTTGATTCTGGACACTCGCAGGTTCCAGTCCGCGGTTCCGGGATTCAAATTTCGCCCGCTTTCAGAGTCGCTCAAACGTGCCTATGCGGCCTACGCGGCAGAAGCCGCCCGGACGCAATGATGAACCGGCCGGAGGACCCTCATGAAGTTATCGGATGCCTGCTATGCGGCGGCCGGGATCTTGTTCTCTGTTATGATGATCCTGAAGCCCCGGCAGTGACGTCGGATATTAAACTTCAGCCCGCATCCTGGAAAATTTACGGCTGCCGCCGGTGTGGGCACTTGCAAAAAAAAAGGACCTCTGAATTTGACAAAGCCGTCCGCAGAATTTATGCCGATTATCATTTGTTCGATCTAAGCAACACGTCCGATCAGAGGCTTTTTCATGAAGGCCGGGCGGCAGAAACCCGTTCCGGAAAGATTTTTGAGCGACTTTCATTGCTTTGGAAAATTCCCGGCGCCGGAAAAATGCTTGATATCGGCTGTGGTAACGGGGCGATGCTCGCGGCGTTTTCCGGCCGGGTGCGGAACTGGAAAATTTACGGATACGAACCCGACGAAAGCCGCGGCGAGAGAATTCTTGCGCTGCCCGGCATCGAGGGATTTTTCAGCGGGGAGCTCGAAGGCATCCGCGAGAAATTTGATTTGATCACTCTCAGTCATGTTTTTGAACATATCGACGAGCCCGCCGGTTTTCTGTCTGCCGCCCGGAAACTTCTGGCGCCGGGCGGACTGCTTCTGATCCAAGTTCCGAATCTCCGTGAAAACGCATTTGATTTTGTCGTGGCGGACCACTATTCGCACTTTACGCCCGAGGTGCTCAGCCGCTATGTTTCCGGACAGGGTTTTGAAATCAAATTCAGCGTGACCGACTGTGTCCCGAAAGAAATTACGCTCGGGGCGGTATGTTCTGAAAATCAAAATCCGGATGAAAACTGGTACGCCGGGCTTGATGCCGGCGCCCTGACTGAAAATGGCAGACAGATAGGGGGCTGGCTGCAGTCCGTGGCGGAACAGGCGCGGGCCGAAGCGGACCGGGGAAGAACAGGTGTTTTCGGCACGGCGATAGCCGGGACCTGGCTGGCCGGGGTTCTCGGAGAGCGGGCAGAATTCTTTGTTGACGAAGATCCCGATCGTATCGGAAAATACCATCTCGAAAAACCCGTTCAGGCTCCCGGAGATGTGAATTCCGGAGAATCGGTGTTCGTGGCCTTGCCGCCGCAGATTGCGGCTGGGATCGCGGCCCGCTTGACGAAAACATCAAAGGCCCGCTGGATTTGTCCGGTTCCGGCAACTGCCGGCGCGGGACGGCGTTAAGGAACCTATGACATTTGACAAATCATCCCTATCCTTGATTGTTCCGGCGTTTAACGAAGAAGGCAATCTCGAGACGGCTGTCCGTGATCTCAAGGATGCCATGGCCGGCCGCTTCTCGGACTACGAAATTCTCATCTTTAACGACGGAAGTACGGATCGCACGGCCATCATTGCCGATTCTCTTGCCGCCGATGATCCGCATATCCGGGTGATCCATCATATGAAAAACCGCGGGCTCGGTTACGTCATTTCACGCGGCTACAAATCGGCGGCAAAAGATTATGTGATGTGGTATCCGGGCGACAACGGGATGCAGCGACGGTCGCTGGACGTGATGTTCGAAAATGCGGGAAAAGCGGACATGGTGATTCCCTACATTGCCAACCCGGAATTCCGCTCTCATAAGCGTCAGAGGGTTTCCGGACTTTATGTGGGCCTCATTAACGTTCTGTTCGGTCTCAGACTCAAATACTACAACGGCGTTGTGGTCTATCGTACCGAACTGGTCAAATCTGCTTCGGCTTGCACGCATGGCTTTGCTTCGATTGCCGAACTTCTTATCCGCCTCGTGAAGGCCGGATACTCCTATATTGAAGTGCCGACCTATCATCAGCAGCGCAAACACGGGGCGTCGAAAGCCTTCCGGTTTCAGAATTTCAGGGATATTGCCTGGACCTTTGCGAAGCTCATCTGGAGTCTCAACATCAAGCACGAAAATCCGTTGAACCTGGTGCGCCGCAGGGAACTTCGGGAAGCCCGGCACGCGAAGGACGCTGCCGAAAACGGAAAAACCCCTCCGCACGAACCGTCCTGCCGATGACATGATTTTTATCCTCTATTCCTGCGGCATGATCTTTGCCCTTATTTTCTCGCACATGTTGTTTTGCCGTCTCCGGTGGATGGCGCCGTTTGATCTTGTCAAATTTCTGAGCCTTTGTTTTTTCTGGCTCGTGGCGGATGCAGCCCTGAGCCAGTGGACCGTTTCGCGTCTGCCGGCGGCTGGATCGGAAAGTTTTTTTTTGGCGCCGTTTTGGATGTCTTCTTATATGTTGTATTTTCTCGGCAGTCTGTGGTATCTGGCGCAATGCACGGCGCTTCAGGTACAAAGCCCATCGATGCTGATCATGCAGCGGATTGAACGGCATCCGGAAAAGGCCGTGACATACGAAGAGCTTCGCAGGGTGTTCCGCGACGAGGAATTTATCGATGCGAGGATTTGCGACCTTGTGCAGCATGGGCACATTGTTCTTGAAAACCGTCATTATGCGTTGACTGCCCGCGGCCGGAAAATCGCGGCGGCAGTCAGAACGTACCGGAATCTGATCCGGCGCGGAATGGGAGGCTAGGGATGGCGTTCTGGAGCTCCCTGGATTCGGCGGTGCTTGCTGCGGATGCGGCCGGGTATTTGTTTTTTCTCGCCGCCCACGTTTTCGGTCTCAGGCGGACGGGCCACGATCGGACGGCCCGTGTGATTCTTTTAAGTCTGGCGGCCGGCGCGATAATTGTCGCGGCGGTCTATACGGTGGTTTTCCGGCGGGCCGCCGGAGAAAACGGGGGGTTGGTATTTTTGACCGGACTCAGCCTCGCGGGAATTCTTTACGGATTTCTCGGATTCCATTACGTGGCTTGGATCTTCGGCATGGGGGAGGCGGCGGTCCGTATCCGGTTACTGCGGAGTCTGGAGGCGCATCCGGAAGGCCGTGCGACGCTCGAGGAAATCAAACGGGATTATAATGCCGAAAATGTGCTCAAAATCCGGCTGGAAAGGCTGACCGGTTCCGGGCACTTGGGGATGTCCGGAGGACGCTATGTCGTCCGGAGCCGCGTCGTGCTGCTGCAGGCAGCCGTGACTCAGTGGTTGAAAAAAGGGCTGGGCCTTGACGGCGAAAATTAAGCCTTCGGAACTTCCGTCTCCGGCCGCGTGATTCTGTAAACATAAATACGCTGACGCCGTGGTTTTTTCTTCATCTTTTCGCGGATGGCGTTGTTGATCTTCATGACCCGGAAAATCAACGGTGCGGCATCCAGATAAACCTGTTCGGTCAGCAACTCTTCCCGGAGACCGGCAGCTTTCATTTGATCCAGCCGCCGCGTATCTGTTGCGTGGCAAAAATAGTATAAGACGCCTTCTTGACTCAGTCTCTGCAGGGCATTATCCAGCCAGTCTTCAGGCAGGGCATACCAGTCAATGACCATGACGCGGTTAGAAAAAATCCTGTGTCCGGCATAAAACTCTTCGCCTTGAGGCTCCCGGCCGTAAAAATCGACGAAGACCTCTCGCTCAGCCCGGACGTACGCCGCTTGAATTCCGATGCCTTGATAGATTTCGGCTTCGAGAATGTCATAATTTGAAAAAACAGTAATCGCAACGATGAGAGCAACCCCAGTCTGCAGCAGGCGTCTTCCGAGGCGCGGAAG
>MHFC01000015.1:0-2463 GCA_001804025.1 Omnitrophica bacterium GWA2_52_8 | reverse complement strand
GGAAGCCCTCCAGGTCCGCATCCCCGTTTCCGGGAGCCCGTTTCCGGAAACGAAATATCAAAAACGGAAGCATCAGCATGCCCAGCCAGAAAACCCAGCCGGCAAAGAATCCGATGTTTTCCGTCAGCGACAGCAGTTGATCATTGCTTTTGACGGTCAGCAGAGGAAAGCGGGCATTTTCGCGCGGAACAAAGAATGCCCGTTTCAAACTGCTGGTCCAATCGAACTTAAAAAATTTCTGGTCTTTGACGGTGACCGGTTTGGCGCTCAGCGTTACGGCCGTGCCGTCAGTTTTTTCCCCGGTCCAAGCATCGAAGCTCAAAAAAGGGACGACGAGAATTGCGGACAAGAGCAGGACGCCGAAGACGGCCGCGATTCTTTTCGAAGACAGACGGCTATGTACATACCGGATGCGCCAAACAAGGTGGGCGCCGCAGATAAAAGGAATAATTTTCTCACTCGATTTGAGCTTGATTGTGAACCAGAGGATCAAAAACCACAGGACAAGCGCCGCGGCAAACCGGCCCCGGCTGCGCATTTTCCCCGACGTCAGGGCAAAAAAAAGACCCAGCATGAGGAGGTCGCAGACAGAAACCAGATACTGTAAATCAAACGAAGCGATCGATGCCATGATATGAAAATTGCTTGGGAAACTTGTGTGAAAAATGACAGCGAGCCAGGCATAAAGCAAACTGCGCGTCCAGCGGTAGATCATGCCCGCCAGCAGCAGGCCCAGAAAGCCGTGGGAAACCGCGGCGGCGACTTGAAAAGGGGCTCCGGAAAACGGGGTGATCGCGTGTGAAAAATGGAAAAACAGAACCTGCAGCGGGCGCATATATTCCATCAGCCCGAGCGGAGGATAAAACCAGCCGGGGGTCAGGGGATTGAGTGTCCGGAGGAGGAGTTCCGGCAGTGTGACGCTGGTCAGGCTCTGAAGGCTGTCTGTGACGTAATCATTGTGAAAATCAATCGGGACGCCCACATAGCAAACGTAAATAAATGCGAAAGAAAACAGGAAAATACCGGCAAAATGAAGCGTCAGACGTTTGGATATCATTCCGGGGCCCTGAACATGAAGCCTGTTTATAAATGAAGATGAAATATAGCACAGGGGGCCGCGCCCGGCCAGCGCTTTTGCTTCGCCTGAAAGCCGGGCAGGGCAATCGCACAATAAGGCCGTAGAGTAAAAGGACTTAGACAGACCTCCGGATAAAGTAAAGAAACACCGGAGGTTTGTATGGAAGGGCAAGGAGGAAGTCTTTTTGAGCATATCCGAATCATTTCCGATCCGAGGGCGGAGAAAAACAAGAGACATCCGCTTGAGACGATTATTTTTATTGCGATCTGTGGAGTGACTTGCGGTGCCGAGGGTTGGACGGACCTTCAGAGGTTTGGGGAGTTGAAAAAAGAGTGGCTGTCGAAGTATGTCGATTTAAGCCGTGGGGTTCCTTCTCACGATACCTTTGGACGGTTCTTTGCCTTATTGGATCCGAAAGGTTTTCAGGAAGGCTTTCTGGGATGGATTCGCAGTATCCATGAAAAGACCCAAGGGAGAATCGTCTCCCTGAATGGCAAGAGCTTGAGAAGGTCTCATGACCGCTCGAAAGGCAAGGAGGCCTTGCATTTGGTGCATGCATGGGCCAGTGAAAATCATCTCCTGCTTGGAGAAATCAAAACCAATGCGAAATCCAATGAGATTACGGCCATTCCCGAGCTCTTAAAGCTCTTGGACTTGCAGGGGGCGATTGTGACGGTGGATGCGATGGGGACGCAAAAGGAGATTGTGGGAAAGATCGTGGATAAAGGCGGAGACTATGTCGTGGCCCTGAAAGGCAATCACGGGGTGTTTCATGAGGAAGTGGAACAGTATTGGGAGGATTCCCAATTACGCAAAGAAGCAGATCGTTATGAAACGACTGAGAAGGGTCACGGTCGTCTGGAGCAAAGGCGACACTGGAGCACCGAGGATTTGAACTGGTTTGCGGATAAAGCCAAATGGCCGGGTCTCCGGAGTATCGGCTGTGTGGAATCCGAACGAACGATTCAGGAACAAACCAGCGTGGAGAGGCGTTATTACCTGTCTAGTACTAGTCTTCGGGCGGACGCACAAGAATTGGCTCGCGCGGTACGGGCCCACTGGAGTATTGAAAATAACCTGCATTGGGTACTGGATGTCGTCTTTCGGGAGGATGAAAGCCGGGTGCGTATCGGTCATGCCGCTGAGAACTTCGCCCTCTTGCGCCGAATGGCTCTGAGCTTGATTAAAAAAGAGAGTACTTCCAAGGCGAGCCTTAAAGGAAAACGTTTCTCGGCGGCGTTGAGTGATGCCTATCTGGAGAAAATCCTATTCCAAAATTAATATGCGATTGCCCTGAAAGCCGGGCAGGGCCTACGCATCTAAATTCCTCCCAGGAGCGTCTGGAGGTAATCGGGATTCATAGCTGCTAGCCAGCGTTTGCGGTT
>MHFC01000014.1:13796-19810 GCA_001804025.1 Omnitrophica bacterium GWA2_52_8 | reverse complement strand
CGCAAACCGGATTGCCGCCGGAGAAGTTGTCGAGAGGCCGTCCTCGATTGTGAAGGAACTTGTCGAAAATTCCCTGGATGCCGGGGCGCGGAGAGTGGAAGTCGAAATCCGTCATGGGGGAAAAAGTTTTATCCGTGTGGCAGATGACGGGACGGGGATGCCGCCGGAAGATGCGAAGCTCGCCTTTCAGAGGCACGCGACGAGCAAAATTGAAACTGCCGAGGACCTGGATGCCATCGGATCTTTCGGGTTCCGGGGTGAGGCCTTGCCGAGCATCGCGGCCGTATCGCGCACGAAAATGATGACGCGTACGCGGCCGCAATCTTCGGGCTGGGAAATCGTGATCGAAGGCGGGCAATTACGGACACAGGAAACATGCTCCTGCAGTTTCGGTACTGTTCTCGAGGTCCGGGATCTATTTTTCAATACGCCGGCCCGCCGGAAATTTCTTCGTTCCGAGACAACAGAATTCGGACACATCCAGGATTTTTTGTCTCAAATGGCGCTTTCAAGACTGGATGTGCAATTTGTCCTGAAAAACAAGGACAAGGTGGTCTTTGATCTTGTTCCTTCCGCGACCCTGCGGGAAAGGGCCGCTGCGTTATGGGGCCGTGACAAAGCGGATAAAATGCTTGAGATCAAAGGTTCGGGGGCCTATGCGAAGGTTGAGGGGCTCATCGGTAAGCCCGAACTGGCGCGCTCAAACCGCCAAAGCCAGTCTTTTTTCATCAACGGCCGGTGGATCAAATCCGTTGCGCTGAGCTACGCTTTCCAAGACGGATATCACGGGTTGATGATGCATGGCCAGTATCCCGTAGGCATTCTTTTTATTTTCTGCGATTTGAAGCAAGTCGATGTCAATGTCCATCCGACCAAACAAGAAGTCAGAATTTCACAAGAGCCCCAAATCAAGGCCCTGATCCGTAAAACCGTGGAAGAATGCCTGACGCAATCGGGTGATTTGTCTCCAAGTATGAAACTGCCGGCGGCACCTCTGAGCCGGACGGCATCCGGCGGGCGCGGGGTATCAAGTCCGGGACTTCCGGGGTTTTTGCAAGTGCCCTCTCCGGCGTCATCCCGTGCCGGAACGGATTTTGAATTACAAACAGCGGGAACAATTGCGGATGCGGATTCGGCTTATGAAGTTCCCGCCGTCGCGGAAGAGGCTGAGGCGGTTCTTGCAGCCGGAAATTCGCTTCAGGTGACAAAAATATTGGGGCAAATTCACGGTACCTTTATTGTCGCGGAAACAGCGCAGGGGATGCTTCTGATCGATCAGCATGCGGCTCATGAAAGGGTCCGTTTTGAAGCGCTGATGAAATCCTTCCGTTCGGGGAAGCCTGCGCAGCAGAAACTCCTGATCGAGGAGATTCTTGAAATCAATCCGCGCCAAGCGGAATGGCTCGAAAAAACCATGCATGATCTAAAAAAATTCGGTTTTGATTTGGAAGCTTTCGGTCCCGCGGCCTATGTTCTAAGGGCTGTTCCCGCGGTCTTGTCGGATGCGAATGCGGCCGCAATGCTCCGGCATTTTTTGGATGAAAAAGAAGACGGCAGGCTCAAGACCCATCTGGACCGCCACCAGGAAGAAGCGGCCGCGCTGATTGCCTGCAAACGGCAGTCGGTCAAAGCCCATGAGTTGATAAGCGCCGCAAGCATGAAAAGTTTAGTCGCACAACTCGGTCACTGCGAGAATCCCTTTAACTGCCCCCACGGCCGTCCGACGACCCTGAAATACTCCTTTTCGGATTTAGAAAAACAATTTAAGCGCAAACTTTAAACGCGGTTTTTATGCAGCTGATATTTTTCCGACCGGACATATCATTCTCAAGCGGCATCGATAAAACCGATCGTCTTGTTGCGGGCTAAGGGGTATGGCGGTAAAAAAAGATTATCGTAAGTTTATTTCCTGGAATGTCAACGGCATCCGCGCGGTTCTGAAAAAAGGTTTTTTGGAGTTTGTCGGCTCCCAAGCCCCGGACTTCCTGTGCCTGCAGGAAGTCAAAGCGACAAGGGATCAAGCGGGCCTGGATATGCTGCTGCCGGATTATCAGCACTATTGGAATCCGGCGGAGAAAAAAGGTTATGCCGGGGTCGCTCTTTTGTCAAAAATCAAACCGATTTCGGTTGCGTTCGGGATGGGAATCGAGAAGCATGACAAAGAAGGGAGGGTGTTGACGGCAGAGTACGACCCTTTTTATCTCGTCAATGTTTACACGCCGAATTCCAAAAGGGGTCTTGAAAGATTGCCCTACCGCTATCGGGAATGGGACACGGATTTTCTTGCCTATGTCAAAAAGTTGGAAAAAAAGAAACCCGTCGTTTTTTGCGGGGACCTGAATGTGGCGCATTGCGAGCTTGATCTTGCGAATCCTCAAAGTAACTGCGGAAATCACGGGTTTACCGACGAAGAGCGGGATGGCTTTGAAAATATATTGAAAGCGGGCTTTATTGACAGTTTCCGTGAATTTTGTCAGGATGGGGGCCATTATACTTGGTGGAGTCCGATGTCCCGTGCGCGTGAGCGCAATATCGGGTGGCGGATTGATTATTTTTGTCTTTCCAAGGCCTTACGCCCGCAGCTTCAGGATGCGGCGATATTGTCCCAAGTCATGGGGTCGGACCATTGTCCCGTGTCAATTCATCTCTCCTGTTGAGGATTGAGAAATAGCGATGTCAAAACCCGTCCTTCTATTTGATGGCGACTGTTATTTTTGCAAACGCTGGATCGAGCGATGGCGGGAATTTACGGGGGACAAAATTGAATATCAGGCGTATCAGGATGTCCTCCTGAAGTTTCCGCAGGTTTCGGAAAGTGATTGTCAAAAATCGATCCAGCTGCTGACGCCGGAAGGAAAGCATTACCGGGCTGCGGAAGCGGTTTTCCGCACGTTCGCACTGGGCGGCCATCAAAAATGGCTGCTTTGGGCTTATCTGAAAATTCCCGGAGTGGCGGCCATTACCGAAGCGTGTTACCGGATTGCGGCGTCAAACCGCATCTTTTTTTCAAACGCGGCCCAATTGCTTTACGGCACGGATTTAACGCCCTCAAAGTATGAGGTGACCCGCTGGATTTTTTTGCGCGGTCTGGCCCTTATTTATTTTGCGGCCTTTGCGTCTCTGGCGGTTCAAATTGCCGGACTGATCGGAAACGAGGGGATTGCCCCGGCCGGAGATTTTTTAAGGTTCGTTCATCAAAAGCTGGGGGCCGGCGCTTATTGGCGCGTTCCGTCGCTGGCCTGGCTGAGCCCGACAAACATTCTCTATGTCGGTCTTTGTGCGGCCGGCGCCGTGCTTGCGCTCTGTCTCTTCCTCGGATTTTCTCCGGCCCCGCTGCTTTCGCTGGTGTGGATTTTTTACTTGTCGATTGTTTCAGTCGGAGGGCCCTTTCTTTCCTTTCAATGGGACAACTTATTACTGGAGGCGGGGTTTCTCGCGATTTTCCTGGCACCGTTTCATATTTTCCCGGAATCAATGACGCGGTCGAAACCCTCGGGGGCCGTACGGTTTCTGTTTCAATGCCTTTTATTCCGCCTGATGTTTTCTTCGGGGATGGTCAAACTGGCGAGCGGGGATTATTCCTGGAAAAATTTATCGGCGCTTGTCTATCATTACGAAACGCAGCCGCTTCCTACTTTTTTGAGCTGGTATGTCCATCAGGCACCGGAAATCTTCCACCGGATCACGGCGGGGCTCGTCTTTTTTGTTGAAATTGCCGTGCCTTTTTTTATTTTTGCCCCGCGGCGCATAAGATACGCCGCCGCATGGACCCTTATCGCATTTCAGGCGGCAGTTATGCTGACCGGCAATTATACATTTTTCAACCTGCTCACCATTCTATTGTGCATGCTGTTATTTGATGACCGGTGCTGGCCGGGCTGGATCCGCCGCTTTGCGAATTTGGGAACTGACATGGCAAAGAAAAAACGCATGCCGGCCCAATGGCCCCGGCCTGTGATTGTAATCGTGACGTGTTTTATCCTGACACTTTCATTTCCGCCCTTGTTGAGCGTCTCGCGGTATCGCGGCGAATGGCCGGATTGGATCAAGACGCTTGTCCGGGCTACTCAACCCTTTCACATTGTCAACGGTTACGGTCTGTTTGCTGTGATGACAAAGGAAAGGTCCGAAATTATCATTGAAGGGTCGTCCGACCGCATTCATTGGAAGGCGTATGAGTTTCATTACAAACCGCAGCGGCCGGACAAGGCGCCGCAGTTTGTTGCGCCGCATCAGCCGCGCCTGGACTGGCAGATGTGGTTTGCGGCGCTCGGAAATTATCAACAAAATCCATGGTTTATCGTGTTATGCCGGAGACTCATGGATAACTCACCGGCGGTTTTGCGGCTGCTGAAAACCAATCCCTTTCCGGATGAGCCGCCGTTATATATCCGGGCGATGTATTACCGGTATCGTTTTACGGACCCGGAAACACGCCGGAAGACAGGCGCTTGGTGGGACCGGCAGGGTAAAGGCATGTACATGCCTGTGGTTTCAAGGGGAATGCGGTATTAAAAGGTGTGATGCAAATCAAGAATAAGAAAAGCAGTTCTCCGATTCGCATTGTCCGGGGCGACATTACGATAATGGAAGTGGACGCAGTGGTGAATGCTGCGAATTCCCAGCTTAAGGGGGGTGGCGGCGTGGACGGCGCGATCCACCGGGCTGCCGGACCCGGAGTCATGGAGGAGTGCCGCGGCATCGGCAAGTGTCCGACAGGAAAGGCGGTTGTTACGAATGCGGGGAGTTTAAAGGCAAAAAAAATCATTCATGCGGTGGGGCCCGTCTGGCGCGGCGGAAATGCAAACGAAGAAACCCTGTTGCGATCGGCCTATGAAACAAGTTTTGAAGCGGCTGTGCGGCTTGGATTAAAAACGATCGCGTTTCCCGCCATCGGCACAGGCGTTTACGGCTATCCCAAGGAGGCCGCGGCCCGTATTGCATTAGCGGCCGGTAACAAGTACGCCCCTCATTTTGATCGGATTTATTTTGTTTGTTTTTCCGACCCGGACGTTGCGGTTTATGAAAGTTTACTGAATCAGGCGGACGGCTGAGCGTCCGAATTAAAATTCAAGACGTATCATGGCAGCGAAAAAACCGAGCATGACTTCTTTTTAAACCAAGGCGTAAGGAGCAAAATTTCATGAACCATCTGGCCCAAGAACGGAGCCCTTATCTCCAGCAGCATGCGCATAATCCCGTTCATTGGTATCCGTGGGGACCGGAAGCGTTCAAAAAAGCGGCCGCCGAAGACAAACTGGTTTTTTTATCCATCGGGTATTCCACCTGTCATTGGTGCCATGTGATGGAAAAAGAGTCTTTCGAAAATGATGAAATCGCCGCATTGCTGAATCAGGATTTTGTTTCTATCAAGGTGGACCGCGAAGAACGCCCCGACATCGACCATATTTATATGAACATCGTGCAGGGGCTGACCGGAAGCGGGGGCTGGCCCTTAAGCGTTTTTATGACGCCGGACGGCAGTCCTTTTACCGGGGGCACTTATTTTCCGCCTGAAGACGGTTGGGGGCGTCCGGGTCTTCGGACAATCCTTCCGCGTCTTGTCCAGTTATGGAAAGAAAAAAGGGACGAGCTCAAAAGTGCGGGGGCTCAAATTACTGAAGCGATTCAGCCTAAAAGTCATGCGCATGAAGAAAGTTTTCCGGGGCAGGATCTTCTGGATCTTGCGGTCCGCCAATATGAATCTCAATTTGATGCTGATTACGGCGGGTTCGGCGGCGCTCCCAAATTTCCGAGAAGTCATGATTTGTCTTTTCTTCTGAGGTATTATGCGCGAACGGGACATCAGGCGTCGCTTGAAATGACCGTCAAGACGTTGGACTGCATGGCTGACGGCGGTATTTGCGATCACCTTGGCGGTGGTTTTGCGCGTTATGCCACCGATGAGAAATGGCGGATCCCCCACTTTGAAAAAATGCTCTATGACCAAGCACTGCTGGCGCGCGTTTATTTGGAGGCTTATTTAGTGACCCGTCACGAGCGTTATGAAAAGG
>MHFC01000014.1:13470-13773 GCA_001804025.1 Omnitrophica bacterium GWA2_52_8 | reverse complement strand
TATTTTGTGAATACTACGGAGTCACGGAGGAGGGGAATTTTGAATCGCACGCGTCCGTCCTTTATGTATCCGAACCGGTCGAAACGTTTGCCCGCGGCACGGGGCTGGAGCGGTCGGGTGCGGAGCAGCTGCTGCAGGAGGGCAGAAAAATTTTATATGCTGCGCGCAACAAAAGGGGCCGTCCGCATAAAGATGACAAGATATTGACGGCGTGGAACGGCCTGATGATTTCCGCGTTTGCAGAGGCGGGGGCCGCTTTACAAGATAAAGCGTACCTTGCCCAAGCTGAAAAAGCAGCCTGTT
>MHFC01000014.1:2665-13414 GCA_001804025.1 Omnitrophica bacterium GWA2_52_8 | reverse complement strand
GAAGCCGGGATTGCGGCCTTTCAGGACGATTATGCTTTTCTCGGCCTGGCCTTTTTGGATTTATACGAGGCCACCTTTGCTGCCGAATGGCTGGAGGCCGCCAGGCAATTGGCGCGGGACATGATGGATTTATTTTATGACCGGGAACAGGGCGGTTTTTTCTATACGGGACGGGACGCAGAAAAACTTTTGTTCCGCACAAAGGAACATTACGACGGCGCCGTACCGGCCGGAAATTCGGCTGCCGCGCGGCTTTTGATCCGGCTTTGCGGTATTGACGGTACGGCGGAGTATGAAAATACAGCCCGGCAGGTTATTTTATCGGTGGCTTGTTCGCTCAATCAATATCCCGTGAGCTATTCGGAATTGCTGTGGAGTGTCGAAATGCTCCTGTTTCAGCTTCAAACGGTGCGTTTGGCGGGCGACGAAAAATCTGCAGAATATCAGGCCATGAAAAAATGTTTAGACTCTGCCTTCCTTCCTTATACCGTGACGGTACGGGACCCCGGGGCAATGAACCGGCCGGCGGCATATTTATGTCGCGGTCAAGTCTGCCAGGCGCCCCTATATTCCGCGGAAGACCTCCGCGGGGAATTGAGCCGTCTTCCTGCGGAATGAGAAAGCTTTTATGATAAAAAAAAATCCGCAGGTTCGAAGACGGAAAACGGTTGCATTGGATATTGTGATTGTCGGATCCGGAATCGCCGGTCTCGGAACCGCGATGGCTTTTACGGATGCCGGTAAAAAAGTCATGGTTCTCGAAAAAAAAATGACGGGCGAAGCCTCCCAAGCCGCCGCTGGGATCCTGGACCCTTTTTTAGAACGCGGCCCCCGGCACCCGCTTTTGCCGCTTGCGATAAGCGCCCTTCGAAAATTCCCTCAATTAATACAAAAAATCCGCAAGGTGACCGGCGGTGATGCTGGATACCGTTGTGCGGGTTTGATGTATGTGGCCTTTACGCCGGCTGAGGAAAAAATATTACGGGCAAAATACCGATGGCAGAAAAAAACCGGTGTGGCGCTTCGCTGGCTTAAGCGCCATGAAGTCGTGAAGCGCGAACCCGGAGTTTGCGGGAGTGTGCGTTGCGGGATTTATTATCCGGGTATCGGCAGGGTAATTGCGCCTGATTTTTTACGGTCGATCCGGACCTATCTGATAAAAAAAGGGTGTCTGTTCCGCACAGTCTCTCGGGATCCGCGGCCCGTGACAGATCAAAAAGGGGTGAAGCGGTTCATGTTCGGAGCAGGCGGCAATACCTATTTAGCCGCTGACATGGTTTTTACGCGCGGTGCCTGGGAAAAATATTCCCCTAAAAAAAACGTCCGGCCCTGGTTCCGCCCGGTGCGCGGACAGGCTTTGATCGTGCGCATGCCCCGATGCAAGTTGATGACGACGGTCCACTCGGTTCGGAGCGCCTATGTTGTCCCTTGGCAGAAATCGGTTTATTTACTGGGTTCGACGGTCGAGTTTTCCGGCTTTCGGCCGCACACGACGAGGGCGGGCTTGTGCCGCATCCGTGACGGCGCGCAGAGACTTGTTCCGGCGTTCCGCTCGGCGCGGATGATTCGAAAATGGGCTGGATTACGGCCCATTAGTCGTGATAGGCTCCCGGTGATCGGCCGGACCGGTGCCGGAGGCGCTTATCTGCTGAACGGTTTATACCGCAGCGGGATTTTGCTCGGATGTGAATTAGGACGTCTCCTGTCGCATGGAATTATGCGGCGGAAAATGCCGAAAATCATCGAACCCTACTCACCCGGAAGGATCAAGATTTGAAACCGTCATCGGACCGTGATATAGCGTCGGTGCTGAGATTCTCGATTGCAGGAGCGGTCCTGCTTTTTGTTATCAAATTTATTACGGCCCTTCTGACGCATTCCTTGGCCGTGATGGCTTCGGCGCTGGATTCTTTTTTGGATATTACCGTCTCGACCGTGAATTTTATCGCAGCCCGGAGTGCGGCAAAGCCGCCGGATAACGAGCATACCTACGGTCATGAGAAAATCGAAAGCCTTGCGGGTCTTTTCCAGAGTCTGCTGATCGGTTTGAGCGGCTGCTATTTGGTCTTTGAGTCTTTGCGGCGCATGATTTCGGGTGAAACGCTTGAGAATATACCCGTCGGTTTCGCAATCATGCTGATTTCTTTGTTCGTCAGCATTTTGATCGTTGTCATCTTAAAAAGGGCTCTCAGAAAAAACCGGTCTTTGATTCTGGAGTCCGAGAGCCTTCATTTTACGTCCGACATCGCGGCCCACGGCGGTGTTTTGCTGGCACTCCTTCTTTTTATTGTCACCCGCTGGGTCTTTTGGGACATCCTGGTTTCGGTTTTGATTGCGTTCTATATTTTTAAATCCGCCTATGCTATTTTAATGCGCTCAGTTCATGAACTCCTGGACGCAAGCCTGCCTCCTCAGGAAGTGAGGTCGATTCATGAATCAATCTATGCTTTTGACCCTTCAATCGTAGGGGTGCATAATTTCCGAAGCCGCCGTGTCGGCGGAAAAGTGTTCATGGATTTTCACATTGAAATACGAGGCATCAAAGACTTTAAGGCGGCGCACGGGAGAACCGAGGCTTTGATCTCATTCTTGCGTGAGAAATACCCTCAAGCGGATTTGACCGTTCATTTTGATCCGGAAGGAGAGTCCTAGTACCGCCTGACATTTGATTTTGGGGGAAGGCGGTACTGTACACGACGACACTTGAAATTGTTTACCCCCAATTTCAAGTGTCATGAGGTACTAGCGGTTTATGCGGATATTGTTAATCGAAGATGAAAAAAAAATGGCGAGTTTCATCCAGCGCGGGCTGAAGGAAGAAGGCTACATCGTGGATGTTGCCTTTGACGGGGAGCAAGGATGGGAATATGTCACGGCCAACGACTATGACCTCATCCTTCTTGACTGGATGGTCCCCAAAATCAGCGGTCTGGAGCTTTGCGGAAAACTGCGCGCGGAGAAGTATACGGTCCCGATTTTGATGCTGACGGCAAAAGACTCCGTGGAGGATAAAATCAAAGGCTTGGACCAGGGGGCCGATGATTATCTTGCGAAACCGTTTGCGTTTGACGAGTTGTTGGCGCGTATAAGGGCGCTGCTGCGCCGTCCCCATGACATTCAACCCGAGACCAGTCTTTCATGCGGAGTGCTGCGCATTGATCTTTTATCCCATCACGGGTACCTTGACGGCCAGGAATTGACGTTATCACAGAAAGAGTTTGCGCTTCTCGAATATTTGATGCGGCACAAGGGGCAGGTGGTATCGCGAACCCAAATCGCCGAGCATGTATGGGATATGCATTTCGACCCGATGAGCAACACAGTGGATGTTTATATCAATTTTTTGCGGAAAAAAATTGACGGTCAAAGCAAGCGAAGCTTGATCCAAACGGTGCGCGGTATTGGTTATCGATTGCTCGATTCATGAAAGTTCTGCGGTCCGTTAAATTCCGTCTCACGCTTTCTTACGCGTTCATCCTTACGCTGTTCCTCTCGGCTTTTGCCCTCTTCATGCGCGAAGAATTGTCCCGCGTCCTTTACGCCGACAAGGACAAGCAGCTGGTCGAGGAATCCGTCCGGCTGATGAGGCCTCTGGAAAGTTATTTCGACGGTATTTTCTTAAGCGAACCCAAGCCTGCGTCCGAAAATTCCCGTCAGCTCCTTTATATTCTGCCCCGTGAAATCAGGCAGAGCCTGTACGACCGCATCGAAGCGTGGGAGAAAACAAACCGCATGTTAAGTCGCAGCACACTGATGGTCCGGTTTGTCCATACGAATCATTCACTGTTTGTATCCAACCTCAAAGGATGGGAACGGGAAATCATATTTCCAAATTTCGAGCGGGACTCGGCCTTTATGGAGACGGGGAAGTCTTTTCAAACCATTCACTTCCAAAAAAAACCCATTCGTTTATATTACCAGCTGGTTGAATATGAAGGGCGTCCGCTTTTTGTTTTGCAGATCGGCGCACCGATTCATGAAATACGAAGCACCTTGCAGCGGTTGTCCCTGATTATCGGGATCTCCATACCCGGCCTTGTCGTTGCGGCGTGCCTCGCCGGCTGGCTGCTTGCAAAGCGGTCCCTGCGCCCGATTGATTCGATGATACGCAAAGCACGCGAAATCACAATGGCGGATTTAAAAAGCAGGCTGCCGCGGACGCACACGGGCGATGAACTCGACCGTCTTGCCGATACCCTGAACGAAATGCTGGAGCGCATAGAAAATTCGGCCAAATCAATCCGCGATTTCAGTTCGAATATTTCGCATGAGCTCAAGACCCCGCTGGCGATTATTCGCGGCGAGATTGATTTGGCGCTAAGACGCTCCCGGTCGCCGCTGGATCTGATTCAAACGCTGCGTGTTATTGAGGAAGAAGTCAACGAGTTGATCCGGCTTGTGGATGATTTGATGCTGCTTTTAAAAAGTGACGCGAAACAGCTTCGCCTCGAGAAGCAAAATCAAAAGCTGGAAGATATTCTGCAGCAGACGGCCGACAGGTTCCGTGAGCGAGCGGCACACAAAAACATCCGGCTCGAGGTTTTTATAAAACAGCCCGCGGCGGTTGTGGGAGACAGCCTTTATTTGAAAAGGCTTTTCAGCAACCTGCTCGACAATGCGATCAAATTTACGCCTGAGGGGGGCAGTGTGACCATGACGCAAAATCGGACGCCCGACAATCAAGTGCGGGTCGAGGTCGCGGACACGGGAATCGGAATCGAACCCGAATTAACGGAAAAAGTTTTTATCCGCTTTTTCAGAACAGACCAAGCCCGGGCCCATGAGGGCTCCGGATTGGGCCTGAATATTGCGAATGCGATCGCCGAAGCGCATGGCGGAAAAATCCAATTGAAAAGCACCCCTAACGAGGGGACGCACGTGTTTGTTTTCATTCCTTTACGCCAGTCCGGCGCATAAGAGCCCGCGGTCCCTAATTAAAATTATTTAATCCGCGTTTAATCGAGATTTAATTTGTTTTCGGTATCATAAAAGTGTTTTAAAAGTTTTCATAATTGAGCTTTCACAACAACAGAGCATTCACAATATGGATTCGACAATCAGGTATCAACTCATCAGGCCGGTGTTAGATCAAATCGAAAAAGATTATGAGAGCTTGCGGCGTTATGCGGCTTTTCACCGGCATGTTAAAGCGAGGTCGATTCTCAGGCAGGCGGAAAGAAGTTTGCCGCTGGTAAAAAATTTGCGCGAGAAAATTGTTTCCGGCGGTCCTAAAAAACCGAACGTCGAAAATATATACAGGATTTACCGCAAGTTAAAGATGGATTTGAGAGCCAGCAAGCGCAGGCTTCAACGCTTAGCGCTGACTGAATCCAGGATTCAAAAAATGAATTCTGAACAAATTCTAAGCGCGGAATCCGCAGCGTAAGCAGTCGTTTCAGGGTCTCGGCCGACTTTTGTCTTTGAGAGGGGGGTCTCAGAACAAGAGTGCCGGGACCCTTTTTTTGTCCTCCTCAGCCGTGTTAATGCAGCGTTTCTCCTTGTACAAATTTCAGCTTGCTTTCCGTGAACGATTACGTAAAATGTTCAAACGGGTTGCGTTATTCACGGTAGTTTCAGAATTTATGTGTTTTTTTCATACGCTCAGATGCTGCCCGCCTTTCAACAACAACCTTTTTTTTAAGAATAAGAGTTTTTCATGATGGTCGCAGGCTCATCGCTCCCATTCCGCGACGGGATTAGTATTTTAGTTCGTAAAAGAATTGGGGCATTTGAAAAAGGCTATCGCCAGAACATGGTGTTTCTGGGGCAGTCCGGTGTCGGAAAGTCGCGTCTTCTCGCGGGACTCTATCAGGATCTCGGAGGCTGTCCGGGATTGATCCCCATGTATGTGCCTGCCGACACTGCTGATCTTGAGCAGTTTGCCGAGCGCTGGATGGGGGCGCTGCTTACCGGGTTGTTTTTTAGCCAGGAGGTCAAATGTCCGGTGACGCTCTCGTCTTTAATGTCCGCAGCCGACCCGATTATTCCCCGGTCGACGGCGCGCATGCGGCATTTGAAAAGATCGATTCGCCGCGGCAAAGTTTCCCTGCTGCTCAAGGACCTTTTTTCCTTACCTTCTATGGTCGCTTGCGAGGTCAACAAACAAGTCGTTCTGATGATCGATGATTTTGAAGCGCTAAGCCGCCTGCCGCACCCGGACCCCTATCAACTGCTCGGAAAACAAATCATGACAGACAAACACACGATGTATTTGATGACCAGCTCTTATTCTGAACAGGCCAAAATGATACTGCATGAGAAGTTGTCCTTGTTGTTCGGCAACTTCGAAATCGTCAATCTCAAACCGTTTACTTTCGACGCCTTGATCCGTTTCATGTCCGCACATTTGATGCGCTTTACATTTTCAAAACAGCAAATCCGTTTTTTAATCCGGATGACAAACGGCATTTTATGGTATCTCGAACGGATTGTTGACCAATTGAAGAGTTTACTCGGGGAGTATGAATCAACGGCAGGTGACACACGGACAAAAATGATACCGACGGACATTTTCTTTACGGCGTTTCAGCGGGAGTTGACGCCGGGTGATGGAAGAACCTCTGCAGCTTTCCAGCACCGGCTCGATTCTTGCGGCCGCATGGGGAAGAACGATGCCGCATTTGCCAAAGCGCTTATGGCCGTTGCTTCGGGGCACAGAAAACAAATCAATATCGCGGCCTATATCGCGAAACGCGGCAGTGAAACCAAGGGCATTCTTCAAAAATTGGCGGCCGAGGGAATGGTGAATAAGTGCGGTTCTTTATATATGCTTGCCGATCCGATGTTCCGTTTTTGGCTGAAAGAAGTCTATCAGCGCAGCATGACGATTTATTCGCCGGACCAGTCCGTACTGAAGAAGGGGCTTCATCAAGCCTTGATGGCGGAATCGCAGGACTTGCAGGAGGAGGACGAGCGCGAAATCGTTTTCAGGGTCGAAACATTGTTCAAGACATTTCGCGGGGACAAGGTCAACCTCAATAACAAGCGCTGGGTCATGCCTCAGTTTTCTGAAATTACGTCACTGCCGGGTAACGGCCGTGTCTACCCGTTGTTTGCAAAAACTCACAATCAGCGGTGGCTCTGTCATGTCATCCCTTCCCCGGTAATCGAAGAAGATGTCGCGTGTTTTACTGAGGATGTGCGCAAATACAGAAAAAATTTGCAGCAGAAGTTAATTGTGGCGTTATCCGGGATTGATCAAAATGCCAAGTTGTCCGCTCAGGAAGCAAGGATCCAGGTTTGGGACCTCAGAGATTTAAATATGCTTTTGGACCTTTATGATTTGCCTAAGCTCATACTGGTTTCGGATGATGAAATCCATTTCGCAAGATCGGTGAAGCCCGATGCTGATGAGGGGGTAACGGCGACGGGGCATTCTGCCGTCAAGGAAAAACATCTCGATCACGACAGTTTGAAAGTGGTGCCATGAGCCGAGAGAAACGTCATCGGAGTGTGATCGAACGGTTTATGTTTTCGAATCCGATGTGGCAGGAAGGTTATCGTGCGTTTGCACGGCTGATGGGAAAACCTCTCGGTTGGATTGCGCTTGCCGATGAGAAGGGGGAGAGCCGGCTGATTCGTCTAGACCGGAAAGGAAACTGCTCCTTTTATGCCGGGTCAAAAAAGAACCAGCAAAGCTGCGAGCTTTTCCTCTCCAAGTACCATCAAATGATGACGCAAAACAATTCTGAAATTGGAAAATTGCCCGCCTTTTATAAGTGTGCCTTCGGCAAAAACGGGGCGTTGTTCGCCCTCCGTCATCTCGGACAAGTGCGCGGGCTCTTGATCCTTTGCGCGTTTACAAAACCATTGCGCGAGATTGCGCCGCTGCTTGCCCCCTTTGACGCTTTCGTGGCTTGCCATTTGGAACTGGCTTACAAAGGCTTTGAGCTCAACAATTTTTATGAAACGGTGCACCCGCGTGCATTGGCGCTTTCAACGATGCATTCGGTCCACCGGGTTATCAGTTCATCCTTGCGTCTCAATGAGCTTTTGCCCAGAATCGGGCGCCTGAGCGCTCAGGTGCTCAAAGCAAAGGGATGTTCGATCATGCTTTGTGATGACAATCAGGAGTTTTTGATCCCGCAGTTTTCCTTGGGAGAAGGGTCCAAGTACACTTACCAGCACCGGGTCCGGATCGGAAGAGGCCTTCAGGGGCACGTTGCCAAAACCGGAGAGTTTCATCTTTCCAAAAAGTCGATCGCGGTACCTTTTATTGAAGACGATGTTGTGGGCGTGATTACGCTATGGGACAAAATTGACAATCAATCGTTTTCGAAAACAGACCTTGAAATATTGAAATCATTGTCGGAACAAGCGGTTGTGGCTATTAAGAACGCACAATTGTTTGAAGAGACGGAGCAGCTGACGCTCGGAAGCATTAAAACGATTAATGAACTCCTGGAGTTGAACTTTGAAGGGGATCGGCGTCATCTGCCGATTTTTGGCAAAGTTATTTTGGAGGTCGGTAAAGAGCTGCAGCTTTCCAGCCACGAATTGACGCAGCTCGAAAGGGCCGTATTTTTGCTGGATACGGGTGCTTTGGCACTGCCTGAGAAAATCTGGCATAAAAAAGGCAAGCTGACGAAAAAAGAATTCGAGCAGGTCAAGCGTATTCCGATGAGGGGAGCTGTTTTGCTGCGGTCCATTTCTTCATTGGGGCCGGTCATTCCGATAATTTTGCACCATCATGAACGCTATGACGGAAAAGGTTACCCCCAAAGATTAAAGCGGGAGGAAATCCCCATTGGCGCGCGAATTGTTTCTGTGGTAGACTCCTTCATCGCGATGATTTCAAGGCGCACTTACCGGGAAAGCAAAACGAACGATGAGGCGCTGGCGGAGATTGAGGCCAACAAAGGGACGCAGTTTGATCCTTTGGTGGTGGATGCTTTTTTAAAGGTTGTGCGCCGCAAAGAAATCATCGAAAAATTAAAAGCTATTCGAAAGGAATCGGGCGCGTGATTACCATAGAGAAACCGTTAGCGGAATCTCGATGGGGAGTTGCCGGGGAGAGCACGCGGCGTCAGAATTTATACCGGGCACTGCTGATCGCCTCCTTTCTTTTGACGGTAACAAGCTTGGTCTTTGTGGTTTGCGGCGTGTGGGCATCATCTTAGTTCAAACAAAAAATTTTTCCGATAAACGATGGGAGTTCAGAACCATGGAGGTTTTTATGAAGGCCGATTCTCGTCATTCCAACCGCTTTTTTCTTTTCATCCTACCGATTCTATTGATTACGGCGCTCTCGGCCGCCGGATGTTCGTCGAGTAACAGGGATTTGAAGAGAATTAACCAGGAACAAGCGGCCACGATCGAAGGGCTGAATGAAGAAATTCAAAGGCTCAATCAGGAATTAGATGAGCTGATGCAGTCCCGTGAACAGCTGCTGAACGCACAAAAGGAACTTGAGCGGAAGCTTAAATCCGAACTTGCTTCCGGCGATATGTCGATGGCCATGGAAGACCGCGGTCTTGTGCTCACCGTTCAAAACAATATATTGTTTTCTTCCGGGAAAGCCGAATTGCTGACAACCGCGCGGACATCCCTGGAAAAAATTGCCGGAATCCTCAAGGACAAAGTCGGCAATCATTTGGTGTTTGTCGAAGGACATACCGATAATGAGCCGATCCGTGTTTCGGGCTGGCGGTCAAATTGGGAATTGTCGACGGCCAGAGCTACCGAAGTGGTCCATTACTTTGCCGATGAGCGGGGCGTTAATCCCAAGCAATTTGCGGCGACCGGTTACGGCGAGTTTCATCCCGTGGAGTCAAACGACACCGAGCATGGAAAACAGCGTAACCGCCGCGTTGAGATTGTGATCTCACCGAGAACGATTTCGTAAGGCGTATAGGCTGCGTTTGAGTTACCTTGGTTAATCTTAAGTGAGCTCTTCATGCAGATTGCCGGGCGGCGCAAGGGCATGAAACAAAAATCCACGCTGGTGATTGCGGCCATCGTTTTAGCGGCGGGGCTTTATTTGCCGGTTTCGGGGTTATTGGCGTTTGGGCTCATTCAAAAATGGGCAGAACTGAAGATTCAAGGGCAATATCGGCCGGTTCCTTTTTTACCGAGGTTTCATATTAAAGAGGCCTCCTTTACATGGGCCGATAAAGTTGAGCTTGTTTCCGGCCACCTCGTGTTTTATTTTGACCCGTTTTATTTTTTGAAATTTAATCGGATCCGCGTTCAAATTAAGTCGCAGGGCGTGCAGGCGAAACTCTTGGGACGGTGGGCTGAAATTCAGGGAGAAGAAGATGTCCTGCTGACGAGCTTTTATGCCGATCTCGGGTTTGCCGCAAAAGGGCTTGATGAAATCTACCGCGTTTCAGCTGACGGGCCGAAATTTCAGTTTCAAGTGCATCAGGCCGAATCATCATGATGTAAGGACAGGATCCCGCAAAAAGGTGTGTGTTTAGCGCTTAAGGAGCTGAAAGTGAAATTGGGGGATTTGTGTCATGGTTTACCGATACTCCAAAAGCTCAATTGGAATCCCTCCAAAAATATTCAGAAAATATCGTGCGACTCCCGCAGCATTGAACCGAACAGTTTGTTTGTAGCCTGCTTAGGCTCACGGATGGACGGCCATGATTTCCTGGGCCAGGCGATCCTAGCCAAGGCTGCCGCCATTATTTACGAAACTCCTCCGGATATCGTGATTCCCAAGCATGTCACGGCCCTTCAGGTGCTGGATTCGCGGGCGGCGCTGGCGCGATTGTTAATCCGTTTTTATGAACATCCCGACCAGGA
>MHFC01000014.1:0-2649 GCA_001804025.1 Omnitrophica bacterium GWA2_52_8 | reverse complement strand
CAACACCACGCCTTCCCCCGAAGTCCTGACCCCGCTTTTGCATGAAATGGCCGAAGAAGCTGTCGAGCATTGCATTATGGAAGTGTCTTCCCATGCGCTCGACCAGCGGCGCACTCATGGATTGCATTTTGAACTCGGGATTTTTACGCAACTTACGCAAGACCACCTTGATTATCACCGCACCATGCGCCAGTATTTTGAAGCGAAACGCAAATTGTTTGATAGCCATCCGCGGCCGAGAAAAATGCTGATCAATGCGGATTGTTCTTACGGACGTAAACTTCTTCATGATTACCCGTCCGCCAGCAGTTTCGGAATCAACGAACCGGCGGAATTCCGGGCGGTTGATATCGAACCTTCCTTTCAGGGTTGCCGGTTCAAACTTCAACATAAAGGGAAAACGTCACCCTTTCAAATACGGCTTCCGATGCGCCATAATATTTCAAATGTTCTGGGTGTTTTGGCGGCATTGGAATTGCTGGGTTATTGTCCGTCTGATTTCCGGGGCAGCCTTTTGGAGATTCCGGGCATACCGGGACGGATGGAAAGGATTGCCAATGCCCACGCCCTCGAGATCTTTGTTGATTATGCGCATACGCCGGATGCCATTGAAAATGTTTTGTCGGAGGCGCGGAAGCTGTCTCCGAAACGCATCTTGACACTGTTCGGCTGCGGCGGGGACCGCGATGCGTCCAAGCGTCCGCTAATGGGGAAGGCGGCCTACCAATATTCGGATCTGATGATTTTGACATCGGACAATCCCCGGTCTGAAGACCCCGAAGCCATCCTGCGGGACATTAAAACGGGCCTTCCGCACGGAAAGAATTTAGAGAAAAAAGTATTCGAAATTTTAAACCGCGCCGAAGCGATTGAAAAACTGATAGCGCTCTCAGAACCCGGGGATGTCCTCTTTGTTCTCGGAAAAGGACATGAGGACTACCAAATTCTGGGAGAGCGGAAAATCCCCTTTGATGACCGGCTGGTCATTCAGGATTGTTTGAAAAGAAAAAACCGTGTTTTCTCTTCATGAAATAGCGGGACTTCTTCATACCTCACTTGAATGTCCTGATTCGAAAAGAATGGTAACGGGCTTTTCGATTGATACGAGGACTCTCCAAAAAAATGATCTTTTTGTTGCCCTTCCGGGCGAAAAAACAGACGGTCACGCGTTTCTAAAAACCGCTTTCGCGCAGGGTGCTTCGGGTGCCGTTGTTTTAAAAAAAATGCTGCCCGAACTTGCCGGGAAGGGTTCCTCGCCTCAGGCGCCGTTTATCAATTTAATTCCGGTTTCGAACTGTGAAGAAGCACTGCAGCGGATTGCGCAGGTCCACCGCCTTGAATATTTCATTCCGGCGATCGGGGTTACGGGAAGTGTCGGAAAAACGACCACCAAGGAGTTTCTCGCCTATTTGCTTGGGAAAAGGTTCTGCGTGCTTTCGAACCGCGGGAATTTCAACAATCATCTCGGTCTGCCCCTGACTTTGCTGCGCTTGAATTCCGGGCACGAAGTCTGTGTGTGTGAATTGGGGGCTAACCATGCCGGGGAAATTGATTTTCTCTCGGGTCTTTTGCGGCCGCAGATCGCGGTCATCACCAGAATCGCGCCCTGTCATTTAAAGGGGTTCGGATCGCTGGAAAATATTTATCGTGCCAAGACCGAGATCTTTAATCACATGACGAAAGACGCCACGGTTATTTTGCCTGATGATGACCCGGATTTGCTGCAATGCACACGCTCAAAAAAATTAAACATTATTCGGGTAGGGGAGTCGCGCGGTGCCGAGTTTTGCCTGGATTCCGTAAAACATCTCGAAGGCGTGACTTCGTTCCGGGTCAAAAAAAAGTACCGCTTCAGCTTTTTTAGTCCTGCGTCATTTCTGGCCCGCAATGCCGCGATGGCGCTTGCCGCAGCCGAAGCCGCAGGGCTTTCGCTGGCGGACCTGCCCTCGCAATGGGATGATTACCAAATGCCGCAGGGAAGGTTTGAAGAACGCAAGATCGGGCAAGATGTGCGGTTGATCTGGGACGGGTTCAATGCCAGTCCTGCGGCCTTCCGCTCCGCCTTGGAGGTTTTCGGCCAGATCCGCTGTGCGGGCCGCCGCGGCGTCATTTTTGCGGATATGCTGGAGCTGGGTGACGAAGAGACCCGGTATCACCGGGAATTGGCGCATGATCTGAATCAAAATAAATTTGACTTCATCTTGGGTTATGGTCAGAATGCTAAAACGACGGTCGAGACGCTGAAAAACGAACTCGCGTTCGAGAATGCGCATCATTTTGAGCAAGCTGAAGACGTTGTTTCGTACTTGAAAGACAGAATCCGGCCGGGAGACCTGCTGCTTTTAAAAGCGTCACGCGGCATGCGGATGGAAAAAGTTGCGGAAGGGTTGGAGCGCTTGACCGCCGGAAATACTTCTGTGGGTCAGGGGGCGGATTCCTGTCATCATTAACGGATCATGGGCGAATTTTAAAGCATGCTTTTTTATCTTGCGGCATTCAAAGATATTTGGACCGTACTGAACCTCTTCCGGTACATTACGCTGCGCGCTGCGGGAGCGAGTGTCATGGCCTTTCTTTTGAGTTTGTGGCTGGGGCCGATTGTCATCCGCTGGCTCCGGGGGATCAATGTGGTCGCACACCAAAAGCGGG
>MHFC01000013.1:8986-9128 GCA_001804025.1 Omnitrophica bacterium GWA2_52_8 | reverse complement strand
CGATTGCCGTGTTCGAAGTGCAGAAAATCCTGCAGAAATTAAAGGCGCAGGGCCTGAGCATTCTTTTGACCGACCATAGCGTGCGCGAAACGCTTTCTATCACAGACCGCTCTTATCTTCTTTGCGACGGCCGGATCGAAGT
>MHFC01000013.1:8321-8917 GCA_001804025.1 Omnitrophica bacterium GWA2_52_8 | reverse complement strand
TTTAGCTTAAGAGGAAAAATGGACATCCGGTTTTCAGGAAAAAATATCGGCATCACCGAAGGCATGCGGCAGCACCTCAAAGAGAAACTTTTAAAGCTCGACAAATACGCTCCCCGGATCGTGGAGTCCCATGTCGTGGTTAAAAAAGAAAAATATGTCTATATCGCGGAAGTGACGCTGCTCGCCAAGCACCTGCGCGCCTACGGCGAAGGGCGCAGCAAGGAAAATATTTTTACGGCGATGGACCAAGCGGCGGTAAAAATTGAAAAGCAGCTAAAAAAATTTCGGGAAAAAGTCAAAGATCATCATAAATACGGAATGCCGGCTTCCTCCTCGGGAAAACAGATGAAAAAAGCGGGGATCCCGTTCGGACTTTCCCCCTCAGAAAAAACGTTCCCGCGGATTGTGAAGGCGCAGTCATTTGCCGCCAAACCCATGTCTCCCGAGGAAGCCAGCCTGCAGCTACGGCTTTTGCCGGAACCCTTTCTTGTTTTCCGCAACGCCTCGACCCAGCACGTCAATGTTATTTTCAAACGCAAAGACGGCGATCATGGGCTGGTCGAGCCTGAATTTTAATTAATCACCGGAGGTAGCAA
>MHFC01000013.1:3411-8250 GCA_001804025.1 Omnitrophica bacterium GWA2_52_8 | reverse complement strand
AAATCTTGAAAACCGGATAAAAGATCGTCTGGGCGATGCGGCAGAAACGGAAGTCACCGGGGGCTATGAGCCCGATGATCCGTTCGAGGCAGCGGAGCTAGAGGCCTATGAAAATATGCAGATCATGAACCCCGCGATCCTTGCGGAAGTTGCGGAAATGAAGCGGGATGCGGTGCTTAAAGAGTATCTCGAGAATTTGTTCAGGGGCATGGATGAGGACCATCTCGAAAATGAGTGGCTGATTCAAAAAGTCCGGGAAGAGCTGACAGTACGGCTCGGCTATTTTAAAGTCCGGCAAGTAAACGAGAAAAATGTTCCGGCAGTAAACCCGGCTTTCCGGGAAGATGTTTTTCAGGAGGTTGCGGCGTTACAGAAAAAAATTCAGACGGAAATGATGGATGCCGCAGAGGAAGATGCTGTTACGATCAGCGATGTCAACGGCAAGCTTATCGATCTCGTCGAGCGGGGATTTGCCCGGATCGTAAAGGGGATGCTCCAAAGGCTCCGCGCTCTGCGTGCAGAAAAGCTTAAAGGGCTGTTGTCTGAAGAATATATTATGCGGTATGAAAATCTCGCCGGCCGCGCGGAGGCACGTACCGCTGCCGATGCATCGGTACGGCAATACGACCCGAAACCGGATGTTTCGGGTCAGCGACAAGCGCCGAGCAGCGTGCATGGATTGACGGCATCGGCCGTCAACCGCGCGGAAACACGTACCGCTGCCGATGCATCGGTACGGCAATACGACCCGAAACCGGATGTTTCGGGTCAGCGACAAGTGCCGAGCAGCATGCATGGATTGACGGCATCAGCCGTCAACCGCGCGGAGACTCGTACCGATTCGAACGATAAACGGAAAGGGCGTTTGTTGAAGGAAGTCTTGGTTGCTGCGGGCCTTATTGGAATTTATTCCTTATGCAATCTGCTGGTTTATTTGCCGGTAACGCAGCCCTGGGTTGACGTAACACCGCTTCGCGTGGCGATCGGGGCCGCCCCGATCGCGGCCTTGAACGGTCTGATCGGCGGCTACATGGCGCAGCGGATCCGGAAAAACATTGTTTTGACGGATGAAATTGCCGGTTCGCCTTATGACTGGAGGCAGATCGGGAGGCAGTCGCTTCTCGGGGCTGTTTTTGGAGCGCCGATTTTTGCTTTCTTTGTGATGGGGTGGGCCATCCGCCTGATTCCGGGCATTGCCGGCTGGGTCCCGGCGGCTGTGGTCCAGGCATTTGTGAACCAGTTTGTGCTGGCTCCGCTTTTGTTCGATCCGATGAATTACTTTGTCGGAAAAATGGTGATTGCGAAAAAAAGCTTCCGCCAAACAGTTCTTGATGCCAGAAAAGAGTTGCCCCGGTTTGTCGGGATGGCGGCCGTGATCTGGTTTCCCACGAATATTTTGGCGCTCAGCTTTGATAATCCACTGATTACCTATTTTGTGATAACGGTCGCAGGGCTTGTCTGGTCCGCCGTCTTCGGAATTTTTGCAGGCGGGAGCGGCGTTGTTAAAAATCAAACTTATAAAAGTTTGCCGTTCAGAATTCTCCACTATGCATATGACCGGCCCGGTCTCGGTGTTTTTGCCTTAAGCGTTACTTACTGGTTTTATATCGCCCAGATCGCCCGGATGTTCTATGTCCTGGAACCCGGTTTCCTGTGGCCTGCAGCGGCTGCGGGATTGGGAGCCTTAGCATGGATCATGACGCTGAGGGCGGACAGCCGGCGATTATGGGTGGAAGACCCGGAGGCTGCGGGACATGTCGGGCGGCGTGATCTTCTGCCGGACACCGGCAGGCGCTCCGAATCCCGTATGCCCGTCCATCCGAGAAAAAATCCCGTTCGTTCCGAGGCGAGGAAATCCCATTTGCCGGCTTATGAATCGCTGATTCAGCTTCAAATGAATCCGTTGGACGGATGGTATGAGCCGATACAGCGTATCATCGACAGCGAACCTGCAACGGTGGTTTGGAACAAAGGGACGGCTGCGGATAACCGGGTCGCCGCGGTTCATATGGCGATTGAACAGAATGTTTTCCGGCAGCATTTCCGGAATGTCACCATCGAAACAATTCCTTCCGATCCTGCGCAGTCGCCCCTGCTGAAGCTAGATCAATCGACTCAGGAGTTTGTGATGGGGAGTCTCCGCAGAAAAGATGACGGCTGGAGACTTTTGGTCCGGGAAGACGTGCTGGCGTTTTCACCGGAGGAGCTGAAACAGTTTCTTTCGATGGCCGGCTGGTATCTGAAGTGGCTTTCAGAAAACGGCCGCTTGGAAAACCTCGCAAACGAAAAAGACCCGGAAAAAATCTACGGGCAGCTGCGATCGCTCAACGAACAGGCGCTGCAGGCGTTGATGCCGGGTTTTGAAATGAGCGAAACCCCCGATGCGGACGGGCGCGGAACCCTGTGGGAACGGATCGAAAGCAGATTCCTGATGCCGGGAACAACCAGCAGAAATAACGCAGAAACAGCTCCCGTAACTCAAGTTCCGGAGGATCTCTTTGAGGGGCCGCCCGATTATGTTCAAAGCCATCTATCCGGCCGCGCTCCCGGTGAAATGTTTCTTGTCCGTGAAATCGCAGAGCCGCTTGACAATAGTCTCTTTCCGGATTTTGCAGGCTGGAGTGACGAGGTTGCTGCGGACTCCCGTTTGATCCGGGGCCGGTCGCTTTATCCGCCGGTTCATCAATTGTTTCAAATTGGAAGCCGGCAATACATTGTAAGAATTAAGGCGGACGGTTATGTGGATGCGCTGGGCCGTGCGCAGCCGCCTGATGCGGACACAACCTATTTTGGGCAAGGTTCGCCCTCATTTCATCTGGCGGTGGATGCCTTCGCAAGGGCGCGTGTAGAACTTCATGACCGGCAGCCTCTCGGGGCGATGCGCGAATCCAACAGGGTTCATGAAGACCGTATGAGCCGGGAATTTCACCGGCGGGGATTTGTCGTCAATCTTCCTTCGGGGTACATTACCCGTGCCAGGGCGGGGCAATTGTTTGACGGGTCTCCGACAGAGTCGCTCATCCAGCTGGTTCCGGTGAAAGCCGTCCGCCGCCTGTTTCATGAGATGCAATTCCGCCGGTGGCGGATGGGCGGCCTGGCGCACCGGCGAAAGGTCGATGCGGCCGCCGCAGAAATGTTCTCTGCAGGGGAACTCATTGAAAAATTCGCGGCGTTTTTGAGCCGCATTCATCGTGCGGGATTGATTCACGGCTATCCGCACCTGAATAATTTTTCATTTTTGCCTGACGAAAACAATTTTGTCGCGCATGATCTCGATAATGCGCGGGATATCTCGGGAATGTCTCTTGATGAGGCGCTGGTTTATCGTCTGCAGGATGTCCGGGCAGCCCTGGTATCCGTGATATCCGCCCTCGGGAGCGCTGGAGATATCGAAATTTATGATTATGTTGCGAGTCAAAAAGGCTGGCCTGGAATTCTGGACAGATTTTTACGCGGTTATTTGGGTCCGGAGCCATTTGCCCGCGTTCGTCAGGAAGATTGGACTCCGCCCGTTCTGATGAAGCTGCTTATGCAAGATTTGCGCTTTCAGCCGGCCCATAAAATCAATCACCCCGTTATTCGTACGTTAACTGAAATCCTGCGTTCCGAAGGTTTTGAACCGCTTCATCTCGATGCCGGCGTACTTGAAGAAAATCCTCCGCTCGAATACCCGATGCTGATTCCCAAGAAGGCCGGGCGCGATGAATTGATCCGCATGCTTTTTATCGGGAATTTTAATGTTCCTGTCTATTCCCGTCCGGAGGAGGTCCCGACCGATATTTTGTCGCTTCAGGGAAACCGCTTTCGCACGACGCAAAAACCTGTTTTGCCTATCCTTGAATCCATGAACCAAGGAGAGCTGTCGGAATATGTTCCGATGATCAACATTAACGGCGTTGTGCTTACGCCGAAAGATTCTTTGCTGCACCGCGAACTTCTTGACCGGCAGGCGATTCGTGATGGCGCCGTCAAAACATCCGCTGTTTTGCTGCGGCTTATTCGTGAAGTGCTGAAGGACAACCCTCAAAGGCCGAGCCCTTTGAATTTGGAAGCGGTCAATGAGCAGGCGGCGGCTGTGCTTGCGGGCGATGAGAAATTTCCTCCCGCCGTGGAGCGAATTAAAAGGGTTTATCACGATACGGGATGGAAAAAAATCCAGCTCGCGACCGTTCAACGGATCGCAGAAAGGATCCGCGGTCTGTGGCAGCGCAGCCAGACACGCCGCTCCGAGGCACGCCAAAACCCGGGACAAACTTCGCAGGACATGCCGCAAATCAGCCCCATGGTTTTGCGGTATCAGGCAAAAGCGCCGCTTAGACAGCGTATAAAAACGGTTATCGGCCATCTTTTCGGACGAAAAACAAAAGAACCGTCTCTTTCCGAGGCCGTTCAGCTGCGGTTGAATTTTGATGCGGAAGATTATGAGCAATATGTTGCGGGGCTAAGCAGGAAAGAGCGCGGCGAGTTTGAATCCCGCATGATAGCGGTAATTGCCGATGCCGTACGCGATTACGAAAGATCGGGGGAATGGCGAAAATATTACCGTATCAACCGCCAGGGGCAAATCCGCCGGGATTCTATTGACTCGACCGAAGAATTGACGGGGCCGCTGGGAGTGCTGGCCCAGGTGAAATTTTTCGACCCGCATGTTTCCGCCCGGTATTTTGTAAACCGGATCCTGCGGCCGCATGTCCTCGAAAAGGATTTGGAAACCGGAAACCCTAGAGTTCCCGTACTGGATCTAAAGCGCGGTACTCCGGCCGCGGTGATGAAAGAAAATCAGCGGATGATCCGTCTGGCCCAGGATATGACGGAAAAAATCCTGGAACGGTATCTGTC
>MHFC01000013.1:0-3405 GCA_001804025.1 Omnitrophica bacterium GWA2_52_8 | reverse complement strand
CGTTTGGGCGCCTTCTTTGGCGCAAGGTCTTTATTCCAACAAAACCATTCCGTACCGCTGGCGCCGGGTTGTTTTGAAACTCAATACCTTAATGAGCCCGGAATTTGTCGAAAATCTAATCAGTACCGTCGTTATTTCCGTGACATCGCTTGCTCTTGCCGGTTTGCTGGCGGCTCTCCGGTATATCCTGAATTTCGAGCATGTTCTGTCGTTTTTGCGGCAATTCACCGTTTTTGAATTTTCCAAGATCAACGTCGACCTGCTGGACATCTTCTTTGCCGTCATTTTGGTCCGGCTCGTGTTCCGCGCATTTCTCGAGTACATTCAGAAAAAAATGGAACGAATTGAAAGAAGTTACTACCGTCAAATCTTCGACAACTATGTTTTGGGCATTACGACGGAAGTCCGCCGCGCGGCCTTTCAGGAATTTGAGAGCGATTACGACCATATCGAGCACGTTCTCTCGCAGGGCGACAGCTTTGAAAAGACCGTACTCCGGCAGATCCGCGCTGTTTTGCTTGATGCCGGCCGTGAAAAACAGCGGTATGTCCGGTTTATCAGGGCCGGACGGCTTCTGCTGGAATCCAATCTGGATGCGGACGAGACGGATGTCTGGAGTACTCTTTTAAGCGAGGCCCTGAGTCAGAATCCAGATATTTTTAAACAATACACGGATTTTTGGAAGTCCCGCCGCGGCTGGTCCCTGTTTGCCGCAAAAGCTCTTAGCGGCTTGACGTTCGGGCGCTGGCCGATAATGAAGAAAACGGTCTGGCAGCGGCTGCTGGATCTGATCCCTCTCACCGAAATGCAGCAGCATGATAATTACCGGCGTTTGTTTGCAGAAGATCAGGCCGGGAAAAACTTCGTCCGCGATAAAAAAAATGCAGGGTCTGTTTCATCGGGCGCCTGGCAGCGCATGATTGCCGATGAGCGGCTCAAACTTACGGGCCTTGAAAGTGACGCCTATCATGAGTTTTTTATCAATAAATTTGTGCGCAAACTCCTGACTCAGATCAGGGGAGCAAGGAACCGCCGCACCGTCCTCCTGTCGTATTTTGCCGGTTCTGTTGCGGCGCGGCTCGAGTATCTTGAGCAAACGTTCCGTTCGGGGCACGAAGTCAATCAGGCGTATGCGTTGCGCATTTTTCAGATGGCCGAAGCCTATTGGCCCGGCATATTGGATAAAATTGAGCGGCGGAGAAATTATCAAGCGGAATTCGGGATTAGTTCCGGTGAGATCGAAAACCTCCGGGGAATTATCCGGACCGCCGTTTCCCGCGCCAAAGAAGCGCAGAGAATATTGGAAGAGAAAAAAAACGGCACCGCTCAACGCTCGGAAACGCGGGGCAGACAGGACAGGATTAATATCAAAAATATACGGATTATTATTGCTGACGATAATTCCGCGAATTATCGGAAAATTCGCAGGGAATTGCTCAAAGCAGGCGCGAGCACGTCAAATATTACGATGATTGACGACGTCGATGAGGTTGTCCGGGCGCTTGATCAAATCGAGGGTCCGCATATTGTTATTCTCGATATTGTTTTTAACCAGCATATGGACGGCTTCGAAATTTTGGATGATCTCAAGCCCAAGAAAAACTCGCGGGTGGTTATTATGAGCAGCGATTATAACCGGCAAATCCGCCAGCTGGGAGATCAGTACCGCGTTAAGTTTCCTCAAACGGGGGCGGTCATCGACAGAGCGAAAATAGATCACAATTTGATTATTCCTGACAGCAAATTGTCTGCCGTTTTTGACCGTGTTGATTCAATGGAGTGGGTAAATCAAGCGATTGTAAAGCTCAACGAACTCGTTGCGGGCAGAGGGATTTACTCGAGTGAGATCGATGAATATGTGCCCTATGGCGAACTTGCCGAGAATAAAAAAAACCGCAGGCTCTATTACCGCATATGGCAGCACTTTAATTATTTTAAGACGTCCATAGGGCGTCAGGTCAAAACAATCCGTGATGAAGTCGAGTCCCATTGGGGCCAAAAAGGTTTTCAGGAATTGATCGTTGACGGGCTCATTACTTATCGTCTGGGCGCGCCGATTGGGGTGTATGAATTCGGTATGAATCCCGAGACAAAAATAGGATGGGGCCGCGGTATGTTCGTCCCCGAAGATCAGCGCGGGCTGGACTTCGGGTATCAAACCACAGAGGCTCTCGTCCGGCATTTAGTGGCAAAGGGATACAAAGAGTTTCACGTGGGAAATCTAGAGTTACCTGGCTCGCTGTTATTGAGTGAAGATGAATGGACCCAGCGGCTTTCCGAAAGAATTCTGGATCGTTATCGGGACGCTATGATCCCGGGCAGCGTTATTAAAAAGAATTCCGGTGTTATCCAAAAATATGCGATCGATCTCGAAAAAACGGCAGCACTTTCGGAAGCAAATATTGACACCGCGGAAATAAGTATCAATGAGCATTTAACAATTCTTGCAGAGAAAAACCGGAGAATTGTTTCATCAAATACTGTAACGGTGTATTTAAGTTGGGCGGACCGCGGAGAAGTCCATTTCTATATTAACCGCAGAGATAATGAGTCTTGCCGGGAAATTGCCCTTTTGATTGCGGCGGTTATAAGGGATGAAACCGCAGGCTGGACTGAGAACGATTGGACAAACGGCGACGCAAACCAAAAATTGAGCCGGATCATTACGAAAAAATTAAATCTGGAAAAATCAGACCGCTCCGAGGCGCGCGTAATCGAACTGACGGACGAGCAAGTGTTAGACCGGTTCTATGAATACTGGGGTTCGTCTTTCCCCCTCGATGAAAAGGAGAGGGGGATCTACCGCAACTTTTTGACGAAAAAGCTACCGCTTGAACCGAGCATGGTTGTCTTGGCGCAGCAATCAAGATTGAAAACTTCCACGGCGGAAAAGTCTCTTCAAGAAGCGCAAGCGTATTTTGAGAAATTAAACGCGAACCGAAAAATACGGACTTTTGAAAATGCCGATCTGGCACAACTCGTTCAAGCTGCGCGGCGGTTTCAATTTAACCTCGAAGGCCATGCTGAATTAAGAGCGGATGAAGTCATAATAGATCTTCTGCGGGACGTTTCCTACATTGCCTCATTTGAATTCGATCTTGATCCGCGCACGACCGATGAAGATTTTATCCGGTCGGTCCGGCAGATGCTATCTCATGAAGATCGTTACCAGAGGAATTATTTTGACGGTCCGCTGATGCTGGACGCGGATGATTTTTATAAGGCCTATCAAAAAGTCCGGCCTGGTATTCGCGCCGAAGTTAGATCTGATTCAGCGAATCAGATAACCCGCAGAAAAATGCTGCGGCATTCTGCGGCCGGGGCGGCAACGGTAGCGTTGTGGGACTTCTCCGGTCCCGAAGCGCAGGCGCAGGTTCCCGATCGGGTACTGCTGCCGGCCAATTC
>MHFC01000012.1:22412-22857 GCA_001804025.1 Omnitrophica bacterium GWA2_52_8 | reverse complement strand
CCCACGGTCACTGCGTATTTTTTCATCAGACAACACAATCCATTCGACCCTGGCCCCGGAAGGCGTCCCCGCATTGGGCCTCATTCCGGCAACAACGGAAAGAACGGGGAAGTCGGCTGAGTTTTTGAGAAAGCGGTCGATAGCCTGAATCTGGAAATCATAAATTCTCGGATTGAAAGTTTTTGTGATGCTGCCGTTTCGCATTTCCGGCAAATGCCGCGCATTCAGGCCTTTAGGAAGCGTCGTCACCAGCCTCTCTTTGTCGGATTCCAGAACAACGGCATCATAGGTTTCATCGTCCTGTTCATGAAAACGGATACTGATGCGGTCTTCTTCTCTTAAATGCAGGTGCTTTTCGCCCTCGGACTTAAGGCTTTGAAAAACCAGTACGGGCCGGTTGTCGATCCATTCGACCGACACGCCGTCATTCCGGGCACGGCTGAAA
>MHFC01000012.1:18659-22367 GCA_001804025.1 Omnitrophica bacterium GWA2_52_8 | reverse complement strand
CCGGCCGGAAGGGAAACCGTCAGCTGCCCGTTTTGAACATCCGTCACTTCCGTCTCGTAAGCTTCCGGAAATTCCTTTCCGTCCGGCCCCGAAAAAATCAGTGTTACGGGATCTCCGGACAAAACCGGAAAATCTCTGCTTCGTCTAATCTCCCGGCTTTGGATGACAAGTTTTTTGATATCCCCTGACATCTCCAAGGTCACGGGGGTTTCTGAAATTTCTATCTTCTGCACTGCCCCCGCACTGATGCGGTCAAGCTCTCCGGCCTCTATTCCCGCCGGCAGAGTCAAAACGACTTTCCCCGAATCGACCCTCAAGACCCTCGCTGTTTGAGGCTCCCCGTCCGTCGTGCCTATCCAGACGGCAACCGTGTCCCCCGGCGAAAAATTTCGGTTCCACTCAACCGCCGGACCTGCTTGCGGCGCCGCCGCCCGGACTTCTCCGAGAATCGCGTCCGCAGAATCGAACCGTTCGGTCAACTCCCGCACGTTTTCAAGCGTCATCACGTTATTCTGGACCGCTGTTTGAACTTCTTCCAGCTGTGCCTCATTCAAACCTTTGTCCATCAACCTGTTAATATCGTCCGGCGTCAGTCCCTCTGCATCCGGAACATCCGCCGGATCCGGATTTAAAGACTCGAAAACCAGTTCGGGAGCCGAATTTTGTCCGGTCTGTACGTAAAGGCGAATGCCGCTGGGTCCGGTTTTATGTTTTTTCCCGGCCGGTTGACTTTTTGCGGGGCCGCCAAACGAAGCCCGGAACTCATTATCTTCGCCGGCGGCGGCAAAACGCATGCGCGTATTCATCGCCGCTTCTTCGTCCAGTTTCTTTTCGCGTTCCACGGTAGTTTTTGCCTTTTGCAAAAGCCCCGTCATGCGCTCGCGCAAAAGCCGGCGCGCCGCGGCATCCGGCGCCTTGGCACTGCTTTGATATTCCGGAAGCCTGATCAGCCGCGCCCCGCCGGGCGTCAAAGGCGCTGGTTTCTCCTCAAGGCCGGTAACCGTCCGACGGGCAACAAATTCGGCAACAATCGCGGGTGTGATTTTCCCGCGAATCACATATTCTTTGCGTGAAGAGCCGGCGGATTTTCCGGCCGTGCTTGCCTTTCTTTCATCGCCCGGTTCCAGAATTTCGGCAATCACTCCTTCCGCGACACGCCATTCGAAAACCCGCGTTTTCGGATAATCTCTTTTGAGGCGGTCGATTTGTCTTTGCCGTTCGGTAGAATTAACATCTTCCGTAATGGCCGCAACCACAACATCCGGGGCAAACCTCCGCAATCTTTCGGGGCCTGTCACAATTTCAATGTTCCTGACGCCGATCGTTCCGAGGACCCTGATAACTTCTTCCTCCAGGACACCGGTCGAGCGCTCAATCCCAAGCGTTGCAATTTTAATGTCGCTGAGCGCTGATTTTGGAAGGGAAATTTTTACGGCCGGCGCTTCTGCGGGACCTTCCGGCTCCGCATCCCGCAGCGAAATTTCATAATGGTCCAGTGCAAATCCGTTGATCTGCAACAAGACCTCGGCATCGGTCTGGTCCCTGACTTCCACGAGCAGAGGCGCATCGCGGAATATGACGCGTATCCTGCTTTCCTGCTCGCGCTGGTTTCGCCGCAGGCGCCGAAGTTCGGCCTCCTCCCGGTTTGCTCTTTGAGACAAGACGTCGAAAGGATAAAAAGCCAGGAGGGGCAGCAGGCTGTTCCGCTGCGCCGTACCGGAATGGACACGGACCCATAATGACCGGCCTTGTCCTTGCTGTCCCGCCTTTGCCGCTTCGTTTTTCATAACTCCCGCCCAACCCCCCCTGTCATCACGAATCTGTCCAAGGAGGGTTCGTCCCGCAATATGGGCAACGGGCCCGGTTTTCCGGACCGATAGATGGACCCCTTTATCCTGAAGTTCATCATAGCGGATTTCGATTGTCTCATCAGAGCCCTTGCGCCGCAGAACCAGAATTTTATCTTTGCCCAGGATGGCCCCGGCGCGCAGGACGCGGCTGCGGATTTCCCGGACCTCTTCTTCTGCTTTTTCCATGATTTGGACATCCTGCTCATACTCCGGGGTGCTTTCGGTTATGGTTTCGCGGATGGCCTCTTTCACCTCGCCAAGCAGGTCCAGAAGATTGTCTGTTTCTTCCGGAGTCAAATCATTGACATCGGAAAGATCCGGGTCCAGCATTTCGTCTGTGCTCGCGTCTTCTTTTCCCGCAACTTCATAGAGATGTTCGAGCATGGTCCAGCCGAGGCCGGCCTCGAGATCTCTCTGGGCCGTCCGCAGCTCCGAGATTTTTTTTTGGTCCCTTTCATCACCAAACCGGATCAGCACATCCAGAATGCCTGCGGCCTCTTTAAGTCCCCCGGCAATCATCCGGATCGCTTCGGTTGTTAATTCAATGTTTTGTCCGAGCTTGCGGCAGGCTTTAATCGCCGCCGCGGCGTCCGTAAGCGCCTGGTCACGCTGAGGGGCCAATTCGCGGCGGGCCCAGGCTTCTTCAAGCAGGTTTTGATGTTCCAAAAGATCCGTGACGGCAGACGCGTCTTCTGCCTGATTCGTTTCAACCAGGACATCAAGCATTTCCCGGCTTTTGGCCAATTCTGTTTCTACTTCATCTGGTGTAACAGCCCCCCCATTTTGAATTCTTTCCGTCAACTCAAAATGAGACGTCATGACCTCCTCGACCGCCGGCAGGAGGGCGGTGCGGCGCAAAAAGAGTTCGCCCCTCCATTCCCGCAGGCGCTGCTCTTCTTTTTCTTCCGCACGCTTGGTTTCAATGTTTTCGGAGGTTTCGATCACGGCAATTTGCTGCTGCCCGCTTGCTCCATCCCGCCGGTCCTCGACAGCCAGCATCAGTTCGCCCGTGCCTGCTTCCGCATGCAGCGGGCGGATCAGTACGGCCGCCCGCTCAAGAAGCAGCCTCAACCCGTCCTCCGGGGACTCCTGCTCTGCAGCAATGGCGGGGATTTTTTCAAGGAGCGCCGCGGCATCCTCCACAACAAGCGGAAGAAGCACGGTTTCTCCGTCTTCGCTCTCTGCCGTTTTTGCGATTCTTAAGCCTCTGAATTCAAAATATCGGTTCCGGCTCTGTTCTGCAGCGCGTTCACCAACCTGCCGGTCCCAGGCCCGCCCTTCGAGCATCCCCTCCACGAGATCTTCAACCGAAACAGGCAGAAGGCTGCGCGTGAGCCGGACGGTCACCCGGAAACTCCCCCCACGGTTCCCGTCATAAAAAAGGTCGATTTTCTCCCTGGTATTTTTATGCGAAATTTCGATCCTGTCTCCCGGCCGGATGATAACTGCCGTCCTTGCAAACACTTTTCCGGCTTGCTCCAGCTTCCTGACCGCATCAAGATTCTTTTTTCGCGCCGGGACAGAAAACAGCCGCAGTGTTTCCGCAATAAGCTCCGTGATTTCACGGTAAGACGTGCGCTCAATTTCCGCGGGATCAAAAATTTCCCTGAATGCCTCCGCTTCACCGAGGGCCCGAACTACCAGGGACGCGGCCAACGCCGATCTTTCTTCGAGCATCGCGGTAATCCAGGCCTGATCAAGATCGGCATTGAGGCTTTCCCTGACGCGGGTTTGCTGCTCATTCATGTCTTCCGCATACTGCCGGACATCGCGGGGCAGCAACGCGCTGCCGGAATCGTCCATTTTATTTCTAAAATTTTCCAGCACGCCCCAGATTTCCAGGATACGGCTTGCGGAA
>MHFC01000012.1:10157-18637 GCA_001804025.1 Omnitrophica bacterium GWA2_52_8 | reverse complement strand
CTCCATTTCAGCGGCCAGACTTGAAACTGCGGCATTAAAGGCCTCCAAGGCCGTTTGCGGATTTGCGGTCTCTGCTGTTTCCTTCAGCCGCAGGGACCAGCGGTTCATATCTGCCGCATCCAGACACCGGCTCAGGAATTGCCGCTCTCCTTCCGTTTGCTCCCGCTGCAGCGCCTCAATCAGTTCGGCGGTCCTTGCTTCATTCGCCTCCCCCTCCAGCTGTGCGGTAAGCCGGACAATCGCACGCTCTACGGTTTCCAAAAGATGGCGCCCGGCACCGGGCTCGTCTTTGTCTTCGATGCTCATCTGGATTCTGAGAAGCAGCTCGCGGTCACTCCCGGCCTCCGGAAAACGGGACAGGATGTACCGCATCGCCTCATAATGGCGGATTGCGGCCATGCGGCCTCCGCTATTTTCAAAAATAAGCGCGGCCGTTGCGTGAAAATCGAGGAGTTCTTCGTGGGTGATTGATATTTTCTTGAGTCCCAGCTCCTCGCTTGAGCTTGACGTATCCGCAGCCAGCAGGTCATTAATATGATAAGTCAGATCCAGCATCACTTGAGATTGTCTCTGAACGACTTCGATAACTGCTGTAGCCGCGTGGCCGGTTGCACCTGCTTCCGTGACCACTGAGGGCGCTGCCGCACCCCCGTCATGCTCGGCCGTTTCCACCTCCGGCTGCTGTTCGCTTAAACGGAAGGTTTGGAACATTTTGGCAAAACCGCGCAGCATTCCTTGGATTTGTGAATTTATGGCGGTGAGCAAACGCATGCCCTGCGGATCCGGAGAAGCCCCCGTCAGTTGCTTGGCCCGCGCAAGCATATAATCAAGCACGTTTGGGTAAGGGGCGGGAACAGGAAGGTCTTCGTCCATGACTTTGCGCATTTCCACAACGGCATTAAAAAAAGCGCGCTTTTCATCCGGCAACGCAAGAGCGGCCGCCACAGACGCCATCTCCGTGCCGGCCTTTTCATCCAGCCAGTCCCGGTCAAACAATTTCCAGAAATCATCTTCCGTGACCGGTTTTTGGGGGACTGTTTCCGGCGGCGCAGTCATTAGCGCAAAGCCGTCAATTTCGATCGCGCGTAACAATTCCGGGGCCGCCTGAGGATTTGCCAAAACACCTTGCCCCTGCTCCTGCACCTGCACCAGGATTTTCCGTGTCGCGGTCAGCCGGGCTTTATATTTGCCAAGCTCCGGATATCGTTCGAGATAACCCTTTAAGAAATTGTAACGCCTTAAATAACTCTCTTCCTGGGTCACATGTCCGCGCCGGATGTCTGTTTCGAGACGGGCCAGGGCGATTTCAAAAAGCAGAGACCTGTAGGCTGACTGCCGTGCCGCTTCACCAAAAAAACCGATCCAGCTCTCGATCCGGTTCATACGCTGCTGAAACTGATCTTCATCTAAAGCCCCGCGCCAGGCCTCTAGCTGCAGTCTTCCGATTTCAATCACCGCAAATCGCCGCAGCAGGCCCTGCTCCCGCCCCTGCGGGTCGTTTCCGGGCCGGAGCACGTTCAAAGCGTTGAGTAAAGTTTCAGGGCGTTCGATGCTTTCATAAAATTGTCCGGCCCATGCTTTCTCCGCGACCGTTTGTAATTCACGGAACATTTCCCGTTTTTTTCTAATGGCGGTTACTTCAGCATCGTTTGCGGCCAGCAACAGGATGGCCTTTTCAAGCCTTGTCTGCTCCTCCTCGCTTCCGGACGTCTGGGCCGCTGCCAGATCCCGGCGCAGCTGCGTAATTTCAGCTTCCCTCTGAAGCCTGCGGGTCCTGAAAGCCGCATTGTCCGGGTCGATCTTGATCAGCTGCGCTTCAACTTCACCCGCAGCGGCCCCGCCGGCGGCAAGCTTTTCTTCCAGGAACGGGATTGCAAGCGGCCGGAACCCCGCCTGGGCTTCAGCATTATTTACGATAATTTCCAGAAGCGCTGTTTTTTGCCGGCGCACGGCTTCAATAGCGTGGGCGTCAGCCGCTGCGTCCATGGCCGCCATTATTTCATCAGAGGCCGTAATCAGCAGCCCGGCTTCACTAATCCGCTGCGGGGACCGGGGTAAGTCTCCGGCAAGACTCCGGAGCTGCTGAATCTTTTTCTCAGCTTCCCGGACAGCGCTCACCCGCCGCTGCTGCCCTTTGAGCGTCGAGACGGCGCCGGCAAGCGCTCCGGAGCGGGCGGTTTCTATTGTCTGCAGCGGCAAAACGGCATGGAGACAGGTTTGCACATCTTCGTTAACGGACTCCAGCCGCGCCGATGCTGCGGCAAGATTGTATCCCGGACTTAAAATTGCGCTCATCCGGCGGCCCGTCTCTTCAGCCGTTTTTTCCGCAAAAACACGGGCAAGCACCGCGGTCTCCTGCCCGATTCTTTCGCTCCAGCCGCGCATTTCGCTTCGTGTTAAGGCTTCGCGCGCTTGTCCTGCTTTCAGGAACTGGTTGCTGATTCCGGAAACAGGATAAGTTTCTCCGAATCCTGTTTCGGCATTTACGGCCGCCTCAAGGCTCCGGATTGCGGTAATGGCGCGGAGGACTTTTCCGGCATGATCCTGAACATCTTTGACCGGATTTACTGCCGCATCCCCGGCGCTTTCGAAGACTTCGAGAATCTCTCTTGCCGCCCGTTCGGCTTTTTTGACATTCGCTTCGGCTTCCCGTAAATCCGGGAAATCCGCGGCCTCATCGACCGCATTATGAATTTTCACAGAAGCGGCTTCTATTAATGGCGCCCTTTGCCGGGCCACCGCCTGACGCCATCGCCCGCCGCCTTCGCCTGCCGCAGCCATCAGAAACGCCTGGATTTCACTTCCGAGACGGACCGCCTTTTCCACATAAGCCTGCAGGGCGCGATAATTTGATTTTTCAAGAGTCTGGACTTGGTGAATCAGTCTTTCAGCCGTCTTTGCCGAATCGATCTGGGGCCACAGGGCTTCGACCGCCTGTTTTGCGGCGGTGAATTCTGAAAACTCCGGCATCGCAAGAAATTCGGAGATTTCGCCCCATTCCCTTTCGATGCCCTCAAGCGCGGCAGGCCCGGGCTCCTCCTCAGAAGATGCCGGGGCGGCCTGGTCAATTCTTGTCTTTAATCCCTCCGGATATTTTCCTATAAACGCCCGGAAAAGTTCGCGCCGTGCGGTCTCGACCGTCTGGCATTCGGCCGGAGTACAATTCTCCAGGTATTGCTCGCTTGCTAAAAGGGCATGTTTGACCGCAGAAAAATCGCGGGGATTTTCCGCCTTGAATATCCTTTCAACTTCCCGCGCCCGGTTTAACCGCATTTCCCAAACCGGCTTGAACTTCTGGAAATTGGGCTTCCCCCCGTGGTTCCAGTATTGCTCCATGAATTCCAGGGCCGTTTGTCTTGCCTCCTGCGTCCCTTCGATCAGGCCGTGCCGCACGGCCTGGCTCACAATGCGCCGGAATTTCAAAAGCAGGGGGTTTTCTTCGGTTGCTTGACGGACATAACCGGGCTGCGCCGCCTCAAACCAATCCTCGAACGGCAAACGTGTTTTGGCTGCTTTTTCTCCGATAAACAAAACCGTAAAAAACATGATCAGGTTGAACTCCTCTACGAATTTCGCCTCGCTCTTTGCCTGGCCGAACCGCCGGATTTTATCCCCCAGCCGCCTGCGCATTTCGGCCAGATCTTCTTCCGGAAGAGAGGCATTAAAAGCCTTTTGATAAGCGCTCTGCATGATTTTTTCAAAAAGCCTCCACTGACTCTTGGCCGCCGCGGAAAAAAGCGCCGCCGATTCCTCTCTGGCCTGGCGCAGCAGATGCTCTCCGAAAAGCACCGTGGCATCACGCGCCGTCACAATCCTGGCGAATGTTTCAACCCACAGGCGCGGCTCGTCATTCATAAGGTGTTTGGGTTTGTAAAAATTAACCTGCCCGTCTGAAGTTACGATGCCTGTCCAGACTTGCTGGCCGGGTTTTAGCTGCTGCTTTAATTCATGCCAGGCCAAAAAATAAGATTCGATCTGTGAGGCGTGCAGATGCCCGGTGAGCGACGGAAACAGCAACACCGCCGCTTCGTCATCAGGCTTCATCCATTGCCCGAGCTGCATTGTATGAAAACCGGCTTGAAGCGCCTTTAAAGGAATCCGGGAGCCTCCTCCGGGAATAAACCGGCGGATTTTCCCTCCGCGGCCGACATAAAGCGCCCCAATGGTCCAATCGGGAAATCTTTCAACCTGATCGATTTTTTTGAGCGGTTCCTGTCTCCCGGCGACGATTTTGGACATCGCATCACTCTGCTCAAAGCTCAAAATGCGGCTGACCAGATCCGCTGTGCCGGAAATTTCCTCGTTGGATACCGGTGTCCCGCCCTGTAACTTTCTGCGCATTTCGTCCAGCGTCTTGATAAAACATTTCCGGTAGGCATCGAAAAAAACGCGGGTCCAGGCAATCCCGCTGATGTTGGCCGGTATTCCGTAAGCGTTCGGATATTGCGAATGCTGCAGGATGGAAAAAACAACCGTCCGGAAATAATCCGTGTCCTCGGGATGGGCATCCGGATAAGATGCCATAGCCCTGAGATAGTATTCCGCCACGGACGCAACAACAACCGAACGCGCCGCAATTTCGTCAACGGCCGGTTTGAGAGCGTTCCGGATGACGGATAACGGTATTTTCCCGTCTGCTTCGGCCCTTAAAACAGTGCTTAAAACCCGCCGGACAATGGCTTCGATCTCCCTTTCGCGGCGGTACATTTCGTCCACAGCTGTTTCAACATCCCATACTGCCTGGTCGCGCCCGTCCGCGTGATAAGACTCCAGGCGCGCCTGCGCCGGGCTGAGCATGCCGAGTGCCGGTTCGACAATTTCGTTTAACAACCATTGACTGTATCCGGCCGGTGACAGTTCTCCCGATTTTTTTACACTTTGGTCGAGCGCTTCTCTAATTTCCTGGTAAAGCTGGCCCGGAACTGCCATATCATCAAAAAAGTCGTCGGGAACTGCCGCAATATATTTCCTTTCCTGCCGGATCCGGGGTTGACCCGATAACGCCGGGTCGGGCAGCAAAAAATACATAAGCTGCTGGCTCACTCCGATGGAAAGATCAATAACCCCGGGCTTCTCGTTATCCGAGGCATCCACAACAAAATAAGTTTTGTTCCTGTCTGTGCCGACCGGCGCTCGGATGGCGGCCGTATTCGGGAAATAACCTCCTCCTTGATACGCCAGCGCAAAGGTCTGCCTAACCGCTTCTCTCAATTCGTCTTCGGACGGAGGGGCGTTCGCTTTTTCCTGTTTGCCATCGCTCAGATCGACCACATCGAATATGTTTTCAATGTCCAGAAATCTGTCGGCCGTAATTTCTCCCGCATAGACAATCATCCGGAACAGGATCGGGTTAACCACCCGCGCAAAATCCTGCCGGGAACGCACTTTGGCCGCGGCATCGAAGTCGGCGCGGAATCTGTCCCTAAAACGCTCCATGTCTTTCTGCCCAGGGGTGAGCCCCAGGCTTTCTTGAACCGCTTGTTTGAAAATTCCGGCCAGGATTTCGGAAACGCTTCTCCCGGACCACCTTTCGGAATTCATCGCAAGGGTCATGTACCGCCCTGCAAAGCTTCGGAATGTGCGCGCTCCAAAATAGGCGGCTGCGGCATTTTGAAAATAAAAATCCGCATTTTGTGTCAATTCCGGGACTCGAAACGAATACAGGGTCCCGTCGGGAAGTACGGTCCCCATCCAGATTTCGGTCCCGCTTGCAACCAGCGGCTGAAGCTGCTTCCATGCCCGGAAAAAAGCGTCGATCTGGCCGATGTGCGGACGGCCGGTGATCGACGGATATAAGAGAATGATCGTTCCGTGGCGGTCCGGGTCGTAAGATTGCCGGATTTTTTCCGGTTCAAACGCGGGACTAAAGTCGCGGATGCCGGCGCTGAAGCCGCCGGCCACAAATTCCTCAGGCCGGCGCTTGCGGTCCAGGTAAAGCATTCCGATTCCCCAAACAGGCACATCCGAAACCACCATGGCAGGAGATGCCGGCTCCAGCCCGCGAGCCAGAAAATCCGAAACGGTATAGGTTTTTTCAGAAACGGTGAGCGCGTCAGCCCGGTCAAGAATATCCGCAGCCAGCGGCCGGACAGAAGCCTGCGCGTCGTCCAGCCGGGGCAAAAATGAATCGCGGATTTCACGGGCGAGTCCCAGCCTGCAGGCCATAAAAAAAACTTGCTGCCAAACATCCCCGGAAATATCTGCCGGTTTGTCATAAAGCCGGATATCCGGGATGTTTTCTCGGAGCGCTTCAAAAATCCTGTGCGCGGGACCGGCCGCGATTTCATATCCGCTCTCCTCATGCTCCATCACCCGGACAAACCCGTGGGCCTGAACGGCAATTTGTCCGGAAATATCCCCAAGGTCCCGGACAAGCGGCTGTAATACGCTCAAGGCATCGGCCGCCGTGATAATGTCTTTCTCCGGGTTTACTTTGAGATCAAACTCTTGCTCAGCCTGGCGCAGCCGGTCGCGCAGTCGCTGTTGCCGGGTTTGAATATCCAGCACCGCGGAAACCGCCCTGAGCGCTTCCGGCCCGTTCGTTTCGCGTTCCAGTTCCCGGAAGCGGTCCTCGGCACCGCTGATCAAAACCTGCATCCCGGCGACAACTTCTGTTTTCAGCCAGCCGCGAAGCGCTTCTTCAGAACCTGAAAGCATTTTTTCCCGCTGCGCCAGAATCTTGATAAGCTCTTCGAGCCCGTGCCGGGTTTGAGCCGACGCGTTCAAATCCTGCTGCCGGAGCCGGGTCACAAACAAGCCCGCCCTGCGAACCTCTGCGTCATGCGCTATCTCCGGGTCCGGGAGCAGTGCCTGATGGATCTCTCCCCCGTCACCGGCCCACATTATGAAATGCGAAACGGCCGCTTGCCCGCCCTGGGATGCGGCATAAAACAGAAAATCATTGTGTCCAGCCGGCGATTGGGGGTCGATGGAAACTCCCGCCGAATTCGGCGGGATCCGGCCGGAAAGCGCGGTCCGGTAACTAAGCGCCAGCGTTTTCTTAAGCTCGTCGGAACTCAGCCGGCCCTTCCCGTTTCCCCCAAAACCTTTCGGAGTGAGTCCCGGAACCGCAACAGGAGTAAAATTTTGTTCCATGGTCTCGGCTACCAGCAATTCCTGAATCATCGCCGCCGCGAGATAAGCAAACCGGTTGTAATTTGATTTGATTAATGCGGCAGTACGTCCAAATTTTTCGCGGTTGATGCCTTCGGGATTCATTTCGGCGGCTTCAAACAGGCTGATGTCCTTCTGAAAACGCGCCTGGACCGCTGCGATTATACGCGCGGCCATCTCGCGGTTTTCGGTTGCTTCATAAACGATTTCTTCAATGCGGCGCGGCACCGAACGCAGGATGTTATTGATTAGCACTCCGTGGCGGGGCGCTTCATCGGGTCTTTCAATGGCGGAGGCAGCCGCAACCGGCGTTACAAGTTTTTCCATTGCGGCCTGAAAAACCTTGGAATATTTGCGGATTTCTTCCCCTTTTTCGCCCCTTTCCGGCGTCCACTTCAACAAATCACCTCCGGGTGCCTTGGGCTCAAAGGTGCGCAGCTGTCCGGTTTCATCCACCGTTCCGAGTAAAATGCGCGGCCGCCCCGGCAAATAGGTCTGCAAATTTCTGGCATTTTCAATAAAAAACTGCCACTGTTGTGTGCTCGGGTAGCCCGTCAGGGTGGCTGTGAGCAAAACAATTCCTTCCCCTTCGCGGTACCACTGTTTGATATGCTGAACAGGGTAATAATTTACAAACATGCTCTCCGATTCCAGACCGCCGGCGCCGGGAACAAAGCGCGGGCCGTTTTCCCCGAGGAAAAGAACGCCGATATTGGCATGATGCACATTTTCCTCAGCGACCGCATCGGCGGCGAGCGGCGCCGCGGTTTCGGTTATCAGCTGCGTGGCCGCCCATTCATGTTCGATGATCGAGACGGCCGTCATGGCAATATCCAGAAATACCAGGGCGCTTCTCAAGGCTTCGGGGTTTTCGGGGACCTGTGTCTCTTCCCGATGTGCGCGAAGCCATTCCAGCCAGTAACCGCGTCTTGCATCGTAGTAAACGCGCTGCAGCGCTTCGTTGTCGGCCGCGGCGCCGAGCCGTGCATGCGCGGCATTAAACGCCACCGGTTTGAGCCCCTTAAGCCAGTCCGTGCACTGCTCCAGATCCATAAACTCCATATGCGAAATTTCATCGATCATTTTGTGGATTTCGCTTTCAACCCGGGGCCATGCAGAACCCGTTTCAAGGAGAGATTTGAAGAGTTCAACCGCCTTCACCTTTTCAATGCGGCCGTTGACCGCTGCTCCGTATATTGCAGACAGTCTTGCGGCGGAAACTGCCATGCTAAATTCATGCCCCGCACGCGTTTCTTCTTTGACGGCCTCGATGGCGCGCCGGTTTTCTTCATGGCGCGGATCTGATTCCAGTTGAAGTTTCTCAAGGCGCGCGCGGGGCCGCATACGCTGGGGATCTCCCGGCGCTT
>MHFC01000012.1:2775-10143 GCA_001804025.1 Omnitrophica bacterium GWA2_52_8 | reverse complement strand
GTTTGTTTTATAGGCTCGTACACTGCCCTGAACATCTCCGCCAAGTTTTCGGCCGCCTCATGAAATCTTTTATTGCCCGGATTGTGCTTTGCCAAATAATGCACAATATCCGGAAATTTGACGTTTGCCAGGTACCGGTTTTGCACCCCATGCCGCTCGAGAAGCCTCGGGTCCGGAACAAGCGGCACAAACGTTGTTTTTTCAATTAAAGGGATGAGAAAAAAACTGATGCCGGTAAAATCGGTAATATCGACCGCCATTTCCTTATACGGCTGCAACAGGCTGTTCGGCAAAAGAGTCCCCGCAAACAGGCTGGCCTGAACCGCTTTTTTTAATTCGTTCTGTATGCGGGTCTTTTCTGCCGCCGCCTCCTGTGCTACTGCAGCTCCGCCCGTACCGGGCGTTGCGGGACGAGGCGTATATCCCGGGACATGAAGCTCCCGGAAGTTTTCGCGCATAAATGCGGCGCCTACCTTTTCCCCCGTACGCAGAATGGCTTCAAATGTCAATTCCCTGATGGCATCGCAAAGAACTTCGGGGTCTTTGATGGCAGACAGGGCCTTGATTTTAGGGGCTATTTCGCGGTAAATTTCATCAACAACCGCCAAAGATTCCGTCTGGGACAGCGTTTCCGAGAAACTCTTGCTGAGCGCCCGCGGCAAGGTTTGTGCAAGCTCGAGAAGCAGCTGCAGTTTCTTGCGGTTGATTTCGGCCGCCTGCTCTTTGGCTCTGGCAGCCAGCGCTGCTTTTGTTTTAATGGCAGCCGCGCTGTCTGGACGGCGCTTGGGTTTCGGTTTTTTCTCTCTTTCGTGTTTTCCTTTTGACGCATTGCGGATCGTATGACCTCCCCCTCTCCGGGGCCGCAGCCGTTCCTGCATGGACATATCAGCAGGACGGCTGCCTTCGAAACCGCCGAGATCGGCGAAATCGGCGGAAAGAGTTGATTCGGAGGCCGCCTGCGGTTCTGCTTTTAATTTTTTAAAAAGCTCGGGAGAAAGTCCTTCCGCATCCGTTTCGAGGGCTAAGCCTGTCCCAAGTTGTGCCAAAATATTTTCTCCGGGCTTCATGCTCTCTTCTTTGTCCTCTTCCCGGCTGGCAAATTCCATCGTTTGCGCTAGCGCCAGAAGCATTTCCCCGGCAAGCCGTTTGGCAAAACGGTCGAAAGGTTTCCGTTTTGCGGCAGCCCGCATATGCGCGTCCCAATAATCAGGTTGGTCGAAAGAAGGCTGTATTTGATATACGCGCAGCGTGCCGTCCTCCTGAAACGTGCCCAGAAGTATTTCGGGGTGTCCCGGAAGGTTCATGGACAACTGGGCGGCATCGTCCATAAAAATATCAATCAGGCCGATGTGGGGCGCACCGCTAAAAGCCGGATTAAGAATGATAATTTTTTCGCTAGTTTCGGCTTCTTCGCCCGCCAGCCAGGATTGAATCTGCGGCGCTGAAATATGGCTTCGCAGGCTCCCATTGCTCATGTCGGCGCCGGCGCCGGGAATAAACCGGACGGGCGTCCCGTCTTTTTTGGCCAAAAGGACCCCTCCTGACCAAACCGGAAGATGTGACTGCATTTTTTTGCCGCCGGCATCGGCGGGCTGCGCCGTCTCGGCCATCTTCCGGCTGAGCAGCACGCCCCGTTCGAACATGACCACGGCCCCGGCAATCAAAAAACAATAACCGGACATCCATTTATAATGTTCGGAATCCGTATCCTGAATTTCGCGGACTTTCCGGATCACATTGGTAATGCCCTTCTCGTATCCGGCCCGCGTTGCGTCTTGATAAACCTCATAAAGAGCGCTCTGCTCGGCCGTGGTAAAATCGCCGTAATGCACGTCCATAAACCCTAGGATCAGAAGGTCGCCCAGCATTGCATCCATGTCTTCCCAGCGCTCGGTATCAGAAACCGTTTCTTGTTCCACATAAACTTTCATCCGCCGGTAAGCGCGGGGCCAGGGACGCATGGCCGGCAGGACTTCTCTGACGGCCTCTTTCACTTTTTCAGCGGAAACATTTTCCTTGTTTTCGCCGTAGCGCGCCGCTTCCAGCGCCTCTCTTATTCTTACGTTTTGCCACAGATAGTCCAGCAAATCCAAAATGCGCTGCTCGGCCGCTTCCGCCGCCTTGCGGTGCGCCTCGTCAGCGCCTCCGAGGAGCAAGTCAAGCCGTTGGCGGACGTTCTCGGGCTCCAGAACGCGCACGGTCTTTTCGAGCAGCTCAATAAGTTCGTCTTGGGGGGCTGTATCGGTAAGAACCTTCGGCTTTATTTCCTCGAGGGCTTTTTCCAAATCCGAGATCGCTTGAGACGCCCGGACCAAGGCGCCCCGGTCCGACATGTCGACGGTGTAGCGTCTGGATTTCCGGACATCCGGGTTATCGATTTCGGACGGATCCGGCAAGAGCGGGGCGATCGGACGCCCGTCGAGCTCCATGCGCATGACATCAAAATACTTTTGCGCACTGCCGCTGCGGTCCACGACAAGAACCGAGCCTGTTTGTCCGAGGGGAACAATTTCTGCCGCCATATTGGCCGGCACGATTCCGCGCCGGGCGGCGGCAAAAAGATTTGCAAGATTCTGATGCAGTTCTGAGGCCTTAAGTCTGGGCCCGGGGTTTTGCGGAAGCATCAATTTCAACCGGAGCCCGGGGGCCTCTGCATCCACAACGTCCCAGTCCGCCTCTTGCCGCCCGGCCGCAACCGTAACATCTCCGAAAACAGCTGTCTGTGCCGCCGCATCGTCTTCCGGACTTCCTGCGGTCTGGGCAATCACCGCCGCGCCCACAACAACAGGTCCCGCAATGATAAACACTCCCGTGTCACCGTTTGTTTGAACGGGTTCAAGCGTTATGTCCCCGGACGCTTCCGGAATTCCGGCGGCCAATTCGTCCATGGACTCGAGCGGACCTAGAAGGATAGCTTCGGTCGCGCTCAACAAGGCCGCGGACTCCGGGGTTATGGCTTCGTCTTGTTGTGATGGTCCGGATGCATCTGAGACAAACTGGTGTCCCTGCCGCGGCAACCGGCGAGGCTCGCTGCTCTGTGCCGGTTCGGCTGCGGTTGATGTTCGCTCCGGCTGCCGCAAGCTCAACAGATCAGGATACGCAAGCGGTTCCATTTGTTGTTGTTCGGCCCAGATCCAGAGTTGTTCTCTCCGTTGCGCCGGGGCACGTATGAACGCGATAATGTCGTCCGGACTCGCGCGCTTTAATAATTCATAACTTAGATAAATACCCCCGTCTCCGCTTTCGTCATACCAGAACGGCTGCCCAAGAACATTCAACGGTAATATAAAAACGGGGCCGTAATGGTGCGTGACCGCATCCAGCGCGGTTTCGATCCCCGTCCCGCCGTGAACGTTTCCGGTTAAAGCTCTTGCCAGACGGGACCTTTCAAAATGTCTTGTTCCGGAAACAAACCATTGAACCGCGGCTGTCGTTTCATGCTCGAGAAGATATATGGCAATGCGGTCCATGGCTTCGGGGTCCGGCGCGGGATAATCCGGCCGGTCCTGTTGTCCGGATGCCGAAACTTGCGGCGCTCCCTGTCCCGCTGCAGACTGCCCCGCGTTGACTGCGGCCTCAGAGCGCGAAGAGGCTTCGCCGGGTTCCGCGTCCGAGGGGTCCTCTCCCGTTGCGTCCACGGTTTCCAGCCTCTCGTCCATTTCAAGCATCATAAGAAGGATATCCTCATCGGGCGCCGGCTTCGTTCCGGAAATGTAATCATTCAGAATGTGCCGCGCCTCGGCCGGTCTGGCCGTTTCATAAAGCTCCCGGATTGCAAGCATGTCCTCCAGAAACTCGTGCTGCCGGGCCGCGGCATCTTTCGCCGCCGCCAAAAGTGCCGTAACCGGAGATTCCGCAACCGCTCTAAAATAAGGTTCTAGTTTATTCCTGAGATTGGACGTCCGGGTCATGGGAGACCGCAAGCCGATTTTCGGTGTCAGATCGTCAAGGACGACGGTATCAAGCGGTGCCGGCGCGGGAGAAGGAAGCTGTTTTTGGGTTTCCCGCAGCCAGTCCAAAGCCGCACGGACCAGGGCTTCTCCCTGCGGACGGCTGCGCCGCGCAAGAAATGCGGAAGAAAATTTTTCGCTGGCGGAAACGGCCTCTGAAGCCGTCCCGCCGGCCGCGTTTCTTGCGGCAAACACCAGACGGCTCGTGAGCAAGTCCGCGTTCCAGTAAGCTCCGGCGATGTCAATAAGCGCGGCAATAAACGCTCCCCGCCGGCTTTCAAAAAAATCTTTTCCTTCCAGGATTTCAGAAAGAATTTGATATAAAATTTCAATGTGTACGGCGGCAGCCGACCCCGCCGGCAGGCTCCCGGCTAATTCGCCCTCTAACGAGATCCATTGTTCGGCGAGTTTTTTTGCCCGGGCGCTTTGAAGATAGTTGAACAATTTTTGAAAAAAATCCCCCGGTTTGCGGCCCTCATCAAGCCATTCAGTTATGGGAAGAAGCAACGCCCCGCCGGCATCCCGGGCCAAAACCAGCGCCGCAAGCGGGGCCAGAAAGGCCGCTTCCGTTTGTTGATCGGCGCCGCCCTGCCCGGCCGCTTGCCATGCTTCCGGCAAAAGGCCGCGGACATCTTCAAACTTCGCTTCATGCTTTATAATCCGGGCCATAGCGATATCATCCGCCGGGTTATTTGCGCGCAGATTTTCCGGAAGGATCCGTTCATAATAAGACCGCTCTTCGCGCCTTACGGCCTCATGCTGCTGGCGGTGTTTTTCATAAAGCACCGCGGCAGCGGCTTCGGTTTGCCCAAAGAAAGGTGATTGTTTGCCCCCGGCGGCATCTCCATAAAGGCGGTGGTGTTCCGGTTTTGTGCCGGCAGCGTACCGGTCTTGAATCAAAAGCCGGCCGGCGGCGGCGATACTGGCCAGACGCTGGAGGTTGTTTTGCCGGACTTGCCGGGGCGAGGCGGGATCAAAGGCAAGCATGCCGAGACCTTTTTGCGGGTCCGCGCTGCGGACAATCCGGTCTTTGAAAAATATTTCCGTTTGTTCTTTTCCAGGATTCGGAATTTCGTCGAGTTTATCTTTAAGGATAAATGCGCGCACAAAACGGTCCTGAAAACCGGGCGGCGGCCGGCTGAATTCGATTAATAGATAAGGCGGATAACGCGCTGCCATATCTCCGCTTGCCGGAACCATGGCGCGGACACTGCGGACCGGATTGGAAAATCCGGGGGCCGCGATTCCCTTTTCGCTGGTTTTTATTTTTGGCAGCCTTTCTTCGGTAAACCAGGCCGCGACCTCTCCTGCGGAATGCGCCGCAACAAGCCCGGCGCCTCGGGCCGCAAAAATGACAGCGGGGTCAAAAACAGGCTCTCCCCCGTTATCGCTTTCCGGCGCCCTAAGGCCGGCGTTCTCCAGGACGAGGCTGTCTTCCATCCCTCGGTCATGGAATAGTTCTGCAAGAATTTCTTTTTCGCCCGGGACGGCCGTTGCCGCATCTTTGCCGTGTTTGGCCGTTTTCTTCCTCTTTTTTTGTTTTCCGGCAGCGGCTTCTTCGCGGGCCCTTTTAAGCCGTAAGTTAATGTAGGCGAAATATTCCAGCATGCCGGCTTGAAATGCCGGAAACGGGACATCCCCGCGGTCATAAACCGCTATCTGCTCAAACAAATTGCCCGGATATTTTTTAAAATGCTCTTCGCCGGCAAGAACGGCTTCTTTGGCATCATTCGAAAAATTATTTGAAATTTTTTCTGTCCCAGGCCGGTCCGGTCCGGCGCCCGGAACCGATGCGGCTGCCCCGAAATGCGCCGGATACGAAAGTGCCAGAGCGGCTGCGATTTCTTCCCGCCATTTTTTTTCCGTCCAGTCTTTGGTGGTTCTTTCATCCAAGAGCGCCATCACGGCTTTTTCATAATCCGTATCCGCGGTCCTGGCTTCTGAGCGCCGCAGGAACTCTGCGATGTCGCCTTCGGTTATTTCCTGCAACTCCGCGTTCCAATCATCACTGTCTTCGGCCGGGCGGATGCTAAATACAGTCCGCGAGACCGCGCCGTCTTCCCCATAGCTGTCTGAAGTTTCGATTATCAGGGACCCAAACCTGACCGGCGGCCAGTAAATATCCATCTCTTGAGCGCGTTTCTTTAAAGCCAGGATCACGGCCCGCAGATTAAGGGCGTCGAGCAAGAACGCCAGCTCCTCCCGCGTTTTGAAATCCTCCAAAAGGGTCCTTGCGCTTGCCGGTGAAATTTGAAGCACGGCGTTCAAATCTCTCAGAAGATCTTGCATGGGTTCCGGCGTCATCATGTCCATGGCCGCCGAATTCCTCCGCGCCCGGATCTCCATCGTATATCCGTTTTCCATTCTTCCCCAGTATCCTTCGGGGCGGATTTCGATCGCTTTTAACGTTTGGTGCTGCTTCGACAAACCCTGCAAATGACGCGCCATCCTGGAAGAGCTGCCCGACCAATAAACTTCTCTTCCCCGCAAATGCCTGCGGACAAATTGCAGGTGCGCCTCCCATTTTTTGTAAACCGGGACCGTGATGACTCGCTTTTCCTCTTCCTGGGATTGCGGCACTATCTTTATCTTGTCGGATATTTGCAGAGACGCGATCCGGCCCTCGCCGTCTGCGGTCACCATATCAAAATCAGCGCCTTCGCGCAGCCATGTTTCGACTTCACGTAAAGCTTGTTCGGGAACGCGCTCCCATGAAATGCGGATTTCAACCCGGGGATCTCCTGAAATATCCCACCTCCCGCCCGTCCTTATCGCCCGGGTTTTTTCGTAGACTTGCCGGCCAAGAATCTGCCTGAATAACGGTTCGTAGTGAGCCGCCAGAACGTTCCGTTTTTCATGGATGGCGCGCATCGCCGCCGGATAACGGAATTTATAGACCTCGTAATAAGCCCAGCTGCGGGCGCTCTCAACAACCCGCGAAACTGTCGGCCGCATCCATTGACTTATCAATACCGTCCCCGAAACAGCGGCAAACATTTCGACGAGGTTAAGAAAGCTCGGGATTTTTTCCGTAAGAACTACCCCAGCGGCAATCGCAGTTGTCGTCAGAATTAATGTTGTTTTGATTTTGTTCTGTCCGGCCTGCCGCGTCTCCGCGCGCGCCGAAAAATTTTCCCGCTGCAAGCCGGGGATGACCGCCCGGATAATTTCGACAAAGCGATCGACCTCCTCTTTCGGAACCCATGGCCTTTCAGTTTTTGATAGAAAAACCATGCCCGCCGGCTCGAACAAGGAAAACGCGAGATGCTGTTTTGAGAACTCGGTCATTCTTCTTGCGGACGCATGCGCTCTAACCGCATCCTCTTTTCCTGGCGCGCTTATAATTTCATCGTCCAGCATCGCATCTAGCCAGATATCGGAATAGGCCTCCCTCAACCAGGCGTCTTCGTCCGGAACG
>MHFC01000012.1:0-2751 GCA_001804025.1 Omnitrophica bacterium GWA2_52_8 | reverse complement strand
CCGTAGTAATAGGCGAGGATTTGCGCGAACGAAACTCCGTTCGCCTTCTCAGCGCCGGCTTCGAGCCAATTTAATTTGTAATGGATTTGTTCGATCCCTGACAGCGGGCTTAGCAAACGTTTTCCATATTTGCCTTCGGCTGCCTCGCGCATCTGCTGATATTTCGGGTTCGAAAAGCTTGCGACGAGGCTTCCAATCTCAAACATCATCTGCGCCATCACAAGCAGTGCACAGATAACCGCAAAACTATATCTCCCGAAATTTATATTGATCGCCACCAATGCCATCAAAATAATTCTGATAACACGGTATGCGTCCGTCGAATATCGCTCGGGCCTTACGGTCTCATAAAGATTCTCGCGAAGCGCGTTTTCCAGCTCATGCCGGTATTGCTCGATTTTGACCCGCATTCTCTCTTGCGGGGTTTGCGGAGAATCGCCGGTCATTGTTTCCGGGTACTTTCCCGGCCCGGGGCCGTCTGGGCCTGCTGCGTTTTCCGGATTTGTTCTTCTCGCGCTGCTATCACTGACATCTAAATATTTGCTTCCCCCCGTCTCGACGCGGGTTTCCGCGCGTTGTTCTTCCTCGCTGTCGGTATCGCTTTTAAGCGTCCGCATCATCGCGCTGTCGGCGGCGTTAAAAACACTCCAGTCCTCCGGAGCAAGCCTGACCGCTTCGTACACACGCCTCACTTCCGCCCTTCCGGCCGAGCCCGGCAGCTCGATCAGCGTCTCCGGACGGGTCGCCGCACGCGCGGCTGCGGGCATTTCAAAATCATGCCGTCCCGCTGTCATTAAGCGTTTGTAATAATCCTGGTGTTTGGATTCAAAGGAGGTGATGCGCGGAGTGACAATAACGTAGTTGACATCCAGCTGTCTCAAAATTTCGCGGATGTTGTTTTTGTGAAAGCCTCCGTAAACAAGGACGGCGGGGGGAACAGCCGCGTTGCCGCGCGCTGTGCGGCTTGTATCCTGCGCTAGCCCTTTCCGTTTTGGTCCAAAACTCAAGACCCACAACTCCAGACTCTTCTTAATAACCGCGTCGCGCCTGAGGGCCGTTTCATAAAAACGCACGGCGTTTCCGAGATTTCTTTCCCAGCGCTTCGAAAGCAGAAGCGGCCGGCCTGTTTCGCGGACGAGAAATTCCGCGATTTTACGCGTGTCAATTTTTTTAAGGCTTTCCCTGGCGCCGTCAAATTCCGGCGGCGTCACTTTAAATTCATCAAGCCGGTCAAAAAGGTCTACGGCGCGGCTGTATTGATAAAGTTCCCGGTCCTCTGCTTTTGACAGCATGCGCCGGGTAAATTCCTCCTCGGTCCTTGAGATTTCCCGGAAAAGTTCCGCCGGGCTGATTTCGCGTGCCGTCCGTTCTGCGGCTTCAGCGTCCGCTTCAAACGCACCCAACAGAAGGCCTTGAAGCGGATAACGTGCTTCGTAAGAAATGTCCGGCTGCCCGGCGACATTTTCCGAAAAGCGTTTCAGGCGTTTTAAATATTCCGCCAGCGGCATTTCGTCTTTTTCCGCTTTTTCTTTCAGTTTACTCCACTTTTTGAATTCTTCCGGAAAGCGGGCTTCCGCAAGCCGTTTGATTTCGGACCGCAGTACCGAAAGGTCATGCTTGGTCTTTCCGCGGTTTGCGGCCGATTTACGGTACCAGGCAATATTTTCCCGGTGCAATTTGATGTTGTCTGCGCCGATGAGCTCGAAATTGCGCTTTCGGGTAATGTGAGCAAATTCGGCCCCGCCGATGCGGAGTTTATCCATGAAGAAATATGCGGTTTTGCGTTTTTCTTCAGGATCTTCGATGAATCCGAAATAGTCGTCGGTAGGAACAATCCTTTCATAGCCTTCTTCGAAAACAGTCGCCGTGCCGTGCTTTTCAACAAAATAATCAATCAGCCGGGCAATATTTTCCTGGGCTTCAAGCGAGTCATGAGCATCCTGGATGTAGACAACGGTCTTGTTTCCCGGGGCATGCGCTCCATTCCGGATTTCTTCTACATGCCCCAGTTCGGGAGGAATAAAAAAAGTTTGTCTCGATTGATCAGACGCTTTCGACTTGCTATCTGCTATCTGGATTGTTTGGGCATATGCAAAGCTTTCTGAAAGGCTTAAAGAAAGGGATAAAAAAATAGCGGCCAGCTTTTGCCAAGCCGCAAATCTTTCCGTTTTTTGCAGGGTATCAGGAGGGTTGCTTCGAAACATCGGAACTAGCTTTAACTCCAATCGCAATAAGAGGTTGTAAAATATACCGCGATGGACTTTTTTATGCAAGAGGCGAGAATTGTTCGGCCGGTTTGTGCTGGCAAATGTTGGGGATTGTTAGAAAATGCTAGGGGCGTGGCGGCACCCGGTTCAATAATGAATCGCACCACTTGTCAGGATGCCGGACCTAAAACGGAGGAGGTAGGATTCGAACCTACGAAACCCTTGCGGGTCTAACGGTTTTCAAGACCGCCGCATTCGACCGCTCTGCCACTCCTCCATATGCTTTAATAATATTGAAACCCGATTGGTTTCTCTGCGGCTCTGCTTTGGTTATCCCGACAGACAGGGATGAGGAAATTTCCGGCGCGTTTTTGAGTGAAAAATTTCGGAGGGGGGGGGATTTGAACCCCCGGTAGCTGCTTTCACAACTACAGCGGTTTAGCAAACCGCCGCCTTCAACCGGGCTCGGCCACCCCTCCAAGACTTTCTTTGATCTGTTTTCTTCCCTGCCCGGATTTGAGAAAATTTTCGCGTTTACGGGCCT
>MHFC01000011.1:9540-12594 GCA_001804025.1 Omnitrophica bacterium GWA2_52_8 | reverse complement strand
AAGACTGAGGGCGGGAGAAATAAAAATTCAGACAACTGTTGCGGGGACTTCGGCCCTCCGCCTTCTGAAGGAATGGCGCGACGAGATCATCCGCGATCTGGCCGCATCGAACCGCATTGAGGAGGCCGGTCACTATACGCGTTTTCTGGACGAACTTCTCGAAGATGACAATGTCCGCGGACTGCGTCAAAAAATGGCGGCTAAAATCGACCGCTTGATTTACGGCCTTGAGGAACTGCAAAAACAAGGGGAGGTCAATCAACGCAATATTTTAAAACTCCTTCAACCCGCGACAATCGAAAGCATTACAGGTCCCGTAACTCTAAGTGGGGATGTTTTTGAGGACTCCGGAGTGATTGCGCGTTTGGGCAGGGATCAAAACTTTCACCTCGCGGGCCGCTCCGAGTCACGCACGCAGGAACATCAGTTGAATCTGCCGTTTGATGCTCAGCCCGCGCCGCAGCCGGAAGCGGAGCCCGCCGATCCCGGCGTGCTTACATTAGCGCGGCTTACACAAATTGTGAATGAAATGGGGCATCATGGCCTTGAGATCAATGCGTACCATGGAGAGTTTGCGATTGTTCCGGCTGAAAGCAGCGTCCCTCATGGGATTGAACGCATTCTGAACCAAATAGGATCGGTGGTCTCCAGGCAATTTTCAGACTATGACGTCAAGGTTTTTGATAATCGTCCGACCGGTGATCGTACTGATATCCGGCTTGAAATTAAACTCCGCAAACCCAAACCCCGCTCCGAAGCGCGGACGGTGCCGGCGGGGGAACTGGCTTTCGGTACGGATGGTATTCGCGGGCCGGCGGACAAGTTTACAAACGGCGAGGTCGAGGCGTTGGTACACGGGTTCCTCCGGTATCTTGAAGACCGCGGGCAGCTGCAAAAGGGAAGCAAAGTCGCGCTCGGGGGAGATTTGCGCGAATCGACGCCGCGGATTCTTTCGGCTGCGGCCTCAGCGGTGCGCAGGTACAGATTCTCGGACGGTTCCGAGGGCGGTTTGGCCGCGGATTATCAGGGGCTCATTCCGACACCCGTTTTGGTGCGCTATGCCGTTACGCACCAAGAACCCGCGGTGATGGTCACCGGAAGCCAAAACCGTCCGCAGGATAACGGTTTGAAATTATTCGGACCCTTGGGGACGATCCGGCGCAGCGAAGAGCCGGAAATAACCGCGAGAATTATTGCGGCGCGGAAACATATTCCCAATGAGGATGCGGCTTCTGCTGAAAATGTTCTGTCGCAGCTGGAAGCAACAGCTCGGCAGGAATTCCTGGAGCAGTATGAGGCGGTGTTCGCCGGACAGCCGCTCAAAGGAAAAAAGATCGGGCTGTATGAACACGCTTCCGTTGCGAGAGATCTATTAAAGGAACTTCTGGAAAAGTTGGGAGCCACGGTTATTGCTTTCGGGCGTGAGGAGCAGTTTCAGACGATTGATCCCGAAAACATTCCGAAAGCGCAGCGTAAATTGTTCCGCCGGTTTGCCGCAGAGCATCCGGAAATTACAGCGGTTGTTTCGGCGGGCGTGGATGGTGAGAGCCCGATCCTGGCTGACGAAACGGGCACCTTATATTTCGGCGATAGGGTGGGGCTGGCCGTGACGCGATATTTGCCGCTTGATTTTGCGGCCGTGACGGCGACGGCATCGGATGCGGTTGATTTCGGACTGCGGCAGGCCGGAATTGTTCACGCGAAAACGCGCGTCGGCGCCCCGGAAATTGCCGGGGTCATTGAAGAGGCCTCAAAAACCGGGCGCGATGAACTTGCGGGATGGGAACGTGACGGCGGATTTGTGCTCGGCAGCGACCTTGAGGTCCGCGGGGCATTGATGCGCGCCTTCCGTTCGCGCGACGCTTTTTTGCCGGTCCTGATTCTTTTAGTTGCCGCGGCGGATACAGGGTCAAAAGTATCCGGTCATTTTCAGCGTACGGCCCCGCGGTCGGAGCGATCGGGTCTGGTCCCGAATTTTCCGGCCGAAGACATGCAGCGGATCGTGAAATTGTTTGTCCCTCCGTCGGGTCATTCTGCCTCGGGAATTTCGTATACGGCAAAGCGCATTTATACCCACGACAGCCTGGGCCGGACCATTGCAACGCGCAGCAACCGGTCATTTTTAGGCGCGGAGAGTTTATGGATCCGCAGGCTCGCCGAGAAGTATTTTCCCCCGGATCAGGGGTTCGGCGGGATAAAAAATATCCAGTTTCTGGACGGTGTGCGCATCACTTTTGAAAACGGGGATGTTATTCACTTCAGACCCTCCGGCAATGCGCCCTTGTTCCGCGTCTATGCTTTCAGCGCGACCCGGGAGCGTGCCGGCGATCTGGTTGCATTTACCACCCGGCAGGGCGGTGTGCTCGAACAGCTTCGAAACGAACCCCTGCCGGAGATCCGGGGTGTGCCGGAGGGCGCGATTGCCTCCGAGTTTTCCTTCGAGACATCTCAGACTGTGGAGGTTCCGGAATTTCCAAAAGATACGACATTTCAAACCGTCTTTTCGATGCAGAGCGGTCCGGCGGCTTATCTGCCGGTGATCGAGGCCTTTTTGCGCCGCGATCCGGGGGACCGTTTTATGCGCGGAACTTTCAAAAATTTATTCGGCCGGGATTTTAACCGTGCGGATGTGTCGAAAATACGGCTGGGTTATCTCGGTAAAGGGAATGTCAAAAACGCATTTGAAGCGACGGTCTTTTTTAAAGAGGGAGATCCCGTGACCTTTATGCTGAAGGCCACTCATGACTATCTGGACGATGAGGTGCGCGGTTATGTACACGCATCCCAGCGGCAGAGGCAGGAATGGAGCCGCTGGCGCTGGGACTTCGCGAGTCAGACATTTAAAGAGAATGCGGATGCAGAAACCCCGCCGGAGATTTTAAGGTTCGGCAGCGATGGTTACGCCTATCTGGGCGGTCATAATTCGATTACTTTTATGTCGGAAGAATTTGTGGACGGAAGGTCTCTGGACGATGTTCTGGAAGACCCCGAAACGGCGTATCTGGACAAGATTGAAGCGACGGTCAATGCCCATCGAACCTACATTAATTTTGC
>MHFC01000011.1:0-9524 GCA_001804025.1 Omnitrophica bacterium GWA2_52_8 | reverse complement strand
TATAAGAACTATTCCGACCGTCTGGACCGGGAAGCTGTTTTATATTCCATTCACAACGACGAGATGCGAATTCCGCCGGACGTACTGCTCGACGAAATTCATGCGCGTTTACCGATTATCCGCAGGGAATGGCTGCGCGGTTTTCATGATTTTCTGCGCAAGCGTCTCAAGGTTCAGACCTCGGAACAAATTATCGGCCAGCTTCTGGATGATTTGCAGGACCCATCTCTGGACCATGAATTGCGTTTGCGGCTTTTAATCGCGGTCTTCCGGCAGCGCTGGACCGAAATTTTTCCGCACCATTTCACACCGGCGCGTCAGGGTCCGACAGGACAGCGGTCCGAATTGCGCACGCCGGATGAACCGTTGCGGGTGACGTTTGATATCGATGCGTTGGCGGGGGTGGCCGATTATGGAGCCGCTGAAATTTACATAAACCGCGCAAGCATCCCTCCCGGAGCGCTTGCGGATGTCCTGAATCAACTGGATGAGGCCGGGGTGGATGATCTCATGGTTGTCGGGGGCGGCGTGCGGGACACGCTGCTCGGCGCCGAGCCGCTCGACATCGACCTTGCCGCAAAAATAAATCTTCCGCCGCGGCTTAAAGAACGCTTTTGGCGCGATGTTGCGGAACTTCTTAGCCCTGAGGAATTGAATCAAAAATATCAATTAACTGAGCGCGCCAGAATGGCTGCGCGGAGACAATTTCCGAAGCTCGGGATAGCCCGGCGCATGATCGACAAAGAAAAGGCTTTAAGCGGGCATAAAATAGATTTTTCATTTTCAGCCGTTGCGGTGGATGGTTATCTTGTGAATGTGAGCCGCGCCGGAGTTTTTACCATCGATCAGATTGCCGTCGACCGGTACGGAAGAATCTATCAGCTTAGAGGGCATGAACCGCTCCAGGATTTGCGGCAGAAAATTATACGCGGAAAGCAGCCCGTGAACCGGCGGTTCGGGATTATTGAATTTTTTAAGATGCTGCGGATGAAACATCAATATGGTTTTTCGATTGAAGAAAAAATTCCGGCGCGGCTTTCCTTGAAATGGAAAAAGCAGCCTTTCGTAAAACGCATGGTCAATGGGATGATTCGGATTATCAATCTTGGGTTCGGGATGCTGAGGCACCCGCTTCTTGCTCCCGCCTATCTGCAAGAAATCAAATGGCAGGTCCTGACTTTTTTCCGCTCGGGCAGAAACCGTCACGCCTTGACGCAGCAGCTCAACAAACTTGAAAGTTCGCTCAAGGCGCTTCGGGCTGCGGGCCCGCGCGAAACGGTCAAGGCATTTTGGGACGATGCCGAAGGACGCGGTTTTTTTCAGCATTTTCAGGAGTCTGATTTTGCCCGCCAGCGGTTTCATGAATTGCGCCAAACTTACGTAAGCGGTACTGAAACAGGCTTGCGTTCGGAGGTAAGACGTCCTGCCCGAGGTGCGTTCGGGCTTGAAACGCTGGAACCGCGGCACATGATGGCCGGGGATCTTGACATCCGGCAGGTGATTGATACGCAGATGGCTTATTTTGCCCCCTCCACGGAATTTAATGCCGTTGATGCGGCGAGCGGCATTCCGTTCGAAGGTTATCGCCAGCAGACCTACACGCAGCCGACCCACATCGGGTTTTATGTTTTGCTTCTGGCGGAGGTCGTGAACGGGACGGTTCAAAGCACGCACATGTCGCCGGCGGATGCGGTGCTCCGGCTGCAAACAACGATGACCTCTCTAGTCGAGATACAGGATAGCGTGGGATATAAAGGTTTGCTGCCGTGGCTTGGAAAGACCGCTGCCGGCTGGAAAGCGGCATTCGGACCGGCCGGCGAAAAAGTGATGCTCGGGGACAACGTCAATTTGTCTTCGGCAATCGGCGCCGCGGTCGGGGCGCTTTTGCCGCTCGAGCCATCCGATCCGGCCGTTCAGGTTCTGATTCAGCAAATGGAGCAATTTCTCGACAAACAGGCGCCCGGGTATCAGGCGCTTTACGACCCAGAGGTGGGTTTGTTCTGGCGCGGTTTGTCACTTACGGACGCAAACCATGCCCCCGTGGATAACGGGGCTCACGCCGATTATCAATCCGATGAATTTTCCGGAGGGATTTTGTTTGCGGCGCTCCGGTACGGTATTAACCCGAATGTTTATACGGGGTTGAAAACGCAGGTCCGGGACTATCAGACTTCGGACGGGAATACGATTTATACGCAATCTGCCTTTGACGGCGGCGCGTTTCAAATCCTCTGGCCTAATCTCGTGATGCCCGAAGAACTGAGTCCGACGCTGCGCCGGGCCCTCGAAAATTTTACGGCAGTGACCGTGGATTATTCTCAGCAAAACCAGATTCCGGGGCTGCTGTCGGCCGGTTATTCGGCCATTGATGTGTATGCGGGAAATGCCGGGATAGCCGCCATTGCCGAAAACACTTCTCCGCGGGATGAAAATTTCGGACAGCTTTATCCGCTTGGCGAGGCGGTTCATGTGCTTCCGGAAACCGCCGGGCCTTTTCTGGCAAATCTTCTTGAAAATTATCCGGGACTCGACAGCGGCCACGGCTATTGGGACGGTCTTACAAAAGACGGGAAGGAAATCAAAGAACAGGTGGGCGCGAATGTGATGTCGTTTATTCTCGGTCTGAGCGGCGCAGGCCCTGAAGCGATGCTGCGTTATTTGAAAAACCGGCCGGGGGAACTTTACCAGAAATTGCTTTTGGTCTATCAGCCGGACACCGATGTCGTGGACGTGATGGCGGCGAGCCGGAATATTGTGGCGTTCGGCGACCCCGGTGTCCTCGGGGAAAAAACCGCGCGCGGTTATCGTTTATCTTCGCCGGGATTTAACGACCTGGCGGCCGTCGCTTTCGTGGCCGAAGACCTTCAGGCTGCCGGCATGCAGCTGCGGCTCGTTTATACTTCGCAAGGCGCCGTTCCCGGGACCTTTAAAATTGAATTCAAAGAGCGAGAGCATGACCATCTCGAAGTCCGGCACGTCGTTTCCGATATCAGCCTGGAAAATACAGAGGGCGGGGCGCGCGAAATTTTTATCAACTTGCCGCAATCGACGGCGCTCTTCAGCATTGACGAAATCGTCGGGGTTTTTGAAAACGGCGGCGGAAATCCGCTCGACATAACGTTTCAGGACGTCTCGTTCGTTCCCTATCACAGATGGGACACGAGTCATGACGGAATTCTTGCGCCCATTGATGTCCTGCTGATGATCAACGCCATAAACCGCAACGGGTTTTACTTGGTCGGGCCGGAGACGCCGGTGGAGGAGATGCGTTACGACGTCTTTAAAGATGGAATCGTCGTGCCGCTCGACGTTCTGAATGTGGTCAACGCGATCAACCGGCTGGGGAACGGCAGCCGGCCGTTTAGTCTTCTTAATGCTTTTTTTCCGCAGGGTGAGGGAATGACCGGCGCGGTATTTTCAGTTGGTGATCTGACAATCCGTGAAGAAGTGTTTGGAGACCATGCGGGCCCAATCCGGCAATTTTTTAACCGGCCTGAAATTTCTGAAAGTATCGAGGCTATTACAGATGATATTGCGTCTGCTTATGTGCGTACCGGCAATTCTTCTTCCGGTTCTGTGAATATGGCGGAGTTCGGTGAAAATAACGACAACACTCGGACGGATTCATGGTTTGCGTCCGTGGAATTGGGTGATCCCGGGAATTTGCTCACGGATGTGCTCAGCCCCGCCGGATTTCGCTCTGAGACAAGATCCAAGGGGGTTAGACAAGCAGGGGCTGGAGACCAATCTTCAAAACTTCGGTTTTCGATCGATGCCGAGTTGCGGAATGACGCGTTCTGGCAGTGGTTTGAACGCAGGGAACAGGAGGATGACTACCGGTTATTTGAAAGGATTGTCAGCGGTGACGATGCGGAGCTGCAGCGCTTGATGGAGCAGTATCCCGATAAAATCTATGTAAAAGAGGTCGTCAAAGATGCCTCTGGTAAATGGAAACTTAGTCCTATGGAGGGCTGGACGGTTTATTTAAAACTCGACATGCCGTGGGAAGACTTTGACACGCTTCGTATCAAGGGATCGCGGCCGTTGGTTTCGCCGGCGGGGGAAGTAGCGGGATATGGGTATGAAGGCCGGGGATATGTTCCGGTTGAGGTGACCGTCCGCGGGCCCGGTGAAATTTTGTTCTCTCACAGAATGAAAAATTCCAATTATAAACCTTTCGGAGCAACGGACCGGAAATATGCGTTTCTTGAAGCCCGGGTTTTGGATCATTATGAACAGCGTTTCCCCGGAGCTGATGGCGATACGTCGCTTGCGGCCGGAACCTATGCCGATCTTTTTTTTCAGGGAAAACAGCTTGGTTTCACCGTGATCGGCATGCGCGGGCCGGACCGCCGGTTTGTGGTAAGGCTTGAAACGGATCACGGAAGCGACGATGAGGACGACAATAAACTGGTTTTTTATATTTCGGATTACGAAAAACACACGCGGGAACCGGTTGACGCGAAATCCTTTATTTATTCGATGGGCCGGGTTTTACGGGACTATAACGACGCCGGTTTCTATCACAAGTTTCCGCATTTTGAAAATTTTGGCATCAAGCGCGGGACCGATTTACACCGCATCCGCCCGCAAGACCTCGTGGTTCGAGACATGGGTCCGACGACAGAGCGGGACGACCTTGAGGCTGAGAATGACGAAGAGAAAATACGGCTTGCGGCCACTTACCGGTGGCTGGATGTTGTAAAAGTCCTGCGGTTTCTGCGGCGATCAACCGGTATCGTAACTAATCACGATGACCTGGTCCGGGAATTTCTTCGCGGTTATTTCGGCGAGGACCAAAACGATGCGGTTTATCCGCTTGTGACTTCGATCTTGTTTCATTTTCTCCTGGACCCCCTATTTGATGAAAAACGATATACCGAGACCCGCAGCATGACTTTTTTTGGTTTCAAGCATTTCCAGACCACAATTTATGACGAGCTTTTTGAAATTTTTGTTGAGCAGGAAAGGGACGCTTTGCTTGCCGGCAATCAGCGTTCTGACATACGCGAGCGGCGGTCGGCGGTCGATTTTGATGAGTTTGCGGGAAAGGGCGGCCTCGCGTTGTCCCATGTGCGATACATCGGCGCGGGTTATTCGGAGGCGGATCTTGAGGCCATGCTGGACCGCGCCCGCAAAGAATACTCGGTTCAGGCAGCCGGCACGATGGACTTCAATAATGAAGTGGCGCCGGAAGCCTATTTATTTTTTTCGAATCAGGAAAATGAAATCCGCAAAGCCGCCGATTTGATCCGTTGGACGGGGCTCAATGAACAAACTTACCGGAGTTTTCTGGAGTATCAGCAAAAGCAGCTCGCGCAGGGACGTATCCGATATTTCAGTGTGGTGGTCGCGGATTACGAAAGTGCGTTGATTCCCGGAACCGAAACCCCCGCGGACGGGGTCGGAAAAATGGTGCTTGTGATTCCTCACCGCGGAGGCGGTGATGACTCTCAATCAGAGCTTCCGCGCGGTCAGTGGTGGAATGCGCCGGGCGGGGATTATTCTCCGGTTGGTCCGGGTGCGGATTCCGGCAGTGTTATGGGACGGCTTCCCTCCCGCCGCTCTGACGCGCGAACCGTCGATCCGTCTGAATGGTGGCACGAAATAAATTTTATACCCTTGCACGATCATTATCGTTCCTTTCGCAAACCGGTCGAACCGGCAGCCCGGATGTTTGTCCGGCAATATATTCTGCCGCTTCTCGAAGGAGTTGAAGGGGTTGTGGAAATCGGGGCCGGCCCGAATCGAATTTTCCGGTCCTGGGCGGGAGATGTTCCGTATGGGTGGGAAGAAACAGACTGGGACCCTGCCGTTGTGGAACAGATGAAGCAGTCGGGACTTGGTTTGCCTTTGAGAAGTAAGGTCGCAGATTTGCGCGGACCTCTGCCCTATGGGAACGGCAGCGTCCCCGCACTCGTAAGTCTTGCCGCGCTTGATACGGTTCCGGTGCCGGCTCTGGACGGGGTTTTTAGCGAATTTGCCCGTGTCCTGAAACCCGGAGCACCGGTGGTGGTGATGCTGGACCTGCGGCCGAATCTTACGGTTGAGGTCAAACAAGCGGCGCGGGAAGACCCCAATCTGGTTTTATTTCCCTCTCATTTACAGGTCAGGCCCGGTCTTGTCGTCCCTACGGGCGCGATGTACGTCCGATGGGACGAATTTGAGAAAATTTATCCGGGAACCCCGGCGCAAAGGGACAGAGACCCTATTTGGCAAATGATTCTTCGTTACAAAGCCAATCCGGAGCAAGCCAGTTTTGAGTTTGAATTTTCTCACGAAGGACGCGAGGCCGTAAAACACATGGCCGCCGCGATTCTTAGACTCAGTCGACAACACCCTCGAATCATTCAAAAGATCGAAGATTCACTTGCGGACCTTCATATGCGCAGATTAAGTGAAGCTGCAAAGCAAGCGGGCTTCGAGATCCATCATGCCGGATTTGTGGATTTGGGAATGCAGACATTTGACCGGTCCGTCATTTCCGGCGTACCGGCTGACGTGAGAATAATTCCCCATTGGTCAGGACATGGGACGATGATGGGCAGCCCCAGCATTCCACCCCGTCAAGTTCTTATTGACTATACTGCGCATGTTTTTTATGCCACAAAAAAGGGCGAGACTCGGTACATTGATGTTGCGCATCTGCCATGGGCGGGCCGCCAAATTTCAGGAATGTTTATTGCCGCCGGATCCGCGCAGCTTGCCGCTGACAGTCAGGTTCCGGATATTCCAACTTCTTTAGCGTCTTCGCGCGAACTCGGGACTTCTCAGCAGCTTAGTTTTAAAGATACGCTGCGCGAAAGAGACGCAAACAGGCCGTTGACTTCGGATGAGAGGAAAAAAATGCGTAAGGACCGCGAAAAGAAACGCAAGCGCCGTTCCGAAACGCGGGGACTGCATACCTATCATATTAAATTTGAAAACCAAGGGGGAAATCTGCAGTTATCCATGGGGGCGAGAACCTATAAAATCGACGCCGGCGCGTTTTGGCGGCTGATTAAAAATAACGACAGAGATATTGATGTGCGTGAAATCGTTCAGGGCCGGCCGCAAATAATCCGCGCCCGGGACTTTCCGCATTATCACCAAATGATACTTAATGCGGTGGGTTTGTTTTATCTTAGCATCCCTCAAGTTTCTATGTTTCCGCATTTGGCCGGTACGGTCCCGCCGTTTCCGGTTACAATGCGGTTCGACGTTGATTATCAAGATGATGGTATTGTGCGTATTATTACCCCGGAGGCAGTCAATCTGGCTCTATCCACGGATATTAAAATGATGCGGGTCTTCAATCCGCTTGATCCGCGAGACGGCCAGCGAGTTGAGCTCTTTGAGCTGATTGAAGAACAAAACCGCCAGACTCTTTTGGTTCAGGCGACTATTCCGCTTATGCTTGAAGTACAAGGGGACGCACAAACGGTTGAAACGCTTTTGCTGGGTTTTAACGGGTCTTTCGAAGGCATTCTCTTAAAAATTTTACGGCACATGACGGGCCGCGCGGAAAATCGTTCTGAGGCGCGGGAAGAAAAGCCTGAGGAATTTAGGCCCGGCGCTGGAGCAACCATCAAGTTGTGGCTGATGGACGCGGCTTCAGCGCAAGCGTTGGGTTTTTTAGCGCAGCAATTTGAAATCTTCATGCTTAATGGTTCAGAGGCGCCTCTTGAGCTTTTGAGACAAAAACTGGAAACACAGGCGCATCTCATTGTCGGCAGTGTTGCGTCAAGTTTTCAGGGTAAGCTGAATCTCAATCAAAATCCGCTGGTACGCGACGTTGCGGTTGTCGACCGCTCGTTTGATATCATAAATCAATTGCTTGAGAGTCTGGATGCGTCGATTCTTGTGGCGTTTAATCTGGAGAACGGTCAAAAACCGGACTTGCAAGCGGCGCTTGCAAAGCTGAGTTTATCGAACGTCATCGGATTGACTGCGCGTTCGCTGGGGGAGGTTGACGGCAGCGGAGCAACCCTTGTGTCATGGAGAGATTTCGCGAATTATCAGCCGCAGCATAAAATTGAAGGACACACCATCGGCAATCCGGAAAATGTTGCCATGATCGGACCGGATGAGACGTCGCCGGGGCAATCTGCCGTGAATCAAAATTTCTTCAAGGTCCTCAGTCAAGGGGACATTGAGAACATGAACCCCGCCCTGAACCGCGTTTTAAATCTGGTCTGGCGTACCGGCATCGGGGCCTATACCGCGGCCGCAAAAGCCAAAGGACTGCCGCCGGATGAAATTGAAAAACTCGTCATGGCCGCGCTGCTTCAGCAATTGCCCGGACTTGACCCCGGGGCCTTCCGGCTTGATTCTCAAGGAGATGCGGTCCTTGCCATGAACCTGATTCATTCCATTCTCGTGGAAGCCGTTTCGCGCGCCGAAGTCAGAAAATCGGCATAATCGAAACAGGAGCCGTAAACACACGGCTCTTGGCGCAACCTCCGCGTTGATCTGCTCTCTACCAAGGACTGTATAAAGGCCCACTTTTTAAACCCGTAAATGAAGATTTTTGCTAGTGCGCCCCGCTTGTGGCCCGGACCTTCCTTGCGTAAGCTTCTACTATAATATTTAAGGAACTGTGCGTCAGGCAGTTTTGGGGACGTGTCGATAACGGTGTTTAACAAGCAGCGATCGCTGCGGGGGTCCATGGCCGTGAAACCTTGGGTAAGTACCCGCATGAATGAAGCGGCATTCACTTACATTGAACTCATGGTGGCGCTCGGGATTGTCATGTCGGCTGTTTTGTTTGCGTTGGCCGCAAATACAACGGTCCAGCATAAAAGCGAAGAGGCGGTCGAGCGGACGGTTGCAATGCAGGAGGCGCATCAGGTGATTGAAGAAATCCGGGAAACAGCGCGCTCTGCGGCCATATTTCCGAATGATGTGGTGACGGCATTTCCTCCGGATACGGCGCGTCCGGGGTTTACGAATTTGACGCCTTTTTGCGGTATGATAACGAATCCTCCGCAAAATAACTGTACTTGGCCTTTTCCATTTGTGCCGAACAATACGAGTGCGGAGCAGGTTGTGGTCTCCTATAATGACCGCGACGGAGACGGCAATGCGCTCAATGACAACCCGCTGGATGTGCTTGTGACGGTGGTCTGGATGCAGCGCGATGAGCGGCCGATGTCCGTGGCGCTGCGGTCGCTTATAACGCAAAGAAAGTAACCGGGGAGGGCCGGAAAATGATGCGAAAAAAAAGAAATAATCAGATGGGGTTCACATTGACCGAAACCCTTGTTGTTTCCAGCATCTCTTTGGCGGTCGGGATGGTGTTTCTGACCATTATGGACACGGGGCAAAAGCAAATGCAGGCCGCCGAGGGACTGATTACGCTTCAGGACCAGGCGCGCGAAGGGATTTATAAACTCAACCAGGAATTGCGCCAAAGCAATCCGGCGAGTCTGAGCGTGCTTTTGGGCGGAAATGCCGTTCAATTCCGGCTTCCCGATTCGTCGGCGCCGATCACCCCCGGCGGGACGATCAATTGGGATTCGGATGTGATTCAATATGCCGTCGTC
>MHFC01000010.1 GCA_001804025.1 Omnitrophica bacterium GWA2_52_8 | reverse complement strand
AAGTTCTTTACCCTCAACCTTTGCCTGCTGCAGGCAGGGGGTCCTCCGGCGAAAACTCCTGCTAGCCGCAGATTGTTTTATTCCCCTCACCCTGCCCTCTCCCGATGGGAGAGGGAGAAATACAAATCAAATGTCAACAGAAACAAACGACAATGTTTCACATGAAACATTGTCAAATTATATGAATTCTATAACATTGCTGAAAGCAATCAACAAATTTTTTTAGCTTTTTTTTCGGTGTGCCAACTGAATGCCCCGGTGTTATGAACTCTGCGAGCGCAGGACATCAGAATTAGTCCGGTTTTCTTATCGATTAGGTGAATCGATAAGAAAACCGCTTTGGACGCATGGGGTTGCATCCAAAGTTTTGCGCCTGCGTTTTAACAGGGCGCAAAAGACAACCCCTGTGATACAAATGAAAAAACCCATTTGCACCACAGCCTCCGCGAGGGCATTTCTCATTGGTGATGAGAAATGCGGGTTAGACTCAATAAAATACACCTTTCTCTTGACTCAATCATATTGAATAACCTGTTTGCGAAAAATTCAGAAATTGCCATTGTTTGCCGCATTCACTCCGTGACTTAATTGAATCAAAATAAATTCGAATTACAGCGCGTTTCACGTGAAACAGTAAAATAATTCAAAATAATGAATATTAAGTTACGCTCAATGATAAATATAGATATATAATGCTACTTTGAGTTATATATTGATATATATGACGTAAGTATATTATTTTCAATAAATTACAACTATTGAATGAAACCATAAAATTTTTACGCCCGGCATTCTCGACTATTGGCTTGACGTAAGTGCATTTAACTGTTATCTTTTGTTGCCTTTTTTAAATCCTTATAGAAATGGTTGGCCAATGCCAAATCCACTTTCAAAGAATCAACTTGATGAAACCGAATATTAAAAAATTTTTATCCGGTGTTCTTCTTTTGATCTTCACCTGGCAGCAATTCCTGCTGCAAGATCCGGCATTTGCGCAAGTCATTCTCAATGACATGCCGGCATCTGAAATGCCTCAATTGCGGTCTTTCGCCTTTGACCTTTCGCCGGACCTTGGCAAGGTCGAGTCCGTGAAAACCGGCAGCGGGCCGGCGCTTATTCATATTCAAGAAGCCCACGGCAGTCCTGAAACCCAAAATAAAATTTTTTTAATCCTCGAAGATCTTTACCGGCGATATCAAATCGACCTGGTGCTGCTCGAGGGCAGCGCTTTCAAACTTCATCCGGATTTATTGCGTTTCTATCCCGATGACATGGATCAAACCATAAAGTCCCTGCAATTTCTTGCCGGCAAATCCATTGTCACTGGACCGGACCTCTTTCTCGTAAAACAGCAGGGGACTGAGGCGTACGGAATCGAAGATGCGGCCGCCTACCGCCGCAACAGCCGTCAATTTGTCCGCGTAATCAAACAGAGAGAAGAATCAGAAAACTTTTTGCTGGATCTGGACAAGCAAATCAACCGCTTGACCGCGCCCTATCTGAATCAAAACTTGCGTTCGTTTCTGGATAAAATGGCGGCCTTTGAAACGCAAACTCTGCTGCCCGGAGAGTGGCTTTCGATTTTAAAAAATACGGCCCTCGGAAAATTGGCTCTGGATTTGGAGCATCCGGCCTCCCAGATCGAATGGCCGATGCTGACCCGTGTTTTTGTCCTTAAACGCTTCGAAGAAAGAATAGATGCTGCCGCACTGGAGAAGGAAAAAAGCGCTTTCCTGAGAATCGTCCGGCATTTTCTTGCACGGAAAAATCCCGAAACTTACGGCGCCATCAAGCAGCTCCTTGAATTGCCTGTTTCCCGGCAGCAGCTGCCGGACCCGGGAACCCGTACCGTCGTCGAAAAAATGGCGGCGCTGCTCCCATCCGGTTTTCAGTATGCGCGCTATCCCAATCTCAACATGTTCCTGGGACACTTGATCCTGCAAAGCGAATTAAAAAATGATGTCCTGCTAAACGAGATCGACAAACTTTCCGGCCGCATCACGGACAAACTCGCCGGAGGGGAGAAGGAGCGCGAAATCGTTTCGCTCATGAAAGATTACCGCCTTCTAAAAAAATTGTTCGCGCTGGAATTGACGCCGGACGAATATGAAAAAATCGAAACCCGTGAAACTTCCGGCAATGCGTCCTTGCTGCCGGCCGTCTTGATCCGCCGCTTTCTCGCCGTTAACACCGAAAAGCGCGTGCGCGATGTTCATTTTGATCATGCCGGAAAAATGGATGCGCTTTTTGATGCCGCGCTGGATTTTTACCGCGGGGCCAAGGCGCGGGACCGCGGCATGTTCGAAAACATCGAAAAAATTCTTAAAGAAACGGGAAAGACAAAAGCGGCCGTCATCACCGGCGGGTTTCATGCGGCGCCGTTCCGGCAATTTTTCGAAAACCGGGATTATAACTATGCGCTCGTCCTGCCGGCGGTTTCGGAAATGGGGGAGAGGGACCGCTATCTTCAGTTTATGCTGGAAGACACCCTTTCGAACGCTTCCGCGAAAGCAACGCTGCGGCCCGTCGATATCGCAACCGCCGCAACCGATATGGTCGAAGGCCTTGGCGCCAATCCGCTGAACAGCGGGGCCCGGATCGCCTGGGGGCTGGACCGTTTTGGGCGCACTGCCGGAAGTGATGGAGCTTTGGTTAAGGGGGATTTGCGCACTTTGCCGGATTCTTATTTCGGCCAATTCCCCGGCAGGGAGGAAGTCTCTAGAATCGGCAACCGCTGGTGGGGCCTTCTATATAATGGCGGGCCTGCCGTATGGCTGGATCCCGCCGGCGGGCAGATCCTTTCGCCCGCGATGGACTCAGATACCCTTTCCGCTTTCCTGACCCGGTCGGAATCAAGAGTACCGAGCGTCACATTATCAGAAGGCGGCGTTTTACAATTCTTTGATGGCCGCCAGATGAAAGACGAGATTCTGACCGGGGACTCTTTCCTTAGCAAACCGGAAACCCTAAAACCATTTACCGACCAATTAACCGCCGCTCTCGGAAAAATCGGTCAGCCTGATTTTTCGGCGGCAACAAGCCCGGATCATCCGGACACCTTTTATATTACCGATCCGGCCGATCAAACTTACCCTTTTTCATCCAATGTTGACATGGCGTTTTTTACTGATCGATTAAACGATCTGCTGACCGCTGCCCCGAAGCTTCAAAAGCGCGCTGAGGTGCGGTCGCTCGCCGATGAAGCAGCGCCGCAACAGGGAACTGCCGTCTTTGAAAATGTTCGCTATGACAATAACAGAAATGACATTCCTCGCCGGATGCAGTTTCTCGCGCCCGCAAGCTTCAAATCTATTCATCTCTTGCAGAATGGCTACGCGCCAAACCGCTACATAAGCTACGAAATTAATTCTGAAAACACTTCGCACGGAACCGTTGTGATTTATCTTGATGCAAACAACCGCGTTGTCGTTGCGGAACATTTTTCCCGAGACCCGCGCGCCACCGCCGTTTCTTTGGCGCTCAACAAACTAAAAGGCAAGCCCCTGACTGAAGAAAATTTGCAAACGCTTCGTTCTGAAGCGCGTACGCCGCCGGACAAAAAAATGTCCGCCGTTATTAACATCGAGGGTGTGGACGTCGAAGTGCGGGAAGGCGGCAACTACTCGATCGATTTTACCCGGGCCCCGGTCCCGGATAAAGCGGTTGCCATGGAAGATTTCATCGAAACGCTTAAACAGGACCCGGCGCTCAATCTCGCCGGAAGACCGTTGGGTTTATATTTTGGCAATCAAAACCAGTCCGCGGAGGACCGGGACGCCAAAGTGGCGCGCGTTTCCGGCGTACGCGTTCTTGCCGTGGACCAGAACCAGGAAGGCGTGGTCGCAGGGATTGAACGCATCGGCGCGGGGATCGACGCAACGCTTGCCAAGCTGGAAGAAATTCTTGCCTTGCCGGATGACCGGCTGCCGCCCTTTATCGGATTTGATATTGATGACACCTTGCTCGGTTTGAAGATCGCTGACGGCAGGGAAATTAAAGAAGTCCTTGCCGAAGACAGGCCGGCGCTTCTCGCCGTTTTGACAAAATTAATGGCGCGCAGAGTTAAGCTTGCTTTCCTCAGCGACAATGACTCTAAAGCCACCTTACAGCGGGTCGGGAATCCCGTAGCTGAGGCTTTCCGGGCTTTGAATACGGGTCTGCAGGAAATTTTCTTTTATACAAGCGGCATGGTCACGAAATTCAAATTACAGGTTGCCGCCGCGGAAACAACGCTTGTGAATGATCCTACATACGGTTCCCATCATCGTCTAGCCAATGCAACGGTAACCGCCATCCACAGCATCATCGGACGCGTAATCGAAGCCGCGGACGGCTCCATTGCCGCAACCGGATTGCTCGGAAGGTATTACACTCAGCGGTTTGCAAAAAAAACCCCTCGCGGCTACAAAGCGCGGCAGGGGATCCTCAACATTTATCCCAACTACACGGTCAATGAAACGCCGCACGGCAATCTCGCAACCATTCCCACCGTTAACCCTCGCGATCCGTGGGATGACGGAAGCGCGGCCCAGGTTTCCGTTTTTCCGATTGTTTCGCGTTACGCCAGGGACTCCCGGTTGACCGCCCGGCAAAAAGACGAACGCCGGCGCCTGGTTGAAAACATTATTGCCGTTTTCCGCCGTTCCGAAATCCGGGCTTCCACCGCGGAACGCATGCGGCTTAACGTCACCGTGCGCCTGCCGGACATCAACCTCCAGATCTGGGAGGGGGGCCTCACGACCGTTGACATTGCTTTGTTTCCCATGCCGACCAAAGCTGACGCGATGAAAGATTTCCTCAATGATTACAAACTGCATAATAAAAAAGGCGTTTACATCGGGTCCCAGACCACCTCGCTCGAAAGCCGCGACGGCGCTGTTTCGACATTAGCGCCCGAATTCCCGAACCTGACTATGCTGGCCGTGGATGAACGGCAGGAGCATGTCATTGAAGGCATCAAAAAACTTCCCCCGGGAGTCGACGGAACGCGTGTGGGGCTTCAGCAAATTCTGAACCTTCCGGACAACAAACTTCCGGCTTACATCGCCTTCTCCGGCGACGACGTGGTGATTAGCGTCAAGACCGCCACAAAAAACGGTAAATGGGTTTTAGAAAAAGAAAGCTTGATGCAGGACAGAAGGCAAACGGCGGAACATATTGTCGCGCTTATCCGGCGCGGCGTCCGGCTGGTCTTTTTCGGCGACAATTCTTCCCAGTATCTCGAACAGCATATTGCCGACCCGCTCATCGCGCTCCTTAAAGAGAAAAAAGTTTCATCGCCCCATCCCATCGTGTTTTATTCAAGCGGAACTCTCCACAAGTTTAGGGTCCTAAAAAAGGGCCGGTCGTGGACCAAGGAAACATTCCCTGAATACGGAAAAAAGAGCCGCCTGCCAAAAGACGTTGTTGAGAAATTGCTCCGGATTATCGGGGACGTAAAAGAAGACGCCGCGGGTGAAATCCAGGCGGCCGGGGTGCTCGGCGAATATTATACCGAGCGGCTGACCGAACGCGTGGGAGATAAACACCGGGTGCCCCGCTCACTCATAAACACTTATCCGCGCATGTCCACGGAGCTGACCCCGCACGGGAATGCAAAATTCCCGACCGTGGACCAACGTGACAAGAACGATGCGGATGGAAGCGTGGCTGAAATTTCTATCAAGCCTCTTGTATCTTCCATGATTCTGCCGGCAGTCTCCGCAAGCGAAAGCGAAAAACTGCTCCGCCGGGACACTGCCATCGATTCCGAAGCCCGGCTGCGCCGCCGCCAGGAAGATGAAAGAAGCCGCTTTTTGTGGCGGCTCGCTCATAAGATTCAGCAGGAATGGAATCAGCTCGCGCCGGCCCCCCTTGCGGTGAAACCCGCCCCTGTTGCTGATGCTTATTCCGAACAAAGCCTTATCGGGCAAAAGCTCGATGACGATGGAACCCTGCTTACGCCCCAAATGCTTGCTTCGGTTAAAGAATTAATGGGCGTTCATGACTTGATCGGAGACCAGCGTCTGCCGCAAGACCAGCGCCCGGCCGCATTTGCCCGCGCCTTGGGCGCCTTGAAGACCATTCATCGACGGCTGGTCGCGAAAAACCTAACGCTTGAAGCCATTCAACAGGAGCCCGGAACTTTCCGTGCGCTTTTCGGGGTCCGTCCGGTTGTGGTTGCCGGCGGCGCCGCCAGCCGCTTTTCCAGTTTTGTCCACAAGACGATGGTCCGCGCCGGCCTTGAAAAAACAAATCTTGCGCTGACGCTGGAAGGTTCCTACCGGACGCCCCATGTAAAACCCGCCCTTGTAGTCGGTGAAAAACTGCTCGGCCTTCTCGTGCGTGATCAATATCTTGAAAGCTCTTCCGACAAGCCCGGTTTTGATGCGGACGGGCATACCTTCCGGATTGTTGATTCCATCGGTCAATTTGCCCGCGGCGAACCCACCAAAATCATCAAGTCTGAATGGCTTGACCCCGAAAAAGTCTGGAGTTATCTCGGTATCGACACGGAAAACATCGACGTTTTCTATTCCCAGTCTTTCGGCCATGGAAATCATATCGTTCAGGTTGCGGAAAAAAACGAACAGAAAACACGATATATGCAGATGGCCTTCGGCGAAATGTCGCCTTCCGTTGATACGGACTTATCCAATCCTTCGCTCATTAACTATCTTGAACTCCTGGCGCGGGACGCGAGCGCCGTTGCCGGCGCCAAGTTGTCCGGCGGTGAAATCGAAAATAAAGGAAATTTCTTTCTCAATAACGATCCAGGCTCTCTGCTTGCTTACACCGATTGGGCCCATATCCCTCACAAGGCGCCTGCCATCGACGACGCTTCTGGAAAACCGGTCAGCGGTGATGCCGTTTATCTACAATTTCATGCGGCGCAAGTAAAATTGGAGGCTGCTCTGGCGCAGCTTCACGCCTCCAAAAAGACTCCTGCTAAAAAGCTGCTGGAAGTCAAAAAGCTTCGCCGTGAACACCCCTATTTTTTTATCAGTGATGACGGCGTGCTTTTTACGCAGGAATCCCTTGCCGATGCGGTCAATAAAATCTGGATCCGTCCCGTTGATGCCGTGACGGGCAAGCTGACGCCAAAGTCATCATGGAAAAATAACTGGAAGAATTTATCTTCCGAGGAGCAGGCCTATCTTAAGTCTCATTTTGCCATCCACGAATTTCCGGACGGAACGGCGGACCTTTTAATTTCGGCGAATGCGGCCATTTTTGAAACAAGCCTTGTCCGTGAGCTTGTCGTAACCGTGCGGCAACAATTCCGTCAAGGAGGATTCGAACATTACTTTGAAAACCCGGATGCTGCAAACGCCGGTTTAAGAAGAATCAACCGCTTCTGGAGCATCGATCCGAAAAACGGGGAGACCACAACCCTCGCATGGAATTTAATCGGCATGCTCGCAGACCGATCTTTCCAGAGAGAAGAAGCGGCTGCATCCCGCTTGTCCCTGGCTTATGACGGAAACGCTCCTTCCAGCATCAAAGACCCGCAGCGGCAAATACAATTTTCAACCAAGCTCGAAGCTTCCCGGGGCCGGCCTCCGCAATGGCATCCTCCGCTGACGGTTATGGAAGGACAGATTTTCGGAGCCATCCGTCAGGACCTCATTCACCTGAGGGAAGGGCAGGCCATAACCAAATTGGTCGATCTTCTCCGGGAACGGGATTACTTGCTGGGCTTTCGCCATGTCGTCCGGGCTTTGCTCGCAAACTCCTACCGCGAAACGTGGCAGGCGGAACTTTTAAGCGTGCTCGATCAGCTGCGGACAAACCCTCCTAATGCAAGTTTCGACACGACGGCTCCGCCAAGAGCGCCTCACCCGGAAATTACTGCCGGACTGGTGGAGCTTTTAATTGCCGAAGCCGTCGATGCCGGCGCCATCGCAACCAATATCGAAGAGCTGACGACGAATCCGTATTATGCCCGGCAGATTGTCAAACTGCGGAATTTCTACGCCCGCAGTATTCGCGGCAAAAAAAGATCGGAATATCTGCTGGAACGTTTATCTAACACCATCCTTCAGGAATTACGTCAAATAAAAACCGGGCCCGAAAATCCCGGCGCCCCCAGTGCCATTGACCGGCTTCTAGAAATTCGCCCTAAATTCAATACTCCCAACCCGCTGGAAACCGAAATACCGCAAACAAACGAAAAGACCCCCACGATCATTGCGCTGACAGGCGGCACATCGTTCGGAACGCTCTGGTCCGGAGTCCTGGAAGATCTTGATCTCCGTCAAAATGCCCGCGTTTTGAGCGTCGTCGGAAACCTTGACGACGGCGGCGGAAGTTATGTCATGGTCACTGCTTATGATAAGGCCGGGTACGGCATCGTCCCGCCGCCCGGAGATAAGGGAAACTCTGTTTCGGGAATGTTGTCGGAAGACAAACGGGCTTATCTCATGGGCAATGCCGGCCGTATCCCGGACGATAGCGCCGGCACACTGGCTAAAAGCATTCTTCCCTTCATCGGAAAAACTATTATGGACCCCGCCGTTGATTTATCGTCCGATTTTTTTTACTTTGCAAGAATCATGCAGGAGTCTATCCGCAATACGGACAAGATTAACGCCGCCATTATGTCGGCCGGCACTGCCTCAGCCGCCGGTTCTACTGTAACACCTAAGGGTGCAAGCATCCGCAATTTGTTCATTGCCGGCCTTCTCTTCAATCGCGGATTTTTCCGGCATTCCAGCAAGAACAATATCGGAAAATCCGCCGTAAATACTCTGGAACGGCAAGCGGCCTATGATCAGGCGATGCTGGACATGGTGACGGCTGCGGGTGTCAAAAACTTTCGGGTCACGGTTTCAAGTTTTGACCCGAAAACCCTTTTCGCCAAATATGCCGGCTACAGTTTGCTCCTGCAAAAAGGCCCTGAAAAACACTTTCTGGTCCTGACCGAAAATCCAGAGGATAAAACCCTGACATTAAAAAATCCGTCACCTGACGGCAAGCGAAGCGCTTCGACAATAACGCTTAAAGACAAAGAGTGGGCGGATCTCGCCCTCCTGGGAATTAACCGCAAAGACATTAATATTCAAAATGCCGCGGGACGGATTGTGCTCAAAGTTAAAAACCGCCGCTGGACAGTTGACGAGAGCGACCCAAACAACGTCCGTCTGGTCGCTAAAAGCAAAGGGGGTGATTTTATTCCGCTTGCCTATGATGGTACCGGACGCCCCCTTTCGGCCCAAGGCACACCCGACGCGACTCCTGTCTTTACTCTTTCCGATAAAACCCAGCTTTTTTTCCGCAACCGTCATATTAAACTTCAAACCAACATTACGGAGACAGTCAATCATTCACAAATCGTGGACACGGGAACTCTTATCGGCCATGGGCTTTCAGGCCGGATACCGGAGGCTGATTCCGTTTCGGTGCTGGAATCGAATTTTTCTGTCGTAAGCGAAATAGAAGGCCTGAACTCCGGCGATGTGGTTTTGTTCGGCCCTGCCAGTCTCATTACTTCCACCAATCAGCATAGCCTTACTGACGGCAACATCAAAGCCTTTGCGCTTGCGCGTGCAGCCGGC
>MHFC01000009.1:19885-20101 GCA_001804025.1 Omnitrophica bacterium GWA2_52_8 | reverse complement strand
CGGAGGACAAGCGTTTTTAAAGATAAAAGGCTCGTTTATTCTACGCCTTGTCGGAGTGAAGCGCGGGTCTTGTAGAGGACAGCCCTCGGGCCGGGCTGTCTTTATCTTAAGGCGCTTACTCCTCTAGGCGTGGCCTCGGCTTCTGGGTCGGTGGGACTTTCGTGATTTTTTCCACCTCCGCCTCGACCATAGGCTCAAGCCCTGCCCATCCGACAG
>MHFC01000009.1:19075-19862 GCA_001804025.1 Omnitrophica bacterium GWA2_52_8 | reverse complement strand
TCAAAGTCTAAAGAAAGGCAGGGCAGATCATCTGATGGCTTGGGCTTACGCCCAAGTCGTGACTTACGTAGACTTCTGGTTCCCGATGGCTTTTATGGTGTTGATGAGATAGCCCGCGGATCGCTTGGGGTTGTCTTCGCTTTTCTCGGAGATTTTCTTGGAGGCTTCTTCGGTGACGAGTTGGCCGTATTTGTCTTCGAGGTCTATCAAGGCTTCGATGGTTTTCTGATTATTTTCTTCAAAGACTAGGCTCGCCGTTTTGACGGCTCGGTTGAGTTTTTCTTGGCCGTGACGCTGGGCTAGTTGGCTTAAGTTTTTCTTTAGGTCTTCGGGGTTGTAGAGGTCTGTGAGCGTGTAGGTGTTAGCCTCACGCTTGCCGAATTTTAAGTCTTCTAGTTCGCCATATTCGATGTCTAAGAGATTTAGTTTTCTTAAATGTTGGTTTCCTTCGGAGATGAAGGATTCTGAGATGCCGTGGGATTTAGAGAGTTTTTCTCTTGAGACGGAGAACCTGCCGGAGGGGGAGGTTTGAGTGTAGAGAGAGTTTACGAGATACAGGATTTTGGACGGGAAAGAGAGTGACTTATTCCATCCGTAGCGCCAGTAGGTTGTGGGGAGATTTAGGCTTCCTTCTGCGCTTCCCTCTTTGTTAAGTAATCGGATCTCGGTGTTTTGGTTTCGCTTGGGGCTTTGGAAATTTATGAGCTTGTATTTGTTTTTTAGTTTTAGAAGGACTTTGTTGATCTGGCGGCGGTAGTCTTCTTTTGACATGTTGTCTATGCCGAGG
>MHFC01000009.1:18762-19065 GCA_001804025.1 Omnitrophica bacterium GWA2_52_8 | reverse complement strand
GGTTGTCGTAGTCGAGGGTAAGCTTACTTTCTTTGTTGCCGTTAAATTCCTTCAGAAAATACAGGTAGGTGTCGAAAGCTCGTTCATCGGAGTGAGCGGCCATTTCACCGAGGAGGGTTTTCTTGGTTAAAAAGTCTTTGGGGATGGGAACGGAGGGTGTCAGGGACGCGGGGATATTTTCTTGGATTTGGATTTTGTTTAAATCCATTAAAAGACTTTGGGCGAATTCTTTGGAACGGATGATCGCACTTGCTTCATTGTTACGAGTGAGGGCGGCTTTTGACCAGTTGGTGCTCCCTAGGA
>MHFC01000009.1:18213-18715 GCA_001804025.1 Omnitrophica bacterium GWA2_52_8 | reverse complement strand
CTGTCTTTGGCTTTAACGAGGGCATTTAGAAGCTGATTGGGCTGGGAGCCCGGTTGATCGGGGAGGCTTGAGACGAGGTACATGGCGACGATGATAGTGGACTTGGCTTCGGATATTTCCTTAAGGGTGGCTTCGAAGTATTTCTCGGAGGAGATATTTTGGACTTCGGCTTGGTAGGCTTGGAGTTGGCCGGTGGTTAGAAGTAGGGCAGAGATTATGATGAATCTCTTTTTCGTTACCATTGGAATTTCATCCCGGCTTTTATCCGTGATTCGTCGATTGATTTTTGAAGGCGCATAAAAGTCTGGCCGTCACCGCTCAAGACGTCTTTCACCAGAACATTATAAATTTACAACATCGCTCTTGTGATATAGAGATAGGAATAGCAAAAGATAATCCCTCAGATGCCGCGTCAGAAGAAAATTCTGCCGCACATGTTCCCGCCCGTTTTCGCCAAGCTTCTTAGCAAAATCAGGTTCTTGTAAAAGTTGTTTTAGCCAAT
>MHFC01000009.1:14691-18202 GCA_001804025.1 Omnitrophica bacterium GWA2_52_8 | reverse complement strand
TCTATCGAATTTTGTGCCTGTGTAAAGGCAATCGTGCGCGAAGTCCCCTGATGGAATTTTTCTTGAAAAAATTTTTGAACGAACACGGATTGAACGGAGCCTTTATCGTGACCTCCGCCGGCACTTCGCCCTGGATCGGTGAATCTTATGATGGCAAGGACGAATGGGACCGTCTCCCAGAGATAAGGAGCAATCTCGAAGATGCGATAAGAAGTCTGGGTCTTCGGGACGAATTTGCAACGCAATGGGTGAGCGGGTTCTATCGAACCTTTGCTGACACGAAAAATATCATGGCTCAGGCCGATCTCGTTCTTGTTCCTGACAATGCGGTTATATATGGTGGTATCGAATCAAAGAATAAGGGAGAATCCCCGCCGGTGCATCTTTTGTCGGAATTCTTGCCTCCTGACGACGAGATGTTTCGATTTGAGATTCCGGACAGCGATCAGATGAGTGCCGTCAGCCATCCCCTTTATCGGTTATTCAAACAAGCGATCGCCTCCCATCTCGGCAAGGCAATCGAAGAAACGGCCGCACAGACCCGTTCCGAAGTGCGGGAAGACCTGGAGGCATTAGTAAAAGAGCTTCGGGGCAGTAAACTTAAAAAGGCCCTTTACTCTTTCTTAGAACGACATGCGGAGCATGACTTTGTCGGGAGTCATCAGGAAAAAATTGATTTGTTCACGGACGATATCCTCCGGGAGATCGCACGGGTCATCCAATATCTTCGACAAATGCTTCCCGGTGGAGACAAAAGAGAGCTGGTCGATTTACTGGGGGCATTGCGTTCAAGCAATCTCTTTCATCCCCATCGCAGAAAAAAGAAGCTTCCTCCCACTTTTCTTCTAGATCCTAAAAAAACGTTGTCCCATCTCGGAGGAGATCGGCTGCCCCGACTTCTTGCTCTCACAAGCGATCCGGATTTTGTGGGTGCGGCAACCATTTATACGACAGCGGACAATCAGGAGGACGCGGAAAAAGAACCTCTTCTGGCGCGTGCAAGTTTGAGCTGGTACCGTGAGGGGAGCGCTGCTTATCCGATTGTGCCCAAAGAAGCGCGGATAAAATTTGAAGAGAAACTTTCAGGTGTTCCAAATTTGAACGTTTCATCGGTGCTGGAGGAGTCGCTCCGGGCGGCCAAAGCCGCGCGGGACCTCAATCCTTTCTGGGATGTTTCTTTCGACGGCGGAAGCGCCGTGTTGCTTGCTCGTGAGAGGCCGGACTTGGAGGAAGGTGCGTATCGAAAGCAAACATTTGAGAAGTGGGCGGCGTCTGCCGCCACGGCGAAGCTGCTTTTGGATCAGCTGATCGTGAGCCGTGGGGTCAATGTGTATCCTCCCGATATGAAGGTGATTGAGGATGCGGCCCTCCGGGTACAGAAGGATCTCGCAGCGGAACGCCGGGCTTTGGCGGCGACGGGAGAAGAAGCATTCCTGAAAAGCACTGCGGGGGCAGTGGATCTTGCCTGGCGCGCCAAAGCGGTTGGGGCCGTCGAAAACCTTAGAGCTTTTACGCAGGATGAAGAGGTGATGTCTCGGCTCGGTCTTCGGGGTCGTGCAAAACTCCGCGTTGCGATCCAGGGTTTTGGTTATTTGGCGGCCGAAATCATCGAGTATCTTAAAGATCTCCGGGAATCGGGGGAGGCCCTCAACTTTGAGATTGTCGGCGTGAGCGGCGTTTATGGAGGTGTCTATAAGCCCGCGGGGATTTCGATCGAGGAGCTTGTGAGGCTAAGAGACCAATATCGAAAAGCGACTGCCGCTCACGAAGAATTAAATGTCCGTGAGGCGTATCGGAAATTGACCGGCTCACCGGCGCTTCCTTTGGGCCCCATTAACGATTTTTTTCGTGAAAATTTTGAAGCAGACATCGTCATCGCCACCTCTCCCGCCGCTCCTATTATTCCTGAAGAGAATCTCGCCGCCATGAAAGAACGGGGCGTGAAAATTTTGCTCCAGGCCGGAGCCGACCCTCGAGATGTGGGAGGCGCTGAGGTCACGGCGCTCGAAAACCCTGCCTCGGCGTTTCTTTATCTTCCTTATAGGCTTGTTGGAGGCGGAGATGTTTACGCAGCTTCAGAGGAATATTTCCATTTTCCGGCCCTGCAGCAGATGACGCAGAAGGAGTTCGAAGATCTCTCGAGCCATGTCATCGATGGCGTTCGGGAACTGGCGCTGACAAACGCCCAGTGGATGCTTCAACAACTGCGCAACGGAAATTTGGGAAAATCACCGTCAGCGATTTTAGAAGAAACAATTTTAAAGATCCTGAAAATTCGAGCGAAGCTGTTGGACGATCCTCCGGTCATGGTCGAGCAGCGTGCAGAACTTGATTTTCATCGAGGGGCGCGGAGGACTTTTGCTTTGAAGACCGCGGCAACGGAATCTGCCCGAGAGCAAGTCATTTACGCGGACGACAACGTTTTCGCCCTGCGGATGGATTTGAATTATGACGTCCGCGGCAAGAGGGGCCGGGAGCGCAAAAGGCTGATCGCCCGCCAGAGGCGCGCGGCCTATATCATGGGGAAACTCCGTAAACGGGATGCGGCGCCCGATTTGGTCGGGGTTCTCTCGGATCGCAAGCAAGACCCGCAGGTTCGCGCGAATGCGGCTGAAGCGCTGGGCAACATCGGTGATTGGGTGGCGGCCAGAGACGTTCTTGAGCAAAGTGCGGGTGATCTCAAAGAGCATCCCAAGGTTCGGCTATGGGCAAACTGGGCCCTTCGGAAACTTGCGGCTATCGAGAGAGTGGGAATTGTCACGAAGAAAACTCCGCGGGTTGATATTTCTGACGACGAGCTTGATCCTGAGACCGGCGAGGTAATGCGCGGCTATGAAGAGATGAGCCGTAAAGTAGCAAAGAGAATCCTCGAGGTTGTGAATGAAAAGAAGAAAACGGGAAAACCGGCACTTGTTATTCTTCCCACGGGTTCTACGCCGAAGGGTCTCTACAAGGCGCTTCGTGTGATGGCGGAAGAAGGCGAGGTTGATTTCTCAGGGGTTATCCTTTTCCATCTCGATGAATATGTATTCGATCAAGACAGGTTTTACGATCCCGCAGGGAAGCTGAAACCCGAGTTTCAGGAACAGACTTACAAGAACTTTATGGAAACGCACGTGGTGAACCCTCTGAAAAATACTGCGGGCCTCCGCCGGTTCCACACCCCCCTGGAACATCCTGAAGTCCTCCGGAGAAAATCGGGCGAGCCGGAAGCTGACTATCAAAAACGGGCGCAGAGGGTCGCAGACGATTATGAGACGCAACTTACCGCGGCAATCAAAGAAGCCGGCGGAATTGATCTAGTGGTTTTGGGGATCGGCGGAGGGCACATGGAAGGAGGCGCCATCGAGGGGGGTCACCTTGCTTTCAATGAATCGGGAGACGAATCCGGGCATGACTCAAGCACACGGATCGTGGAACTTTCCTCAAAAACAAGGCTCGATGCTCAAGGCGCATTCGGAGGCCTGCACGCGACACCGCATTATGCCGTCACGGTCGGTCTGAAGAGGAT
>MHFC01000009.1:12518-14640 GCA_001804025.1 Omnitrophica bacterium GWA2_52_8 | reverse complement strand
AACTGACAAAGCCCTGGCTTTTTCCGGGGATAAATCCGAAGAATCGTGACTGGAAAGACCCGAGACTCGTCTCGAAAGCGGTGTATTCCCTCCTCGCGGCACACCACAAGACACTGGGGCAATTGCAGCGTTCAGATTTCGTCCGGAACGGTTTCGATGATCTGCTCAGACATTACGGAGGCAAAATCGCCTTACGGGAAATTAAGACAATTGCGAAGAAACGAGTGGCCCGGCATCTCCACAACCCAAAGCAGGGACAGGATCTTCTGCCGTCAAATTCGACCATCGTCTTCTTTTCTCCCCATCCCGATGATGATGTTCTGACTTCCGGCATCACCCTTCAGCACCTTGTAGAGCAAGATCGAGGAAACAACGTCCATATTGCTTATCTCGTGGCCGGTCACGGCTCCGTCTGGTCGCCAGTCTTGTCTCCCAAAGGAGGCCTCGCGGATCTAAAAGAACGCTACGGAGCCGAGTGGAAAAGATACCACAAAGGTGAATTGTTACCCGATGATGACACCTTTCAGACCGAGTTTAATGGGCTGACCGCCATTCCAATTATGAAGAGCTTGTTGGAACGCGGCGAGCTTCCGGAAGACCTTCAAGAGGATTTGAAGAAACGGGGGCTGGAACAGGCCTGGCAGAACTTCAAAGACAGAAATATTTCTGCGGACGCAGTCACTTCCTGGGACTACGAGGACTTGGAACAGCAAATCAAAGCGAATGGGGATAAGGATTGGGAAAATCAGGTGAATGCGGTCGTGCGGTTGTGGATTTATGCGAGAACGCAGAAGCGGGAAGAAGAGGCGCGGGAGGCGACAGAGATTCTCGGTGTGCACGCGGATAACCTCGAATTCTTCCGCCTGGGATATTACAGCTACCGGGCGAAGGTTCATACGGGGAGGAAATACCAGGAACCTGACTACGCAAAGGTTCTGGACTGGCTGCGCGGCCTCCACCGGCAGGCGCCCGACAAAGAAATTCATATCTTCTATTCACACGAAATCGATCCCCACGGAGCTCACGGTATCGGCGCAGAAATTATTGAGCGTGCGATGAGGGAACTCGCGAAGGAAGGAATTCGGGTGATTCCCTGGTGGTACCGGGGGGCTTACGAAGAGTTTCCGCTTGAAGAGGACGGTTCAAATGTGGTCGTTCCAGCTTCTCCTCAATTCTTCGAGGATAAGAAAAAGTCGATTTGGGCACACGCCTCCCAGCGCGTGGCGATGTTCCCGGGCCTTGACCGGAGGCAGAGGGAGTTTTGGGAACGTGTGTTTGATCGGAACGAGCGGACGGGGCGTTTGCTTGACGCGCTGGAAATCTTGGATTGGGCACCTGTCGCCGCCGAGGTTTTTTCCAGACAACGGCCCGTCGCCCATCCTCAAACCCCTGCCTTGAAACCCCGCTCTGAGGTAAGGCATATTGACTTTTCACGCCGAAACTTTGTGGAACTCCTTTATCTTTTGGATCGAAATCTGTGGATTATCCAAGGTCGGTTTTCTCCCGATGGAATCCATCACTATGACTATTATGATAAATCGGCCTTGCAATTTAATGGGGACGAGCCAGACGCGGACGCTATTTGGGGCCTCCACCCCATAGATTTCGATAGGGTAAAGAATATTGTACGAGACATCATCCGTGACCGACTCCGCTTAGGAAAAATTGCTGATATGAGAACGCATCATCCGGGGGATGAGATGCGCATGAAACTATTAACAAAACAATTGGGAATCCCGGTCGGGGGTTTGCGAGATTTCCACGAAAATCATGTTGGCCCTCGGGGCGGAGAGTTCACGCTTGAGGAAAGGGAGAAGTTGGTTCTGACTTATCTCGCGCAAACGGTTAACCTCCTTTCTTCCTTAAAGGAGGAGCGAGAACTTGTGGCCGAAATGCTCCTGGATCAGAATCCAGAAACCCGTGCCGCAGGAATTTCGGTCCTCAAGTTTCTCCCTAATGACATCATCGAGTCGATTTTAGATTTAGCCTTAGCAGATCCTTCTCCTGCTGTCCAAAAGGCTGTTTTTGAGGTGATTCGCGATCGAGGGCTTAATAAATATAAACCTTTCCTTCTCGCAACGCTTTATCGCGGACACACAGAGCGGCCAAAAACTCCAGAGCG
>MHFC01000009.1:5234-12501 GCA_001804025.1 Omnitrophica bacterium GWA2_52_8 | reverse complement strand
CTATGGAGGCCCTTGGGATTCTTGCCGCAGAAGATCCACAACTTTATGAGTTGCTCCTTGAGCGGTTTGAATGGACGCTGGATCCAAATCTCCTTTCCGCCTTTTATGCCGGAAAGGTTTATAATGAAAAATTATACCGTCTACTTCTGAGACTTCTTGGAGATGCGAGAGAGAAGAGGGCAGACCCTGCTTACCATTGGAAGGTCCGCTATCATGTCTCGCCACTTTTTAGGATTAGAATCGCGGCAACCTTAAGAAGACTCGGCCTTCGTACCCAAGAGGCCATCGATGTCCTCCTTCCGCTCCTGAAATCCGACGAAGATGAGCTGCTTGCAAGCGCAGTCCATGCCCTTGGCGACATTGCGAAGGATAATGAAAAAGTCAATCGTATCATCGCGGATTTGTGGCAGAATTTTCCTCACGTTACGCCTGATGATGACAATAAACCAAAAAAAACCCCGATGGCCCTCGCGATCACCAAGCTCAAGTTAGGAATTGTTTTGCCGGGCGAGTTATCCCGCCTTCTTCATCTCGCTTCTTATGCCGGCAGCCTTTATGATGAGGGCGATGGCTACCGAACGGAGGAAAAGGCTGGAAATTTAGCGGCCTTTTTTGAAGATCATCCTGGGAAGATTGAGACGAGTCACGCGCTTCTTAAGGAATTCGACGATTATCGAGCATCTTACGGGTTCTGGAACATCGATATTTTGCGGGCCTTGCCGGACTTGCCGTTCCCCGTACGAGAAGAGATTGTTAATCGAGTTGTCGAAGATTGGGAGGCCAAGCTTGGGGTCCCTGAAAAATCTTTCGGCTACCCCGATATTTTCCATTTAGGCCAAGCCGGAGTTTTTAACGAGAAAGTCTTGGCCTTTCTTCAAAAACTTTACTCTCAGTTTTATGGGGTTTCAAAGTATGACAGTGAAATCGTTTCGGAAATTCTAACAGCATTGGCTAAAGCTGGGCGCATTGAGGGATCTTTTTATGAGGACTTGGTTGAGACATTCAGAATCGGAAAGCGGCCTCAAAATATACTTAAAGCAATTCGGCTTTATCTCGTTTCGCGTTTTCGTGAGAAATCCGCAGAGATTCAAGCAGCCCTCGCAAAGCCCGCAGATTCTGAACAGATTACAGAAAAATCTGACGCTGGCGATAAAGAACTCGAATCGATTCGCCTGAGAAAACAGGGGGTCTATCCACTGGATCGAAGCCGGCTGGAGGCCTCGGATCATCTGGCCATCTTTGCCATTCTTCCGCTTGAGAAAGGAAGAATCGATTTTGTATCTTCGCCTCACACGACCGAAGAAAGCGAATGGGTCGCGAGTCATGCTCCTCCTTATGAATGGTTGAGCGAGAGGACCATCGAACATCAAGTAGGGGAGCAGAGGCATCTCCGCGGCACCCTTGAGAACCGAACGTCGGCGCCGGAAGGTTTTCTTCTCCTCGATCCGCCTAAAAGCCGGCCCGAATTCTTAGCGGCTTTGGGATTTTCACCCGAGGCCGCTGATTCCGTTTACGAGAGGGTTTTGGCCGATAAATTCATCGAAGTCATCCGAATCCTTTCGGTCCCCGGCGGAATTCATCCTGAAAAGCCATTGCGCATTCGAGATTCGGTACGGCAAATCTTTCAGAGGCGAGGGTACAACCTTCCTGTAGATTTCACGGTCCACAGTTTTCTCCAAATTGTCTCAACTCCTCCGAGTCCGGTCAGTCCCTCCGCTGAATCTAATGGAGTTGAAATCCGAGGAGGAAGAAAGGGTACCGCTCAGTGGGCCTATGAAGATGAAAAAGAACTTACATCCGTGACCGGCGCCGTGGGTCTTGAGAGCGGACTGCATGTGAGCCCCGTGAACGAAATCGTTAGTAGAATATCTTCGCCTCGATACGACTCTCTTTCGGTTTCCATTACAAAGGGGGCTCTGCCAGAGAAAACTGCTGATGCTCGCCGCGCCGTCGAGCTTCTTGGTCTCTTGACCGAAAAGGGAGATGTGGTTATGGTCACAGCCCATGGCGGCACGCCGGATTTGAGGCGCAACGCCTTAACCGAGATTCTTACTGTGATTGCTCCTGGGAGAGAGTTAACTTTTCAATCAGGGTTCCGCTCTGAGGCGCGGTATGCCCCGAAAGATTCTGAGGATTCTGCATTCATGGAAAAGGCTGTCGATAATCTGGGTATAAGAATCCGGGGAATCGACCTTCCCATTACCTTAACTCATGACATGGTTTTAATTGCAGAAAGGTTTCCGGCTTATGGAGATCCCTATACATTAGTTGGGGCGATCGGAAGTTTGGGCATACATCACCCGGTCGGCGACCATAGCGCTTACCGGAACTTTCTGTGGTCAGTGATCGGGGAAAGCTTATTTGGCGGAATCGATACGGCCAAAATTCTTGAGCAATCAAGGGCCTTGATGAATCCGGCTAATGACGGCGCCATATGGAATCGTCAGCGGCGTTCCCAAGACAGAAAATCTCAACCGCTTATGCTTGTTGTTGATCTCAAAACTTTGGATGAACGTGATGTGGAAGGCATTAGAGCGCGTCTTGATCGTTTGCCGCGGGGAAGCATTGTGATTGGGTTTGAAGATGTGAAGCGAAAATCGCCGTTTGATATAGGACGACTCATGAGATCGGAACGGCGGTACGTGAGGGTAACGTATCAAGATCGAATTCCATACCAATCGCTTAAAGATGTAATTCGGAAGCGGTCAAAAGAATATGGCATTTCGTCAGACCATGTCGGGCTTTTGCTGTCGGACCTTCAGCTTCTAAAATATGAAGAAGAAGATGCTTCGATTTCTGCTTTGGGTGTGGTTTTCGAATTTTCCCCGGACAGGCATGATGGGCGGTACCGCATCTCGAAGGGCCTAAGCGCAGCCGTCCTAGGCGAAGTTTTGGAAGCTACGGCCCTTGACCGTGAAATCAGGGAGCGTCTGCTGGCTCAGGGTAAAGCTTCCGGGTTTCTGGATTCCGCGGGCGGGGCCTTTTCCTTTAACATCGGCAACCTCATCGATTTCCGAACCGCACAAATCTTCTCCGCATCGGCGTAAGAGACTTTTTTTGTTTCAGAGCAACTTTGTTCTTAGGCTGCTCGGACCATGATCGAGCCCATGCCGCGTTCAATCTTTGCCTGACTGATAACTCTGGTCACTTGATATCTGGAACAAGTCTTCGCGGCCAATTTGAAGAAAAAATTCAGGCCATTATTAAGGAATGCCGGCAGGATGGAAACCTTATCCTTTTCTTTTCGGACATTCATCGCCTTGTAGGTGCTGGCGATACAGGAGTATCCGATGCCGCCAACCTGCTAAAACCTTATTTACTTAAAGGTGATTTGCGGTGCATTGGAACATCCACGGTATGTGACTATCAGAAATATATAGAAAAAGACCCCTCTTTGGCCCGCGGGTTTCAGGTGATAAGAGTCGATGAACCCAGCATGGATGTGATAAGGCAAATTGTTCTTGGCACTCTTAAAAACTACGAATGTCATCACAAGGTAAAGATCACGGAGGATGCGGCGGATGCTGCAATCGAAATGTCGGATCGTTACATCAAGGATCGCTATCTCCCGGGGAAAGCGATGTCATTATTGGACCGGGCGGCCAGCCGAATTTCTCTTTCAAAAGAACAAGATAAAATAGTTGCCAGAAAAACGGTTGCGGCGATTGTTTCTGAGATTACGGATATTCCACATGAACCAAATTCTCTTTTCAAAAGAGGACCTCTTTATCAATCTTGAAGAAAAATTGACGCAACGCGTATTAGGCCAAAAGGAAGCTATTCGGAGAATTACGGATGTTCTTCAGCTTACAAAATACGAAATGGATTTGAAGCCCGAAAGGCCGGATGGCGTTTTTCTTCTTGCAGGACCGACGGGAACGGGAAAAACGGAGTTGGCGAAGTCGCTGGTGGGAGCGTTATTTGGCAGCGAAAAAGAACTGCTCAGATTTGATATGTCAGAATTTATGGAAAAACACAATGTCGCAAAACTCATTGGATCACCCCCCGGGCTATCAAGGGTCAGCCGAAGGCGGGGTTTTAACGAATGCTGTCAGGGCCAACCCTTATACTGTAATTTTATTCGATGAAGTTGAAAAGGCGCATGCGGATGTTTTTAAGCTTTTTCTACAGATATTTGATGACGGCCGTTTAACCAATGCCAAAGGGATGACCGTTTCTTTCAGCTTCACAACGATTATCATGACCTCCAACCTTGGGGCAAGGAATCTCGATAAGGATGAAATTTCAAAACTGCCGCCCGAAAAAGTCCAGGCCTATGTCCGATCAAAAATGGAACCCGAGGTAAAAAAATTCTTCCCGCCGGAACTCATTAACCGTTTGGACGATGTTCTGTATTTCAATTTCTTGTCACGGGATACGGTTAAAGCGATAGCTAAATCAAAAATATCAAAAATTCTGGAGCGATTTGTCAAAAAAGGTAAGCAAATTGAAATCGCGGAGGATGTTTATCGTTACCTTGTAGAACATGGATTTAACCCGGAATCCGGAGCTCGCTTCCTTAATCGAACCATTGAGGCATTTCTTTTGAAACCTCTTACCAAATATCTCCTCAGCAACCCGACAGAGGCCAAGGTTTATTGCAGGACTGAAAAACAGCGGGATGCCGTCAGTCTACGACCTTCGTCGTCGACTTTATCTTGATGATGGTTTACCCCAAGGCGAAAGCGCCGCGATAGGCTTTTCTTCCGAAAGCAGAGGTTTCTTGGTATAATCGCAACCAAAGGTGCGAATGTTTTGGAGGAGGGTGCTTGCGTTTTGCAGGTTCTAACCCGCATTTGACGCGCGCCGATGAGAAATGCGCTCGAGGAGAACGGAGTACAAACGGAAAAGGCCATTTGTGCCCGGGGTAGTCTTTTTGGCGCCCTGTTAAAACGGGGGCGCAAAACTTTGGATGGAGCCTTCTGCGTCCAAAGCGATTTTCTCATTGATTCGCCTAATCGATGAGAAAGCCGGACTAAGTGTCCTCCATCTCCACATTTTTTTTTGACCGGAGGGTGGCGTTTGAGCCAGTAAGAATAAACAAGGTGACCTCGGAAGACTCCCAAAATTTTTGCGGAAGCCGGTAAAGTTGAAAAAAATCTTACGGGGTTATTTTTTTAGGCGGCAGGATGCGGGTTCATGAATTCAACAAATCGCAAAGACTATTATCGCGCCTTGGGTGTCTCGGAAAATGTTACCCCCGAGGCCCTCAAAAAAGCCTACCGCAAGCTGGCCGTTAAGTATCACCCGGATAAAAATCCGGGGGATGCAGCGGCTGAAGCTAAATTCAAAGAAATATCCGAAGCGTATTATGTCTTGAGCGATCCGAAGCGGAAAGCTCAGTATGATCAATTGCGGCGCTTGGGAGGCGGAGCCGGGGCAGGAAATTATGCGGGGGCGCAGGGTTTTAACGTAGAAGACCTGCTGCGGCAATTTGGCCTTCATGGGAACCGGCCTTCCGGGAAATACTCCGCATTCGGAGATGTTTTCGATGAACTTTTCGGAAGTCAGGAACGCGGCGGAGGTTCGGGTTACGGCCCCGAAGTTCACTATTATCAGTCTTCATCTTATCCGACCGGCGGCCCCGAAGTTGATGCGGACGTCATCGTCAACCTTAAAATCAGTAGAGATAAAGCCGAAAAGGGCGGAAAAGTGATGTTTCATACACCCGAAGGGAAAAAGATTTCGGTGCAGGTTCCGCCGCAAACCCGCGAAGGGCAGAAATTGCGACTCATCCGGCAGGGAAAGCTTTGTCCGTCATGCCGGCACGAAGGCGATTTGATCCTCCAGATCAAGATACAGGCGGCATCATGAACCCGCGCCGTCCCGTACGAAAGATCCGGAAATATTCGACGCGTCAGCCGGAACTGGACGCCATCATTCATGACCTGGTCGAAAAAGCGGGCGGGTCACCGCATGCGCCGCTGATCGAGGAAATCATAGTTTCCGCGCTTAAAATCCGCGAGGATGAACTCGACCGCGGGGATATCAAACTTTTAAACTCCTCCTTGAAAGAAATGCGCTATGCGCTTTCTGTGTTTCACCCTTACCGGCATATCCGCAAAGTCGCCATATTCGGATCTGCCAGGACCCCAAAATCGGACCCCAATTATAAACTGGCCCGGTCCTTCAGTTCCGAGATCGTCAAGAAAGGCTGGATGGTGATTACGGGTGCGGCCTCCGGAATTATGAGCGCAGGCAATGAGGGTGCCGGCCGCGAAAACAGTTTCGGTGTGAACATACGCCTGCCTTTTGAACAAGAGGCGAATTCGATCATTCTTCACGATCACAAGCTTGTGACGTTTAAATACTTTTTCACTCGCAAGCTTATTTTTATCAAGGAATCCGACGCCACGGTGCTGTTTCCGGGGGGGTTCGGAACGCACGACGAAGGTTATGAAACTCTCACACTTGTCCAAACCGGTAAAACAAACCCGCGGCCGATTGTTTTTGTCGATGCGCCCGGCAGCCGTTACTGGAGTGACTGGATTCAGTATCAAAAAACACATTTGGGAAAGACCGGTATGATCGGTCTCGAAGACTTGGGATTAATCGATCACTGTCATGATGTGAAAGAGGCCGCGGCGGTGGTGGCTAGCTATTATGAAAATTATCATTCTGCGCGGTACGTGGCAGACCGCCTTTTGCTGCGCGTCAAGCGGCCCATCGCCAAAACAAGGCTGGCGCTGTTAAATAAAAAATTTAAAGATTTGCTGGCGAAGGGGAAAATCGAGCAGTATATGCAGCCCTTTGAGGAAGAACATGATGAGCCTCATACGCATGATCTTTTAAGAATTGCGCTGTATTATGACAGGCATCATTCGGCCAAATTGCATCAACTGATTAAAGCACTGAATAAAGATTAAATTATTTACGGGGTCAGTTGCCGTCTGCGTAAAGGCTCCGGATCAGAAGTGGTTTCAAATGCAAGGTTTGACGGACTGCCCGGAAAATTCGGCGGCGGTTGGTTTTACGGGCGGTTAGCTCAGTTGGTTAGAGCATCTGCTTTACACGCAGAGGGTCGGAGGTTCAAATCCTTCACCGCCCATTTATTAGATAGCAGATTTCGGGGTGCAGATTGCCGATGTATTATTACTGAGCTTTTGCAAAATGGCCGGCGCTCATAGGGCAGTGAGATATTGCCTGTCCCCTTTGGGAAGCACGCCGCCGGCTGGCCATTTTGCAAAGGTTCTGTTATTAAATAAAATAAGCTTTGTAACTCTATACAATAGGCTTATTTAAAAAAATGTTGTGGCTGACGGCGTGA
>MHFC01000009.1:267-5055 GCA_001804025.1 Omnitrophica bacterium GWA2_52_8 | reverse complement strand
ATTCCGCGGATTGTTATCGGCGCGACCCTTGTCAGCATTGCAACAACAGCTCCTGAGTTGTCGGTATCCTCTATGGCCAGTTGGATGGGGGAAGCCGATATCGCCATCGGCAATGCGGTCGGGTCCGTCATCGCAAACATCGGGTTGATTGTCGGATTAGTCATGGCTTTAACCGAAGTGCGCCTGCAGGCGAAGGATTTCCGGCGCAGAGCGATTTGGTATGCCGCCGCGATGTTGATTTTGATCGGCTTTAGCTATCAGGGGTTTGTCGGTAAGGTGCAAAGTTTTGTGCTGATCTTGTTTGCTTTTGCCTATGTGGGCGCTCAGTATTGCGCCGCATTGCAGGACCGGCCCAAACCGGGTACGGTCGCAGCAGAAGAGGAATCGCCGGTACATGATAAGGTATGGAGCCGTAAGCGCTCGTTTCTTATATTTTTGGCCGGCTTGGGCATGGTTCTAATCGGCAGCCGGCTCATGGTGGATTCCGGGATTGCGGTTGCTGAGGCTTTGCGCATTCCTTCGCTTGTGATCGGATTGACAATTATCGCGATCGGGACATCGCTTCCGGAGCTTGTGACCGGTCTTACTTCTGTCCGGAAAGGATATCCTGATCTTTCCATAGGGAACATCATTGGCGCCAATATTCTTGATTTAACGCTGATTGTAGGAGTTTCGGGTGTCATAAATCCGTTGGTTGTGTCGCGAGACACCGTGCAGTATTCGTATCCTTACATGGTCATTATTTCAATTTTCTTTCTTGGAACCTTCCTGCGCAAGGGGATCAGCCGCCGTTGGAACGGCTGGGTGCTCCTGGCCATTTATGGGTTGTATATCACCGGTCTGGTCAATTTTGCGCTACACTCTTCATTAAATCAAAGCACCTGAAGCCGCATGAACAGACGTCTTCCCGATAACATGGCATAGCATCGATGCGAGGTGCGGTATATCGCCTCTTGAGAAATCTATAATTTCATCTATACTCATGACTTATGACAATTGTGAATAAGGCATCGCGACCGCGCCGTCCGGCACGGACTGCCGCGAAATTGAGAATCGGCATGCTATCGCTGGGCTGTCCCAAGACATTGGTCGACAGCGAGACAATTCTAGGGAAGCTCGACCCGGGCGTCTTTCGAATTACAAACTCCGTAGCAGATTGCGATATTGCGTTATTAAACACGTGTGCGTTTATCCAGGAAGCCCAGCAGGAGTCGGTGGACCGCATCCTTGAGCTGGTCGAGCTAAAAAAGCAAAATCAAATCCGGTCTATTATTGTGATGGGGTGTTTGGTCCAGCGCTTCCCTCAAGAACTGCAGAAGGAATTAAAAGCAGTTGATGCCTTCGTTGGTTCCGGAGAATATGATAAAGTTTCACAAATCGTATCGCAGGTTGCGGACGGCGGGCATGTGTTCTCAGTCGGACGGCCCGGATATTTAGCGACTGCGGCCGAAGGAAGAGTGGCTTTAACTCCCGAATTCTACCGCTATTTAAAGATTTCCGAAGGCTGTGATCACGTTTGCTCATTTTGTACGATACCGCTTTTCCGGGGCAAACACCGTTCTCGACCCATGCCGGATATTTTAGAAGAAGCCCGGCTTCTTGTGAAAGCCGGTGCCAAAGAATTAGTGGTGACGGGACAGGACACTACGTATTATGGCCGGGATTTATATGGACGCTACGAACTGCCGGTTTTACTCAAGGAGCTCGACAAAATCGAAGGCCTGCATTGGATCCGGCTGCTTTATGCTTATCCCTCCTGCATTACGGAAGATTTAATAGCGGCCATTCGGGACGGCGAGAAAATTTGCCGCTACTTGGACATGCCGCTGCAGCATGCAAGTGATCCGATGCTTCAGGCCATGCGGCGCGGGATCACAAAGAGAAAAACCATCGACCTTATCAAGCGGTTCCGCGCGGAAGTTCCGGACCTTGCGATCCGGACAACGTTTATCGTTGGATTTCCCGGAGAAACGGACGGCGATTTTGAGGAGCTGATGGAGTTTATGGAAAGTATGCGATTTGAACGGCTCGGCATCTTCACCTATTCCCGGGAAAAAGATTCCGCCGCGGCCTTGTTGCCCAATCAGGTTGAGGAATCCGTAAAACAAGAACGTTTTGAAAAGGCAATGCTTTTACAGCAGCGTATCTCGGGAGATAATAACCAGGGATATTTGGGCAAAACCCTGGATGTCCTGATTGAAAAAGCGGATGAGCATAACCCGGGATGCCGGGTCGGGCGCTCCTATATGGATGCGCCGGAAGTTGACGGAAGTGTTTATGTCCGTTCCTCTAAAAAATTCAAGCCCGGAACTTTTTGCCGGGTGAGCATCACCGAAACACGGGAATACGATCTCGTCGGAGAACCCGTTTAAGCTGGTTACTGCGCGTCAAAACCACGAAGGGACAGTTTGTGAAACACCTGCCGAATATTCTCAGTCTTTCCCGGGGCGTTCTCGGAATGATTCTTGTTTTTCTCGTTGTTTCAGCCCATCCGTTCGCTCATCTTCTGGGGCTTGTCATTTTCATTGCGGCTGGTTTATCCGATTATTATGACGGTAAAATTGCGCGGCGATACGGTTACGTGAGCAATTTCGGAAAACTGGTCGATCCGATTACGGACAAAATTCTGATTCTTCCCGCGCTTTTTGTTTTTTCGCACATGGGGTATTTTAATTTTTTTTGGATCTTTTTGATTGCGGTGCGGGAAATAATCGTGACGCTCGCGCGGCTCGGATTTATGCTGGAAGGGGAGACGGTTGCCGCCGAAGCCGGAGGCAAAATAAAACTGGTTTCTCAAATCGTCCTGCTCAGCGCATGCCTTGTGCGTCTGATCGCGGATGATTACGAAATCCTGCATTGGCTTGGCGGTCTGGCCCGGATCGTGATCCTTATGTCCCTGCCCGTGACTATCGGGTTGACGCTTTTTTCCGGGTGGCGGTTCTATCAATCAAACCAAAAACTATTTTCCGGCAAGGCATTTCAAAAATACGTCAGCGCATTGGGGGTCGGTTTAATTCCGTATGCGCCCGGGACATGGGGGAGCGCGGTCGGCCTGCTGTTAGTGCTGGCCTTTTCGCAGCACCCGGTTCTTTATCTTCTATGCTTTGGGGCCGTGATTTGGGCCGGCTATTGGGCGGTTAACGGGTTGCAGATCACCGAACATGAAGACCCCGCCTACGTGGTCATTGATGAAGCCGCTGGCATGATGGTATCGCTTGCTTTTATTCCTCTGACCCTCACATCGGCGGTTTTGGGGTTTGTCTTGTTCCGTCTCTTTGACATCCTCAAGCCCCCTCCTCTCAAGAGACTCGAGAGATTTCCCGGCTATTGGGGGATACTTTGTGACGACTTGGGTGCGGGTCTGTACGCCTGGGTTGCGATACAAATTTTAATTTGATTCCATGACCCGGCAAATCGCAAAAGAATACACCGCAGAGCTCTTGACGATCGGCAGCGAATTGCTGAACGGAAGCACAGTCAACACCAATGCGTCTTTTCTCGGCTCTTTTCTAACATCCTCAGGCTTCAAAGTCATTCGCCAGACCGCATGCCGCGACGATCTCCAATCGATTATCCTGCAGCTTACCCAGGCGTTCACAAGGGCGGATCTGGTCATTTTAACAGGCGGGCTGGGGCCCACTCCTGATGACATTACGAGGGAAGCTGTGGCGGCTTATTTCAGGGTGCCGCTCAAATTCTCTGCGGGGCAATACCGGCTGATTTCAAAATGGTACCGCCAAAAGTCGAAAAAAATCCCGCGGATTGTCCGCCGAGAAGCCATGTTCCCCCAAAATGCCGTACCGATGATAAACCGTTATGGCATTGCGCTTGGTTTTTATATTTCGACGGGGAATAAATTCATCGTTGTCCTTCCCGGTGTGCCGTCTGAAATGCAGAAGATGGCGCATGAGTCGGTTACGCCGCTGCTTAAAAAGAAGTTCAAGGACAAACGCGCCGCTTTTGCATTGACTGCCCGTTTAGTCGGAATTTCCGAACCCAAAACAATGGCGCTGCTCGGGCGTGATTTCTTTGACGTTCCTTTTGAATTCGGAATTTATCCTTATCCCGGGGAAGTGACGATCAGGATTCAGGCCGCTTCCCGGAATATTATTTTCAGGCTCCAGACCAAGATACGGAAACGGCTGGGAAGGTATCTCTATGGAGAAACAGATTCCAATCTTGCCGCCTCCTTGGGAAACCTGTTGGTCCGCAATCGCAGATCCCTCGCGGTAGCTGAAAGCTGCACGGGCGGACGACTGAGCGCGATGCTGACTTCAAATGAAGGGGCAAGCTCTTATTTTTTAGGCGGGGTGACCGCCTATTCCGATAAAGTCAAACAATGCCTGCTGAGGGTTCCCGGGCCGGCGCTGAAGAAGTATGGAGCGGTATCAGGACCGGTTGCCATTCAGATGGCCAAGGGTGTCCGGGAGCAGTTTCAGTCAGATTACGGGATCGCGATTACCGGCATTGCGGGGCCTGGCGGAGGCAGCCGGAAAAAGCCCGTGGGAACTGTGTTCATTGCGGTCGCAGCGGCAAAGAAATGCCGGGTTTATTACGGCCTCTTTTCAGGATCCCGCGGCCAGATCCAGGACCGGACTGCAGCCCAGGCGCTGGAGCTCTTATGGCGGGAGCTGAAATAAAGAGTTCGAGAAGCATACGGTGTTTTGTCGCGCTCCCTTTGCCGCAGGTGTTTACGGCGGAAATCATCCGCGTTCAAGGCCGCATCGGTGCATTTCCTGAGATTCGTTGGATCGGCCAGGCGAATCTTCATCTGACCACGCACTTTTT
>MHFC01000009.1:0-247 GCA_001804025.1 Omnitrophica bacterium GWA2_52_8 | reverse complement strand
TCCCAGAACTTATTACCGGCGTACTTGATGCTGCGGCTGCTCATCAGGTGCCGTTTAAGTTGAAGCTAGCCGCATTGGGATGTTTCCCGAACCTTGAAAATGCCCGGGTCCTATGGGCTGGTTTGGAAGGGGAAGTGCCGCAGTTGGTCCTATGGCAAAAAACATTGGAAACATCCTTACAGTCATTCGATTATCAAAAAGAGAACCGGGAATTCAGGCCGCACATTACTTTTGGGCGGACTCGCCA
>MHFC01000008.1 GCA_001804025.1 Omnitrophica bacterium GWA2_52_8 | reverse complement strand
GATGTCAAAACATTAAAAGACTTGTGTACTGTTACTTAGTGCTGCGTCAATCTTGTTTTGACGGGTACGCGGCATTGTGCGATTGAAATGAATAACCCGTCATTTCAATCTGGACGATGCACTCGCTACGCGGTGAAGCTGTATTCCTGGGTGACGGATTCGTTCAGGGCGCGGTCTTTGGCCCGGATGCGGAAGAAATATTTGATGCCGGGGTCGAGGCCCAGCAGTTCGAGGATGTGATAGAGGTCATATCGGCTGTTTAAGGTTGTCTTTTGGCCGTAATCGGAAGTCGTACCGTATTCGATTTCGACATTAGCGCTTTCACTGGTCTGAAAGCGGATGACGGCGGAGCCCTCGGACGCTTCAACGGCCGAATCGGGAAGGTGGGTGACCGCCGGAGGCAGCGTGTCCAGCGTGACTCCGGCGGTTGTTTCGGCGATGATCCGGTTTTGGGCGTCGGCCACTTGAAAATAGACCGTATGATGGCCGTTGTCAGGTACCGGAAGCGTGATCAGAAAACTTTCCGTAAGGGGGACGAATTCTCCGAAACTTTCGGGTGCGCTGTCATCGACCGCATAGCGGACCAGGAGGTCTCCCGTGTCTTCCGGCAGGGAGGATTTTAATTTCACTTCGACCGTTGCCGGATCGGGCACAAATCCTTCGGAACTCTTGATCTCGGCCGTCACGGCAGGTTTTTCATAACGGATCGGAGCGTAAGAAAATCTTGGATTTTCGGATCCAACCGGCGGATTTCCGGCGCTGTCCTGCACGATCAGATTCAAGTAGTTGGTGCCTTCCACAAGCGCGCGGTTTTTCAAAAATGCCCGGGCATCCGGATTTGCGCGGTCGAGATGTAAGTGCAGGATGTCTCCGTCGACTGAAGCGAGGCCTTTACGGGCCAAATCCAGAACCGAAACAGGCTCCCCAAATTTGTCCGGACTCTTGGAATTTAAGGCCGCCGCGATCTTAAAATCCCAGATGTCGGTTGTTTTGTTGTCCGTGATGCGCAGCGAAGCCCGGATGTCTTTGCTGTGTGCGACGGTTTCTTCGTTATTGATGACAAAATCCGAAACGACAGGCGGCTGGAGGTCTTTTTGAACGCGGGTGTAAGCAAATTTTACCGGTTTGGGCGCCCCGCTTTCGGAAACCCCGGTCTCCTGGTAGCGGATGTTGATGTAATTGGTGCCGTCGATAAACCGGCGGTTTTTAAAGAGTGCCCTTTGCTCGGGGTTCGAAAGATCAAAATGGACTCTCAGCCGGCCGTCTTGAAGAGAGGCCGCGCCCGAAGCGATGAGGTCGCTGACATTCATGAAATCCGAGAAGTCTTCGTTCTTGGTGCTGTTGACGGCGAACGCGACGCGTAAATTTTGAGAAAATTCCGATGCGGAAAGCCCGTTACGCGGATCAAAAAGGACGTCCAGATCCGTGTCGGCGTCGGCAAACACGGGCTCAAGAGGCACCGGATCCGCAGCCGGTTTTGGATTGATCCTAATATAAATTGTGCCGCGGTCGCTGCGATTGCGGGTATTTGAAATTTCATATTCGATAACATCCGTAACGCCTGAAACACCGGTGTTCGGCAAATAGCCGATGACAGGAACATTGGCGTCATCAAGAAACGGATTGCGGCTGATTGTGATCCTGCCATACTGCGTGTCGAAATAACCCGGCCCGCGGGTGGTGTTCGTCTGGAAGTTGTAGCTCGTGCCGCCGATGGTCAAGAGGTAGAGTTCGGCGTCGATTCCGGTCTCATCGTTTTCCTGGGGCGAGAGCCATACTTTTTCGTCGATGGAACTATAAGAGGTCCGCGCAAAAGTGCTGTAATGGTCGTCATGGGCGATCATCGTAATGGATTGGGCTTCGATATGGACCAAAATTTCGGCCGAAGCACAATCCTCGCCGCTCGAGCAGGCTGTGTATTCCAGAGTAATATCTCCAAGATAGCCGGCCACGGGCGGAATATAATACCAGCCGCCGTTATCAGGGTCGTTGCCGATACTGCCAATGTCGCTTTCCTGGGCGTATTTGTAATGGACGCTGAATGTGAGCTCGTCTCCGTCGGCGTCACGGGCATGATCATTAAGATTCAGATAAGCCCGGTGTCCGGCACGGGCGGTGACTTCAAAATTATCCGCTGTCGGCGAAGTCTGCGTTAAATTGACGACGATCTTGCCGTCAGGACTGCTGCAGCTTTGCTGAGGGTCGCAAACATGAAAATGGATGACATCTTGTGAACCGCTTTGAAGGTCTGCGGGGGGTGTGTAAGTATAGACGAATTGGCCGGCACCTTCTTTTTTGGTAACGGTCCCGCCGAGTTCCGTGGTGAATGAAACTTGCAGGGACTCTTTCGGGTCATCAACGTCCGACATGCGGGTTTCAAGCGTGAAATCGATCGGCGTATTTTTCATGGTTGTGAGTGTGCTGTCCTGGCTCGCGGTCGGGGCGTCATTGACGGAATGGATCGTAAGGAAGACCGGGATGCTGACGGAGGCCCCTTGCGGATCGGTGGCTTGCAGGATGACCAAATCAGTTCCCGAATATTCAGGCGACGGCGTATAAGTAAACTCACCTGTGTCTTTATCGAGGCCGGTAATCTTGCCGTGTTCGCCGTCTTTTTTTATGGAGTACTCCAGTTTATCGCCGTCGGGGTCTGTTGCGGTGGCTGTTCCTGAGACCGGGACGTCTTCATTGGTTTGAAGGACAATATCGTCGCCTGTTGTCGGCGGCCGGTTTTCGGGTTGAACGATAACATCAATGACCCCTTGGCCGCAGCGGGAATCGAAACGGCTTTTGTCGTCACAGGCCCGGTAAAAGATTTGATCATGGCCGTCAAAGTCCCGGGGCGGTGTGTAGATAAAAACACCGGGCTCGTTTCCTGCACGGACAGTACCCGAAAGTACGTTCAAAATGTCAAAGATAAGTTCATCGCCGTCCGGGTCGCTCGCGTGCTCGCGCAGATCAAACGTGATTTCCTGATTGACCTTTGTTGTCAAAATAAAATCTTCCGCGGTCGGCGGAGAATCGCTCCTGTCGGTGACGGTGACCCGTACTTCAGCGGTCGCGCATAAATCGGCGAGGTTGCAGACCTCATATTCGAAAGTTTCTTCGCCTATAAAACCTGTGGGCGGAATGTATTGAATCGTTTGATCGTCGTTGATGATGACCTGCCCCATTCCGGAATAACGGATCTCGCCGATGCGCAATTCCAGCCCCATAGGGTCCGAATCATTCTCGAGAACGTCGATGGTAACGCCCGCTTCACTGCTTTGCTCCACGGTCGCTTCGTCGTCCTGGGCGAAGGGTTCTTCCGGGTCCTCAAGGAAGATGGTTGCTTTATATTCGGGAGAGCATGCTCCTTGGTTGTCACAAACCTGAAAGGTGAACTCGTCCGTACCTGAAAATTCTTCCTCCCCGCTTACGTATTCAAATGACCCGTCGCTGTCGACTGTGACGGTCCCGCGGGCAGCGTCTGCGACACGGCTGTAAGTCAGTTCGGTGTCTCCGTCAGCGTCACTTGCTTGAGGAAGAACGTCTACCACTACCAGCATGACACCCAAGAATTGGGCGGTATATTGCCAGTCCCTTGATTCGGGGGCGTCATTGACGGGGTTGATCGTGATCGTTGCCTTTGCGGTGGCGCATTCTCCCATGATGTCACAGTATTCGAAAGTTAAAATTTCCGGTTCGCCGCTGGAGTAATTCTTGTGAGGGGTGTACTCAAAGTCAGTGTCGTTGAGCCGCTTCAGCGTGCCGTGTTGGGCAGATCCGAACGTCACCTTGGAAAAATCGATTGGCTGATCCGGGTCTGCGTCCGTAAATGCGCTTCGGATATGAAAAAGATAGACCGTATCTTCATCGATGGACTTTGTAACTTCTTTTCCGACCGGCGCATCATTTACAAATTCCACGTTGAGGTAGACGGTCGCCGTGTCTTCAAGACCGCCGGCGTCGCGGATGGTATAGGTGAATGAATCCGGCCCGTTGTAGTTTGGGTCCGGCGTGTAAACAAAGACGCGCATGCCTTCTGAATAGACGGCTTTGCCGTGCGAGGGGGCGGAGTTTCCGACAACCTCTAAATCGCCGCCGTCGGGATCGCTGTCATTATTGAGAACATCGATTTCTTGGTCGATGTCTTCGACAACCGTGATCGGATCGGTTTCGGACCCGTCATCCTGCGCATCCGGGGCGTCAGGGGTGCCGGTCACGTGGATACGGATTGTTTTTTCGATAACTGCGGATTGTTCAGCATGGTCCCAAAACCGGACCGTGAAGGAATCTTCACCGACATAATTCTGCTCCGGGGTGTATTCGAAAGAAAAGTCGCCGGTTGTGTTTCCGGTGACTTCCGTCAAGGTTCCGCGAACGGGATGAGAAATTACATACCAGCCGATGGTTGTGTGGTCGGGATTCACAACGGTCCCCGGAATTGTGACGGGCGTATCTTCGGGGGTGGTGACTTCCGTTTCCATATCGACATCAAAGGAGTCTTCCGCGTTATTCACAGTGACGGTGACTTTGGCCGAAGCGGTAAGACCGTTTCCGTCTCGGACGGTATATTGAAACTGCACCGTGCCGAAGAAATTTTCAGCCGGCGTAAATGTGAAATATTTTTCGTCCTGGCTGATCGAGACAACGCCTTGTTCCGCCGGTGTTTGAGCGAACTCGCTAATGCTCAGTTCCCCCTGGCTTCGGTTTTCATCATTATTAAGGACATGAATGTCGACGGCCGTTTCTTCGTCGGTCTCGACCGCATCATCCTTCGCAATCGGCTCCCGGGGCCGCTCGGTGATCGTGATTTTGATGGCGGGTGTAAATACCGAGCCGTCCTGCCGTCTCACGGTGACCGGATTGCCATTCGAATCGACGATACCAAAAATAAGAAATGGGGTGATTTCACCCGGAACCGCATCCTCAAAAGCATTAAATGTAAACTCCCGGTCTGCCGTTAAGCTGGCCGCCCAGTGATTTTGCGAACCCGAACCCCATGTGTTCGGAGCGACGCTGAAACCTGATGCTGAAGGACTCAGATTGGCCAGAATGTCATCAATAACCAGCGTTTGTCCCTGTTTCACAGATAGTTCGATATCGGCCATCCTGAAGTCCTGTGTTTGCTGACGGACACGGATTTGCCCTCCGTCAGATGGTTGCGAACACACAATGACGACTCCGCCGCAGGTGTGAATCCTGACGTACTTATCACCGACCGCAGGAGGCGAGTTCGGTGTGTAGATATAAGCGCCGTTGCTCCCGCCTGTCGTTGTGCCGTCCGCAATGTCAACGTGCACGACCTGTCCACGCTGCACAAGGTCGTCGTAGTTCTCGATGTAGTCTTTGAGATTGAAATAAACGGGTTCTCCGCTTGTTTCCTCATCAATCATGTCCTTTATGATGACGTCGATAAGCGGATTCTGAGGTCCGCGGACGTGGATGGTCACGGTTGCCGGATTTGACGGCGCCTGCCCCGGCAGTTGAACGACATATTGAAAGGTAAAATCTCCCGTAAAGCCGTCGGGCGGCTCATAAGTTATGGTCTTGCGATCCGGACTCACAACAATATCATCCTGGGTTGATGTTGAGGCGATAATCAAATCACCGGGTGAACCGTTCGGATTCAGATCATTTTCCAGAACGCGCATTTCGAGGACAGAGCCCGAACCCGGGCCTATTTCATAAAAATACTCATCATCAACCGCAACAGGGGGCTCTGATTCGCCGCCGGAGTTGGTGGATGCGGTTTTCGGCAGACTGAGCGGCGAATCATCCGGGACGGTGACTGAACTTGGAACCGCCGTTTCCGGCTGCTCGGGCTGTTCTTCGGGCGCGATCTCGTTTTGAATGTTCTGAGATGGATCGGTTTGCAGCATACCCGCATAAGCGGCGGGCAGACACTGGCCGGTGATAAAGATGAAAGCCGTTAGGCCTGCAATGATGGACTTGGAATCGATTTTTATATAGGCGTTGTTCATAGATGCCAAATTTAAATACTTTTGTTGCATATTTAAAATGTACATCAGCAATGAGTTAAATCAAGGACTTGGGGAGAAATAGCAGGCTTTACTATGAAAGGAATGCCGGAAGTTACCATTGCTCATTAATGATGAGTGTCTGTTATGTGAGGTGAAGTCCGCAGATTGAGGGCATTTTCAAGAAAGCGTAAAAAAACGTTGTTGTAAAATCTAGCAATACCGCTCAAAAACAAAAATCAGCTAAATATCCTATGGGATGATTTGATCGAACCCGTTTTACCCAATATGCTTAAGTAGATACTAAATTTTTCTAAAAAGACAGATTTCAGACTCTCTTGTGAGGCGCCTCCATAATGAGGAGAACATGCAAAAAAAATTTCGGCCGGAGGTTGATTGTTGGATTGGCCGCGCTCCTGGGTCTTGCCCCCGGCTTTGCCCCTCATGCCTACGCCGATAACCGTCATGCTGCAAGCGCAGGCCGTTTGGATCTGGAGCATTCTCCTGTGCCGGTGATTTCACTTTATGAGGCTGTTGCCGGTAAAACCGGCGGCCCCGGTGAAATTTCCGGGCTGCGGTATGAGGATCCGTATCCATCCTTGTCGCGGGCCGATGCTGAAGATTCCGGTCCGGGGCAGAAAAAAATTTATGACGCGCAGGGACGTCTTGTTGAAATCCGCATCCGGGACGATGCGGGACAGGAAACCGAAAGGCGGTTTTATGACGCCGGTGAAAATCTCCGCGAAACCTGGTTCTTATCTTATGTCGAACAATCGCTGAGCAAAATTACCAAGAAGGATGCCGGCGGGATCATCCGTTTCGAATATTATTATCGTCCGGGATCGGAACATACCGGCGATTATGCCGAAGTCTGGTTTTACGCCTATGACGGAAATCATTTAAAACAAATTAAAAAATATAATGCCTCAAACCGGCTCACGCACATTTATGATTATCACGGCGCAAACACCGCAGACCCCGCGCGGTATACGGGGTTTTGGCTGTTTGACTACGATGCCGCAGGGGACCTCAAGCAGATTCTCAAATATGACCGTGATTCGAGGCTGCAATCCGGGTTTCGTTACGATCCGCAGGCCCAAAGTTGGGACGACTATGCGCAGAAAACATCCGTTGCTTATGATGCATCGGGGAAAAAAATCAGCGAGGACACTTATTCATATGACGCGTCGGGGCAGGCTGTCGGGAGGTCTTTCCGGCGTTATGACAGCGGCGGACAAGAGACCCAATGGATCCGCGAAGTCTATGCAAAGCAGGCGCTTGTTTCGTACGAAGATTTTCGTTATGCCACGGGGCAAATGAAGCGCCGCTATTACCGGACCTATAACCCTCACGGTTTATTGACTTACCAGCGAGATGAATCTTATTTTTCGACGGATCGTGCGGCGCTGATCAATGAAACGAGCTTCAAAGACGGACTGCGGTGGCAGGGGCGCGCCCGGATCTACGACGATGACGGTAGTTTGCGGAAAGTGTACAGCGTCCGGTATCAGGACCCGCGGAATGTCTTAAATGTGCGGAATTTCGGGGCCGCCGGCGACGGCATGGCCAACGATGCCTATGCATTTCAGGCGGCGCAAGCGGCTGCCGCGAAAATCGGCCGGAGTGAAATATTTGTCCCCAATACCGATGCGGGCTATTTGATAGGAACGGGCACCCAGGACGGCATCACAACCTCGATCCGGCCGGCCGGGCACACGGCTTGGACAAGCGATTACGCGCTTCTCATTCACGGGGCCTGGTCCAAGGACGCGGGACCGCTTCTTTTTGACGTCCGCGATGTCGCGGATGTCGAAATTTCCGGGTTCCGCATCGACGGCGGGGGTGAAGCCCGTAACGGAGTCGGAATGCGCGGTGTGGTCGAAGACATCCGGTTGAGCAATCTGGAATTTTTTGATCATGCCGGATATGCGATTGTTTATGAAGACGGCAATGAGGACCCCGGCAGAGCGCGGTTTGAAAATCTTGTTTTGGACCGCGTCCGGATCCTCGGGAAAACAGGGCCGGATGGCACCGGGTCCGGCATTTATCTATCTTCCCGCTCCCGCCTGTATGGGGATGTGCCGGCGTCGCGAGGACTCTATCTGCGCATGCTGAATGTGGACATTGCGCGGGGAGAAACAGATTTCAGGAAACACGGGCCGCAGGGGCTGACGCTTCATAATGTCCGTGATGTCGTGCTGGAATATTCTGTTTTTCTTGGGGGCGCAAGGGCCGGAGTTGTATTCAGCGACGATGTCCGCCATGCGCTGGTCCGGAATGTGGAAACCGGTTACAGCCGCCGCGGTCTTGATCTTGGAACGGAAGCCGGCCAGCCGGCGGCCGTTTCTTCGAATGTCCGTGTTGAAGGATATTGGCACCGCCCATCTTGATCACCCGCGTTTTATTTGATTGGCACCTGTCTTGTCAAGGAATAGAATAACCTTCCGTCAGAGTCTTCAATCATTCAACAAAAATTCCCGCGCTGGACCGCAAGCTTGATAAGTTCGGTCTCCGGGAGATTTTGAGAGAGGCGTGTTTTCGTGCGTCGCTGCGTCCGCGTTTTAACGGGACTTTTTGTTTTTTCCGCGCTGGCTTTCCGTCCGTGTGCCGTTCAGGCCGAGGACACTTTAAAATCTTTGCCGGACCCTTTTGAACAGGCCAGGGAAATGTTTTGGGCCGGAGACCCCGCCGGAGCGGTCCGCGTTTTACGCGATACAGCCCTGAGTGCGGAAAATATCGGTTCTTTCCGCATGGTCCGTGCGGCAGGACTCTTGTGTGATGTGCTCCGGTTTACTCGATCAAGTTCCGTTTTCAGGCAGTTTGACCGGGATTTAAAAATCATCGAAGCCGAACTCAAGGAAGTGCGTGAGGAGGGGGCGATCATGCCGGCCGCCAGAAATAGCTTGCTCGCTTATATAAAGGAAACCCGTAAATTTCTGGGCTGGTTTCCGAAGAAAGGCAAGTCGCCTGAGGCTTTTCAGCCGCTCAATCTTGACCGGGCGATAAAGATGGCCGAATATTCCGCGGCCATCGGCAGGGAAGACCCGATCCGCCGGGTTAAGCTGGATGAGGCCTTGCTCCATTGGGTGCGGACGGCAATGCCGGATCATGCCGCAGACCGGGCCGAAGCTGAAAAAATGGAAAAACTGAAACATCTGGTCGAAGTGTCGCACGCGTATCTTGAATCGTCTTTCTGGTTCCGCGGCGCCGCGGACAACGCCAGGACCCCGGACCCGGGGATCTTAAGTGCTGTCCTGGTGAAATTGTCCGAAGCGGTTGCTAAAAAGGACCCGGACACGGTCCGGATGCTTTTCTACCCCGGCTCCGCATTTGCGGAACCGTTTCTTTCGCTGATTCTTAACGGCCGTGTGATTTTCCTGGAGTATTCGGATTTCGGCGCGCTGCGCCCGTCATGGGACCGCAAAGAATTGGTCATGCCCTGCCGGTCAAAGTCGCTCGTGCGGGAAGGAGACAAAATCAGGGAAGTCAAGAGTCCCGAGGCCGTTGTTTTCAAAAAATACGGTGAAGACTGGCGTATTGAACGGCTGTAGTACCGCCCGACATTTGATTTTGGGGGTAGGCGGTACTGTACACGACGACACTTGAAATTGCTTGCCCCCAATTTCAAGTGTCATGAGGTACTAACCCGCATTTCTCATCACCAATGAGAAATGCCCTCGCGGAGGCTGTGGTGCAAATGGGCTTTTCATTTGTACCCCAGGGGTTGTCTTTTGCGCCCTGTTAAAACGCGGGCGCAAAACTTTGGATGCAACCCCATGCGTCCAAAGCGGTTTTCT
>MHFC01000007.1:9822-10606 GCA_001804025.1 Omnitrophica bacterium GWA2_52_8 | reverse complement strand
AAGGGGACATCTTGACTAGCTACGAACATTCATGGGCAGATGCCATGAATGGCGCTGCGTTCAAAGCTTTATGACGTTTTTTTTGCGGGTTTTTTGAGCCGCCTTGCAAGCCAGAGAGATGCTTCAAACAGAAGAAACAACGGAATCGCCAGCAGAAGCTGGCTCACCGGGTCCGGTGACGGCGTCAGAACGGCCGCAATGACAAAAATGCCCAAAATTATGACTTTCCGTGATTTTGCAAGCGTCTCCGGACTTACGACGCCCAATTGGACCAATCCCAGAATGACAATAGGAAATTCAAATAAAACCCCGAAGGCGAGCAGCATTCCAAGCGTGAATGAAAAATAAGGCCCGATGCCGATCAGCGGTTTAAGGCTTTCGGTTTGAAACGCGAGAAGAAACCGAAGCCCCCAGGGAATGACCGCTTGATACGCGAAGACGGCCCCACCTACAAACAATAGGACCGATGCAAGAATCAGCGGAAAAATTATTTTTTTTTCGTCCGGATAAAGTCCCGGAGCCAGGAACAGCCAGGCCTGGCCCAGCAAAACCGGGGATGAAAAGAAAAGCCCCGCGACGGCGGCGACTTTGATGTGGGTCAAAAAAGCTTCGTAAGGTTTTTGAAAATAAAGTTCTGTGCCCTGAAAGCGGCGGAGAGGTTCGGCAAAAAAATCAACCAGTTGCTGCGAGAAAAAATAACAGACGCCCGTTGCGACGCAGAAAACCACCAGCACAAGGATCAATCGCCGGCGCAACTCTTCGAGGTGGGTTAGAAATTCGTTCG
>MHFC01000007.1:0-9781 GCA_001804025.1 Omnitrophica bacterium GWA2_52_8 | reverse complement strand
CCGTACTAGGCTTGGGCAAAAACTTCGCGGGCAACAATGCCGACCACTCCGAGCGCAACCGCGTTTTCGCCGAAAGCGGACGGAATAATTTTGACCTGGGATGACGCTTCTTCAACCGCCCATTCCTTCACGGCCGATTTTATGGCATCTAAAAGAACGGCCCCGCAATCCTCGATGCCGCCTCCGATCACCACAATTTCGGGATTCAGAAGGTTAACAAGAAACGCGACTTTTTGGCCCAGCCGCGCCCCGGCGCGCTCGACAACTTTCATCGCCACGCGGTCTTTCTCTTTCACCCCATGAACAATTTCCTTAAACCCGAGCTTGGCGATATCGCCCTTGACCATGTCCTTAAGGACGCTTTTTTCTCCGCCGCTGATGAGCTCCTGCGCTTCGTGAACCATGCCGATGTCCATCTCCCAACGCCCAAGTTGGGCCGCGATGTCCTGCGCATATTCCTTGCTTGATTTGGCACTGACAATTCCCAATTCTCCGGCAGCCCCCGTTGACCCGCGGTAAATTTCTCCGTTGATCAGAACTCCGCAGCCAACCCCGGAAAACATATAAAGCATATGGCGCACATCGCGGTCGAGACCCAGCCATTTTTCGCCGAGAACGGCGGCATTGGCGTCATTTTCGACAAATGTTGCGATATTCAGGCGGCGCTCAAACGTGTCTTTAATCGATAAACAAACCGAGATGTCTTTTTCTCCGAGACTTTGGGGCCAGCGGATGGTTCTTCCGCGCTCATCAATAATCCCCGGCACGCCGACGCCGACGCCCACAATTTTATCTTTTTCTACATCTGATTTTTCGATGATTTCAGCCGCCAAATCAACCATCTTTTCGATCATTTGCTCGGAGTTTTCGGGGTGGCGTTCGCGTTTGAGTTCGGTAATTACATTGATTTCAAGGTCGACAAGGACGGCGACAATACTCAACATATTAAGTCCGACCCCGACGATATAGCCCGCTTTGGAATTCAGCTCAACCAACACCGGTTTGCGTCCGCCGGTTGATTCATCCAATTCGCCTTCGACAACAAGCCCCTTGCGGATGTAATGATTGACGTAGTTGGAAACCGTGACAATATTCAGTTCGGTAATTTTAGAAATGTCGGTGCGGGAAATAGGTCCGTTCTTACGGATAACTTCCAGAATTGCGAGGTTTTTTCTTTCTTTGTCCGTAAGAATCCGGTCTTTAAGCAGCATTTGTTTGATAAGCGCTGAAGACATGATCAAGGACTCCTTTCTTCATGGATCGACTGACGCCGGAAGTGCGTAATATTGCGCAAAATGGCGCTCCGCACGGCGGGTCAAGATAGCAGAGGTATTTTAGTCCTAACCCTTTAGTTTGCAAGCATAAATTAAACTTTAAAAAAACTTTCTTTTTGTAGCAAATGTTCCGGCTTTTTACCTACCGGGTCTTTATGAAAATATCCCTTAATGACGTCGTTTTTGAGATAATTGGCAGCGGCCGTGATAATCATGCCCTGATCCAGCGCTAAATATTGCGGATTGACGCGGCTATGCTCAGCTTGAACCGAATCATACAAGCCGTATTCTCCATACATGGGGTAATCGAAGAAAGCGCGGATGTTTTGGACGGCATCTTCAGGTAGGGTATCCAGCGCCAAAAAAGAAACATGCGGCGTCATTACGCCCTCGTCTTTATAGCCTTTCGACCCCATATAAGGCACCCCAAACTCCCCGTAACGCCACTCTTTACCGCTGTCCGTAGCCGCCGGCGAAACTCCCCAGACATGATACCCCTTCTCGCGGGCATAGTCCCGGTGAAGCTCTGTCGCGATCCGGTTATTCAGCCCAAGGCCTTCCGGGGCCAGTCTTTTTTCATCGATGACAATCGTCGGCATCAAAAACTCAAACAAAGAACCTCCCCAGCTGGGAACAAATTTTTTCCCTCCGGCTTCATAATACCCTTGAAAAATCTCGATGCCGTCATAAGTTTTATTGCGTCCTGCCGGCTCCTGCCTTTGCCATTTCCACGCATGCGGGAGCGTCCGGTAAATAAACCACCAATGACTCTCTGACAAGTCTCCCTTGCCGATGGCGCAGTAACTCGTCGCCCGCGCTTCCGTAATGAGGAGCCCGTAATGATGTTCCGTGAATTTGCCTTGTTCCTCATCGTAGCCGATCATGATTTGATTGTTTTCAGGATCCAGAAATTCCGAAAAATCAAAAGCCTCCAGAATATTGCCGGCTTCGCGTGAAAGTTCGGGCAGGGCCTGCCGCACCACAACCAGCGCGATGGCAAGCCAGCCGCTGTCGACCGAAGAAACAAACCGTTTGCCCACGGAACCGTCGGTTGTATTGTAGTAATTATAAAAAAAACCTTTCCATCGCTTCAGCCCGTGCAGGGTTTTCAGCGTCTCCTTCACCCGTTTAACGGCCTGATCATGATCAATAAACCCGAGCTCTGCCGCAGAAACCGTCGCCAGGAAATCCATGGCGATATTCGTAATGGAAGTGTAATCCGCCACAAGCGCCTGTTTGCCCGTCCGGATATGGTCAACGATAAGATGCGTTTTTTTGTCGCGGGATTTCTCGAAATATTTCCAGGTGTCCCGGGCAATTTCTTTGATAAAAACCTTGGCGTAGGCCGCGTCTCTCGATTTCTCCCACAACCACTGGGCTCTTTCTTCATCGATAATTTTGGATGGGTAGCCCCCAATATTGTCTTTCCGGCTTTCAAAATCGATGTTCCCAAACCCCCAAAAAACAATGTCGTCAACCCAAAGACTGCCGGCCGCATCGCTTTCGCGCGCCATCACCGATATTTCCAAATCCGCCAGCCGGTTAAAATTCAACCCTTCAAAATCGTGCAGCGGAAGCACAATCTGTTTCCAGAAATCGTCCGCACCGGGGCCGGATTCAAAAAAGACTTGCCCCGTAATTTCCATAGAGTCTTCGTGCCCCTTAGCATCGCGCAGGGTCACAAAAATTACCCGGGAATTGTCTTCCCGGCCTTTACTTTCACGGCTCTGATTCCCTCCGCCGGGCGGTTTTTTTTCCTCATAACCGGCATAAAAAATTAGGGAGTTGGCCTGGCTTATGTCAAGCCGTGAAAGAGACAGCCGCAGCGTTGCGCGGCCGTTTCGATTCAGAGAATGGTCGAGGCGCAGGGATTTGCCTCTCTTGCGCCGCACTTGATCATCGTCGCTGATTTTCTCCGCATTTCCTTTTCCGGACAATCTCATTTCCCAGGCGGTCCCTGCACGGCTGAGGCCGTTGGGTGAATTAAAATCATCGATGATATGAAATTCGGGAAACAAATAAGGGTCTTCCTCTTCATTCAGCATTTGATAGAGTGTCAGAGGAAGTTTAGGAATTTCGAGCGGCAGTTTGGGAACTTTTTTTAGAGTCCGCGCAATAATTCCGCCGTTGGATTTTTTTGGCGGTCCGGCATACATGTTCCGGGGAACCATCAAAAAAAAGACCGCCAGCATCAGGAAAACCTTCTCCATGAATGGCTGGATATCTTTTCTTTTCGGAAGCATAGCACCCGGTCCCCGTCCCGGAACGGGACGGAGGTTTGGAATCAATTATTCGGAAAAAGAGCGGGTGCCGGGCGCATGATGCGGCCGGCACCTGTCTTGTCTTGGAAACTATCCGAGAATTACTTCGACGCGGTGTTCTTTCACGCTCTTGTCGGCAGGAATAATATTCGATTTTTGCTTCTTCCCGTCCACCGTCATTGAAGTCACGCCCTGGCCTTTCCCATTTTGATTTTTAACGTCAAAATGGTAAACCGAGCCGCGGAACAAGCGCTTCATTTTAAATCCTTTCCACGCTTTCGGAATCACCGGGTCAATCAGAAGGCCTTCTTCAACCGGCCGGACCCCCAGCATCCAGTTGAGGACCACAACCGCATACCAGGCCCCCGAACCCGTATACCACGTCCACCCGCCGCGTCCGTTATTGGGCGAGTCCGGCCCGTCCACATTGCCCGGCGTAACATACGGCTCGCAATAATAGCAGTCCGGTTCGCTTCCGCGCAAAATCGGATTGAAGCTCTTGTAAACATTGTAGGCCTCATCACCGTTGCGAAGTGCGCACTCGGCTTGAATGGCCCAGGTCCCGGCGTGCGTGTAAAGACCCCCGTTCTCACGGACGCTCGGCGCATAACGCGTAATATAGCCGACCGTAGGGTCTGTCACGCTGTAACCTGGCGTAAAGAGGAGCGGCCCGTACTTTTTATAAAGAATTTTCCGTACGGACTCCATGGCCTGCCTGCCGCGTTCCGGCGTTGCCGTCCCGCAGATAACAGCCCATGTCTGCGCATTGAGGAAGATCTTCCCTTCCTTGCATTTTTTACTGCCCAAAATTTCGCCGCTATCCTTCGTCGCGCGCCAATACCATTCTCCGTCCCAGCAGTTTTTATTGACCGCTTCGCGAAGCTCTTCGGCTTTCTTGGCATACTTTTGCGCCCGGGCGCTGTCTTTACGCTTTTCGCAAACCTTCACAAAACGGACGAGGATGCCGTGCAAAAAGTGTCCGAGCCAAACCGACTCGCCTTTTCCGCGGACCCCGACATGGCTGAGACCGTCATTCCAGTCGCATTCGCCGATGAGCGGCAGTCCCCGGCCGGAAAACCGCGTGAAGACTTTTTCAATGGCGCGGCAGCAGTGATCATAAAGCGTCCCTTCCGTAACTTCCTTGGTCTTGGGATCCGGAAGAAATTTTGCTTTTGCATCAAGCAATGCGTAGTCCTGGGTTTCATCCAAATAATTAAGCGTGATGAAATCCAGCCACAGCAGGTCGTCGGAGCAATGCGTGATGGCACCCATGCCGGTGCCGTGATGCCACCAGTGATACACGGTGCCGTCCGGAAATTGCTGCTCGGCATGGAGCAAAATCTGTTTTCTGGCCAGTTCCGGTTTTGTTGAAAAGAAAATCTGACAGTCCTGAAGCTGGTCCCGGTACCCGAAGCCGCCGCTTGACTGATAATAAGCGCAGCGGGCCCAGAGGCGCGCCGAAATAGCCTGGTATTTCAGCCATATGTTCGTCATAAAATTCAACGACTCGTCCGGCGTCTCGACATAAGTCGCATCGACAAACGCATCCCAAACAGCCTTGACTTTGCTTAGTTCCTGATCGGGGGTTTTGAAATTCGAATATTTTTTGATAATTTTTTCGGCATCTTCCTTGGTCAGGGTGGAGCCGAGCAAAAAGACCACGGTCTTCGATTCCCCTGCCGCGAGAGCCACATCCACCTGCAGGCTCGCACTGGCGTCACCCCATTTGCCTTCTGAATTTCTCAGACGGCCTTCGGTCACTGCGGCCGGCGCGTGCGGGTCTCCGTAACGTCCGAGAAATGCTTCCTTGTCCCCGTCATAAGCAGACGGTTTCGGATAAGACGCGTGAAATCCCTGGAGCGGTTTTTCGGTCATTCCGGTCGAAATGAACCCGGGCACAAGCGGCGCTCTTTTGAGTCCGTAAATCATGCCGTTCTGGCGGTCAATCCAGGTTTCGATAAAGGTCTTGTGGAATTCACGGTGGGTATCCGCCCAGTTCCCAAGGCACCAGTCGAAATAAGAAAACAGGCTGATGCTCCGTTTGCGCGAAGACTCGTTGGTGACGACACATTTCCAGACTTCAACGGGCTCTTCGGCATCGACAAAAATTGTTTTTTCAAAGCGGATATCGTGGAGTTTGCTTGTCAGGATGGAATACCCCTGCCCGTGACGAACTTCAAAAAAATCAAACTCCGGCCGGCAAGGCTTCCATGTCCCCGACCAGAATTCGCCCGAATCGTTGTCGCGAAGATAAATGTATTTCCCCCAGCTGTCCCGGATCAGGTCCTGGTCCCAGCGCGTGACGCGCGAAAGGTTCGAATTGTCGCGCCATGAGAAACCGGATCCCGTCTGGGTTTCCACAAGGCCGTAATCCCCGTTACAAATAACATTGACCCAGGGACGCGGCGTGTCCGGTCTTGTAATGACATACTCCCGGCCGTTTTCCGTAAAATAACCGTACTTGCTTTCAAACTTCCGTATTTCTTTGGATGATTCCTTTTTTACCTTCACGTTCTTTTTCCCCCCGCTTGCTTTCCTTGCCCTAAGCTGTGCTGTTGCCATCTGCTGAATTTCTCCTCATTTTTATTTTTGATTTCGCGGTTTGAATCCAGGGCAACCCGTCAAGTCCGCCGGATTGTCCGGAACAAAACCCGAGATGATTTTTTTCCGCCTACCTGTCCGACGCCAGAACTTTGTCGATCTTGGGAGCAATTTCACGAAGCGCTTCTTCGGCCGTAATTTTGCCGTTAAATACCAGATCCAGTTTCGGGATCAGATATTTTTCCTGAATCTCTCTCCAGCGCGGATGAAACGGGCTGAAGACGATATGATCCACCGCCTTGTTGAGCATCTTTTTATTTTGCGGCGGCTTCGCATCGCCGGCCCACGCATCGCTCGCCGCGACATCCGCCCGGGACGGCTGCGCCAATCCGCGCTTGGCCAGCTCGCGCTGACCCTCCGCGCCTGTCAGCGCCTTGACGACTTCCCACGCTTCTTTTTTGTGCTTCGAGGATTTTAAGATCGCATACCCCGAACCGCCCGACCCGAAAGCACGGCTTCCTTTTGCATTCTTCGGAAACATGGCCACATCCCAGCGAAAATCGTAATTCCTCAAGCCAGGCGTCTCCCAAATCCCCGAAAGAAACATCGCCAGCCGGCCGCTCGAAAACATTAAGTCGATTCCCATCCCGAGATTCGACAGGGCAATCGGGGCGGGCATCACATGATAAAGGTTGGCCAGGTCCGCATAAAACTGCAGCCCTTCGATGCTTTTGGGATCATTCAGCAAAGTCTTCGTCGGATTTTTGACATCGTCCACGAGGGCCCCGCCGTTTCCGTAAATAAAATTCTGCCAGGCCCAGCCATAAAACCCGTATTGGATCGTGCGCCCCGAGGCGTCCTTTTTTGTCAGTGTCCGCGCCATGCGCAGCATGTCTTCCCAGGTCCAGTTATCATCGGGATAAGCAATCCCCGCTTCATCAAAAAGATCTTTATTATAGAAAACGCAGGCGAACGGGGCGACGTCGCGGGGCACTGCATACAAACGTCCGTCAAGAGTAAAGCGGTCCAGAATGGTGGGGAAATAATTGCTTTTCAGGAACTCCTTGTCCCCTTCTATGTAGGAAGAGAGGTCTTCGAGCACTCCCTTTGTGGCAAACGTCACGAAATAATCAACTTCTGTGGCTATAATATCCGGAGCCGCGCCGCCGGCAATACGGGTCAGGATTTTGCTGTCATAACCGGTATAGGGCGTATGCTCAAATACAAGCTTGATGTTTGGATGCGCCGCCTGCCAGCCCTTAATAGAATTTGTAATAATTTCGATTTCTTCGGGACTGCCCCAAAAAGCAACTTTCACTTCGCTGGCCCCGTCCGATTTATTTCCCGGTCCGCAGCCTGAAAAAGTTAATAAAACCGTCAAAAAACAGGGCAAAAATTTTTCCAAAATATTTTTCATGTTCTACCTTTATTGATTTTGGATTTCGGTTCGGCGAGAAAGCTGCTCTTAATTGATCCGTCAAAAGGTTGCAAATTATAACACAACAAAAGGACCTGTCAACGGACTGGCAAGGGCCTCAATTCTATAAAAAAGGCGCCCTTCGGGACTCGGCCCGGCCTGCCCTCTTGTCCCGCTTAGTCCGGTTTTCTCATCGATTAGGTGAATTGATAAGAAAACCGCTTTGGACGCATGGGGTTGCATCCAAAGTTTTGCGCCCGCGTTTTAACAGGGCGCAAAAGACAACCCCTGTGGTACAAATGAAAAACCCCATTTGCACCACAGCCTCCGCGAGGGCATTTCTCATTGGTGATGAGAAATGCGGGTTAGGCCTTCCCCGGCAAACCGATTTTGTCCAACACCCTGTCCAGATCATCCAGGGAGAAATAGTGGATCTCAAGCCGGCCCTCTTTCTGGTTCTTTCGCGGAAATATTTTGACTTGGGTCCCCAAATGCTCGATCAACCGGTTTTCCAGATCCACAATCTCAGGCCGTAAGTGCCTTGCTTTTCTGGGTTTGCGCTTTTGCGCATTGCTCCGGCTGACAACCGCCTCTACCTGCCGGACTGATAAATTTTCTTCGGCAATTCGCCTGGCCATTTGCCGTTGATGTTCGGGCGTCAGCAGGCCGAGTAATGCCCGGGCATGACCCGAGGTCAGGAGCCCCGTAATCAGCATGTCCTGAATTTCCGGCGGAAGCCTTAAAAGCCTCATCATATTGGTCACCGTCGAGCGATCCTTCCCCACTCTGCGCGCAACATCCTCCTGCGACATCATGTTTTGCTCGGCAATTTTTGTATAAGCCTGGGCTTCTTCAATTGGGTTGAGGTCTTCGCGCTGAATGTTTTCAATCAGGGCCCACTCAAGAAGGTCCTGCTTTGCCACATCTTTGATCACCGCCGGTACGGCATCCAGGCCGCACAATTCCGCCGCCCGGAGCCGGCGCTCACCGCAGATCAACATATATTTGCCGTCTGTGTGCCGCGTTACAATAACGGGCTGAAGAATTCCTTTTTCCTTGATAGAAGCTGCAAGCTCTTCAATGCCTTCCGGTGAGAAGGCCTGGCGTGGCTGATCAATATTAGGAATAATCTTTGCAATCGGAATCAGCTCAAACCCTATTCCTGCTTCCTGCATCTTTCCGGCCGGCGTTTCCGCCGCCGGTTTTTGTTCCGGCGTTTTTGTTCCGGCCATCTCCCTGACATAGGTGTCCGGAATCAGCGCGCTTAATCCTTTTCCCAAGGCCTTTTTCATCACATCGTCTCCTTTTGATCGCCGTGCGGTCCCGCATTTTTATTCGCATGATTCTTTTGTTCCTCTTCCGCTTTTCGCATAGCCTCCAAGGCGGCCTTTCGAAGATTGTCATCCTGCTCGGTCACTTCATGAATCATTTCATTGCGCCAGCCTTCCATCCTGTTTAAAAACCGTTTTTCAAATTCCTGCGCGACCAGCTGGTAGGCTTTTGATCCGCGGCTTGACGGATCATAAAGCACCGCCGGCTTACCGAAGCTCGGCGCTTCTGAAAGCTTCACTGACCGCGGCACAATGGCTTCAAAAACCTTGTCCTTAAAATAATTTCGCACCTCGGCAATGACTTGCTGGGTTAAATTAGTCCGGAAATCTGCCATCGTCAGCACAACGCCTCCGATCTCGATTCCGGGATTTAGATTTTTACGGACAAGTTCTATCGTTCGTAAAAGCTGCCCCAATCCTTCGAGAGCATAGTATTCGCACTGCAAAGGAATAATCGCGTATGTACTTGCTGTTAAAGCATTTATAGTTATAAGGCCTAGCGATGGCGGGCAGTCCAGAAAAATAAAATCGTAATCGTTCCTTAAAATTTCAAGGCTTGATTTGAGAATATATTCTCGTCTATCGCGGTTTAAAATTTCCAACTCCGCACCGGACAAGTCCTGATTAGAAGCGAGCAAATCCAGATTTTCAATTTCAGTTTTTTTTATGACTTCTTTGGGATTTGAGTTTTCCACAAAAAGTTGATAACTTGTGAATTCCATATCCGGCTTCTCAACTCCAAACCCGCTCGTTGCGTTTCCCTGAGAATCAATATCGATCACAAGAACTTTAACGCCGGATTTGGCAAGCACCGTCGCAATATTGATTGCGGACGTTGTTTTCCCAACGCCGCCTTTTTGATTACAAAATGAGAAAATTTTACTCATTTTTCTCCTGACATGATTTCTAAAAACATACTTCAAGCCTAGTACCCAGTCAAGTTTGAAATCGGGGGTA
>MHFC01000006.1:9904-10862 GCA_001804025.1 Omnitrophica bacterium GWA2_52_8 | reverse complement strand
CCGAAGGTTGCCTATCTATCTCTCTGCCGGATTATCAGTTAAGATGCGTAGGCCCTGGATTTTACCCTTATTTTGCTTGCCAGCCATGGGGTGACTGGCTATAATGACACCTTCTTTTGGGCCATTATCATGAACGAAGGGAATTGTCCTAATGGATTACTCGCAAAAAGATTTGGAAGAAGCCGTAAAGAAAAACCGTAAACGCTTTTCCAAAGACGAGATAGATAAATTCCGGGAATTACTTTTAGCCATGCGGACAAAAAATGCCGGTGACCTTGAGCATTTGGAAAAGGACAGCCTTAATACCAATCAGCGCGATGCGTCAGGGGACCTGTCGGGATATTCTTTTCATATGGCGGACATGGCGACAGACAATTTTGACCGGGAATTTACGCTGGGACTGGCCTCCAATGAACAAAAGATGCTGAACGACATTGATGTCGCCCTGCGTAAACTCGACGACGGAACCTACGGATTATGCGAAAAGACCTTAAAGCCGATCACCAAAAAACGACTGCTAGCCGTTCCCTACGCCCGCCTGTGTATCGAAGCCCAAGAGATGGAAGAGAAGGAAAAGCGAAAAGGCTGATCCTGTTTTACTCCGGCATACTTCTCGTCATATTTGCCGACCAATTGACAAAATATCTTTCCATCCGGTTTCTCTCCGGGGCCGACACCTATCCGGTTTTTCAGAACATCTTTCATTTGACGCTGGTCCGTAACAGCGGCATCGCCTTCGGTCTTTTCCGGAATTCGCCCGAAATCCTTTTGATTTTTATCAGCGCAAGTATTATGTTGTTGATGCTTTGGGGACAGCAGCTGTGCGGTACCTCCCGGCTGGCCGGAAGTGCTTTTGCTCTCATTGTCGGAGGGGCGGTTGGGAACTGGATTGACCGTCTGCGGTTTGGAGCCGTGATTGATTTTCTGGATTTCAGGGTCTGGCCTGTGTTTAACCTTG
>MHFC01000006.1:3745-9891 GCA_001804025.1 Omnitrophica bacterium GWA2_52_8 | reverse complement strand
TAAGCCGCGAACTGCCCCATGTATTTTCACGGACGAAGGTAAAAAAAATGATCGAGAACGGCGAGGTGCTCGTCAACGGCCGTAATGTGTCGGCGCATTATCCGGTCAAGCGCGGAGAGACGGTGGTCATTCATACGGGCCGCCGGGAGCAGGACCGCGGAACGCGAGCCGAAGATATTCCGATTGATATTATTTTTGAGGATGCGCATGTTTTGGTTGTCAATAAAGCGCCCGGAATGGTGGTCCATCCGGCGCACGGCAATCCGACGCATACTTTGGTCAATGCGCTGTTGTATCATGTGCAATCACTCTCCGACGGGTCTGAGGAGGCGCGGCCGGGGATAGTTCACAGGCTGGACAAAGACACCTCGGGGATTATGGTGGTTGCGAAAAACAATCTCGCGCATGAATTTCTTGCCCGGCAGTTCCGCAAGTATCTCGTGGACAAACGCTATCAGGTTGTGGTGCGCGGCAATGTGCAGCACGAGGAGGGGATTTGCGAGGAACCTGTCGGCAGGGCGTTCCTGAACCGCAAGAAAGTTATCATCAAGCCTTCGGGGGGCAAGGACGCAACGACCTATTACCGGGTCTTGAAACGTTTCGGCGGGGCAACCCTGCTGGAAGTCCGGCCCCGGACCGGCCGGACGCACCAAATCCGGGTTCACATGACCCATCTCGGGCACCCGGTTTTAGGCGATATGCTTTACGGCATCCCATCGCCTTGGATCAACCGTCAGGCTTTGCATGCCGCTTACCTTGAATTTACGCATCCTGAAACTAAACAGAGAGTCCATTTTGAGGCAGCCCTGCCCGCTGACATGACGGCGCTATTGCGGCGGCTTGAACAGGAAAAAAAGTAAGCCGGCGCGAAACGACAGGAGCCAAACGTTATCTTGAATCTCTGAGATAAAGTCCCTATAATTTTCCAATGACGCATCATAAAAATCTCCAGTCCTTCATTCGTGAACTGCAAAAAAAAGGCGAGTTGGCCGAAATTAGCGCCGAAGTTGATCCGGTCCTCGAGATCACGGATATCTATGACCGCATCGTAAAAAAAAACGGACCGGCGCTGAAATTTAACCGCGTGAAAGGTTCGGACATGCCGGTTGTCATCAATCTCTTTGGTTCACTTTCCAGGATGAGTTCTGCCTTGGGTGTTTCGGATATCGAAGAAATCGCCGCCCGCATCGAAAGTTTTACGGAAATGAAAGTGCCTGCCGGGATCATCGAGAAGATCAAAACCATTCCGAAACTCGGAGAACTGCAAACGCTGGCCCCAAAAATCATAAAGTCGGCGCCTTGTCAGCAAGTGGTGATCCGTGCCGGCGAAGGCCCGATGCTCGACAAACTGCCGGTGCTGCAATGCTGGCCCGATGACGGGGGCCGGTTTATTACGTTTCCCCTGGTGATTACGCGCCACCCGGAAAGTCAAAAACGCAACGTGGGTCTCTACCGCATGCATGTTTACGATAATCAAACGACGGGAATGCACTGGCAAATTCACAAGGACGGCGCGGAGCATTTCCGGCGGCTGGCAAAAGGAAGCCGGCGCAGAATGGAAGTTGCGGTCGCGATCGGCACGGATCCGGTGACGATGTTTTCGGCGGCCTGCCCGATGCCTCCCGGTATGGATGAGCTGATGCTGGCGGGGTTTATCCGCCGCGAATCCGTGGAGCTGGTGCGCTGCAAGACCGTGGATCTGGAAGTTCCCGCGGAAGCCGAAATTGTTTTGGAAGGATATGTTGAAGAAGGCGAAATGAGAACGGAAGGGCCCTTCGGAGACCACACGGGTTTTTATTCCCGCGCGAAAGAATTCCCTGTTTTTCACGTGACGTGTATGACGCACCGGAAAAATCCGGTTTATGTCACCACGGTTGTCGGCCGGCCGCCGATGGAAGATTGCCATATGGGGAAAGCCATCGAAAGAATTTTTCTTCCTTTAATCAAGAAACAGCTGCCTGAAATTGTGGACATGAATCTGCCTTGGGAAGGGTGTTTCCATAACCTTATGGTGGTGTCCATCCGGAAAAGTTATCCGGACCAGGCGAAAAAGGTCATGCACGCGATTTGGGGGCTGGGGCAGATGATGTTCTCCAAATGCATTGTCGTTTTGGATGAAGACGCGAATATTCAGGATGCCCATGAGGTCGCCTGGCGGGCCTTCAATAATGTCGACCCTAAGCGCGACATTGTTTTTGTCGAAGGGCCGGTGGATGAACTGGACCATTCCGCCAGCCGGGATTTTTTGGGATCAAAAATGGGAATTGACGCAACGCGGAAATCGGCCGAAGAAGGCATGATGCGGCCGTGGCCCGAGGACATGAAAATGACGCAGGAAGTCAAACAAACCGTGACTCGGCGCTGGATCGAATATGGATTGGATCCGAAGTATTTGGAATAAAACGCTCGTTTTTCTGGAAATGATCAAATGGGAGCATTCGGTCTTCGCGCTTCCGTTCGCTTATCTCGGGCTTTTTCTTGCCGAGCGCGGCCTGCCGCCGGTCCCGCTGATCTTCAAAATCACCCTCGCCATGGTAGCCTTTAGAACGATGGCGATGGGACTTAACCGCATCCTGGATGCCGGCATCGACGCTAAAAATCCGAGGACTTCGTCGCGGGCGCTGCCTTCAAAAAAACTTAAATTATCTTTTGTCTGGCTGCTGACGGTGGTGATGTTTTTTCTTTTTGAAGTGAGCGCCTATTGGCTCAGCCCTCTTTGTTTTTATCTTTCGCCCGTCCCGGTTTTTTTGGCGCTGCTTTATCCCTTGATGAAAAGATTTACATGGTGTTCGCACTTTATTTTGGGTATCATACTTGGCATTGCGCCCTACGGGGCGTGGATCGCGAGCCGGGGAGGGTTTTCCTGGATACCCGGTTTTTTGACGCTTGGAATTACCTGTTGGGTTGCCGGTTTTGATATTATTTATTCGCTTCAAGACGTGGAATTTGACCGGCAAGAAGGTTTGTATTCATTTCCTTCCCGCTTCGGCGTGCCCGCAAGCTTGAAAATGACCGCTTGGCTTCATCTTGTGACCCTTCTTTTTTGGTCGGCTGCCGGAACACTGGCAGGTCTGGGCTGGATCTACTGGGGGGGGATGGCTGCGGGGGCTTTATTTTTACTGCGTGAGCATTGGCTGATCCGGACCTGCGGCATAAAAATGATCCAGGAAGCCTTTTTTTCGATGAATGCTTTGATTAGTTTTTCCGTGTTTGTCATGACACTTTTGGATTTGTCCGTCAGGAGAACCTTTTAATGCCTCCTTATATTGTGGCGTTGACCGGGGCCAGCGGCGTTATTTATGGAGTCCGGATTGTGCAGGAGCTTGTAAAATCCGGCCATGCCGTGGCGCTCGTGATTTCGCAGGCCGCCCGGCTTGTGATTCAGGAAGAACTGGGCGTCGGTCTCAAAAGTTATACGCAGGCGGGGGAGTTGGAGGCTGTTTTTGGCCCTCTGATCAAAGGAAAGCTTCAAGCCTTTGCTCCCAACGACTTGGCGGCCCCTCTTGCCAGCGGTTCGTTTCCCTCCTCCGGCATGATCATTGCCCCGTGCAGTATGGGAACACTTGGCGCTATTGCCGGCGGCACCGTGCAGAATTTAATTCACAGAACGGCCGATTGCATGCTCAAAGAAGGCCGGCGGCTTGTTCTGGTTCCCAGAGAAACCCCCCTGAATGCCATTCATCTTGAAAATATGCTGAAGCTGTCGCGCTTGGGCGTTTCAATGGTGCCGGCCATGCCCGGTTTTTATGCCGGGGCAAAGTCGGTGGATGAACTCGTTGATTTCCTGGTCGGGAAGGTCCTGGACCAGATGGGAATCGAACATTTTTTATACCCGCGCTGGACCGGAAAAACAAGCCCTGCCGGTTCCGCGCATCCCGGTAAAATCTAAGTGACGAAACTTAAAACCGCCCAAAAAATAAAAATACGGATCGGGAAAATCAGTTATCTGAACTGCCTTCCCTATTTCCATAATTTTTCCGCGTCCGATGATTTTGATGCGGAATATTTAGAAACCTATCCCTCCAAGCTCAATCTTGCGCTGCGGCAGGGGAAGATTGATTTGGGGCCCATTTCCTCGCTTGAGTATTTAAATCATCAAAATGACTACGTACTTCTCCCGTCATTGGCCATCGGTTCGCGCGATTTTTCGGGAAGCGTGACGCTGTTCTCCCATAAAAAAATTGAGGATTTGAACGGAGAAACCATCGCTTTGTCGCGGCAGAGTCTGAGTTCCGCGACGCTGTTGCGGATCCTTCTCAAGTTTAAATATAAATATGAGAACAAATTCGTGTCGACCTCCCATGAACCGGATGAACTCATCAATCAATACCCGGCATTCCTTCTTATCGGAGATCAGGCCCTTTATTTTCAGTCGAAAAAATTCGTCTATAAATATGACCTCAGCGAATTGTGGTGGAATTGGACGCGAAAACCGTTTTGTTTTGCGGTATGGGCCGTCCGGCGTGAGTTTGCCCTGAAAAATCATGACGCGGTGCTGCGGTTTGCCTCAGCGATGAAAGAACATCTGGGAAAAAACCTGGAGGACATTGAAAGTTTGATCCTGAACGGGCTGCAGATGGATTTTCTCAATGTCCGGTTTTCGAAGGTCTTCGGTTATCTTTTCAATCTTGTGTACGAGCTTGATGATTCGATGTGTGAAGGGCTGGAGCTTTTTTTCCGGCTGGCCAAACGCCTCGGTGTTTCACCGAAGCCCAAGCGTATCGAATTCTTGGGTGCAGAGGAGCCCGCGGAAGCGGCTTTGTGAATTTTGATCCTGCCGGAATCGGAAGGAGCTTGAAATGACGGATGTCTATCAGCGAATTATTGATAAAAGACTCGATGGCAAGCGGTTGAATCTGGAAGAGGGTATTCTTCTGTATTCCTGCGATTTGCTGAGGCTCGGAAGGGCGGCCCATACGCTGGTCTCAGACATGCGGCAGGACCGGCGTGTGACATTTATCGTGGACCGGAATGTCAGTTATACCAATGCGTGCATCGTAGATTGTGATTTTTGCGCGTTTTACCGCCGGCCCGGCGACAAGGAGGCTTACACGCTTTCCTACGAGCAGATTTTTGACAAGATCCAGGAATTGGTAGATATCGGCGGCACGCAGGTTCTGATTCAGGGGGGCGTCAATCCGGAACTGCCGCTGGATTACTACCTGAACCTGCTGGCAGCGATACGCGAACGGTTTCCCGAGGTCGACATTCACTCCTTCTCCGTGGTCGATTTTGATATGATTTCTAAAAAATTCCGCCTGCCGCTGGCCGAGGTGTTCCGCTTGTTTAAAGAGGCCGGGCTCAATTCCTTGCCGGGCGGCGGGGCTGAAATTCTTGTAGAACGTGTCCGGAAAATCATCAGCCCTAAAAAAGCTGCTTCGGAACGCTGGCTGGATGTCATGAGAACGGCGCACAATGCCGGTTTGAAATCGACGGCGACCATGGTTTATGGTCATGTCGAAACCCTTGAAGAAAGGATTTTGCATCTGATCAGCCTGCGCGAACTCCAGGATGAAACGCACGGCTTCAGGGCATTTATTCCCTGGAGCCTGTCCCCTGAAGGGACGCCGCGCATGAGTTCGTTTAAGTCCGCCGGAGGGGAAGATTATTTGAAAACGATCGCGATTTCACGGTTGATGCTTGATAATTTTGAACACATTCAAAGCGGCTGGCTGACCGAAGGTCTAAAACTCGGACAAGTCGCGTTGAATTTCGGATGTGACGACATGGGCGGTACGCTCCTTGAAGACAAGGTCCTTGAGCCGACGGGTATCGAGGTCCACACACGCCGGGAAGATTTGGTGCGGTTGATTAAAGAAGCCGGTTTTGTGCCCGCGCAGCGCAATACGAATTATCAGATCCTGCAGACGTTCAATTGATGAAAACCTCCGCTATGCCGTTGCTCAATTCCCGCGAAGCCGGTACGATCCCGCATGAAAACCGCAATAATATCCGGAAGTTTTTTGAGGCCATTGCCGGGCGTTATGATTTACTGAACGAGCTTTTGAGTCTCAGGCTTGATGAGCGCTGGCGCAAACAATCCTGTAAAATTTTACTGGAAGGGCATGAACGTGCCATCCTGGATTTGGGGGTCGGAACCGGAAAGTTTTTGAAACTGTTTTGCGGCCGGCAGCCGTGGGACAATG
>MHFC01000006.1:0-3718 GCA_001804025.1 Omnitrophica bacterium GWA2_52_8 | reverse complement strand
CATGCGGCGGGAATTTCTAATTTAGACAAGGAAGAACTCGATAGTTTGGCCTCTGTTTTTGCGGACATCCTGAAGCGCTACCAGAAACTAATGGGCAATCCGGATTTTAATTATGTATTCCGGATGGCGCCGTACCCTCTTGAGAACGTGCCTTTTTATCATTGGTACATTGAAATCATGCCACGGACAAAAATCGGAGGCGGGTTTGAAAAGGCGACTCAGATGCCTGTCAACACCGTTTTACCGGAAGAATCCGCAGAAATGCTCAGAAAGTGTATGGAATGTTGACATGAAGAAGAAATTTTGGAAACTCGTTATGATTGGGATCTTTGCCGTGATGATCGTTGGATTTTCCGCCACAAGACACGGCGGATCCGCCGAGAATTTTGGCGGAGATTTTTCAAAACACAGCATTCCGCTGAATGAAATTTATGACGGGGGTCCGCCCAAAGACGGAATCCCGGCGCTCTTTGATCCGGAGTTTGTGTCCGCGGATGAAGCGGATTTTCTTCGACCTGCAGACCGGATTTTGGGACTTGAAGCAGGCGGCGAAGCCAAAGCTTATCCGATAAAAATTCTTAATTGGCATGAGCTGGTCAATGATCATGTGGGTGGAAAATCCGTTTTAGTCAGTTATTGCCCCCTTTGCGGTACCGGCATGGCCTATGATGCTGTGATCGACGGGAAGAGGTTTCTGTTCGGAGTTTCGGGAAAGCTTTATAATAGCAATGTTCTTTTTTATGATAGGGTAACTGAAAGTCTCTGGTCGCAGCTCATGATGGAAGCGGTTACAGGGCCCATGACAGGAGAGAAATTGCGGCTCTTACCCCTTGAACATACGACCTGGGCTGACTGGAAACGCAAGCATCCGCAGACGAAGGCGCTTTCGCTAAAAACAGGACATAGCAGAGATTATTTCAGAGATCCCTATGGCGATTATGAGCAAAATAACCGCATCTTCTTTCCCGTTGCACACGAAGATTCGAGGCTTTCTAGAAAAGCTTGGGTTGTGGGTGTCATTATAAATAAGCAAGCCAAAGCCTATCCTTTGGAATCATTGCTGCCGGAAGTGAGTGATGAGATCGCCGGGCAAAAAATCCGGATTGAATACGACTCCAAAAGCCGCAGTGCGGTGGTAAGAAACGAACAGGGAGAAGTCATGCCCTCGGTGCAAGCCTACTGGTTTGCGTGGGCGGCATTTTATCCGGAAACAGAATTGTGAAAGGAATGATGAAGAAAAGGAAATCAAACATCAGATGAGAATCGGATTGGAAATTATCAGCTTGGGTTTGGTTTTCTGGCTGGAAGGAGTTTTCCCTCTTTTTCAGGGGAGAAAAGAGCGCTTCCGTCATGCACGCCGCAACCTGGGGATGGGTATTTTAAATGGACTGGTCATCTCACTTGGATTTGCCGCACTCACATTAAAAAGCATTCAGATCGCAGAAAATAACTCCTGGGGTCTTTTGCATCAAATTCATTGGATTCCTTTTGCCGAAGGCGTCGCTGCCTTTATCCTTTTCGATCTTTGGATGTATGTCTGGCACCGGGCCAATCACGAAATTCCATTTTTGTGGCGCTTCCATAGAATGCATCATTCCGATTTGGAACTCGATTCAACCAGTGCACTTCGGTTTCATATGGGTGAAATCATTTTTTCATCTCTTCTGAGGCTCGTGATCATCCCTCTTATCGGCATGCAATTTATCCACCTCTTGATTTATGAAATTTGTTTGCAGCCGGTCATTATTTTCCATCATTCCAATGTGGCGCTGCCGGAAAAGCTCGACCGGATTTTCCGGGCAGTCATTGTGACGCCCAATATGCATCGGGTGCATCATTCACAAATCAGGGACGAGACCGATTCCAATTATTCGAGTATTTTTTCCTTTTGGGATCGTATGATCCGTTCATTCCGCAAAAGGAAGGACGCTCAAACCATCGTTTACGGCCTCCCGTATTTGCAGGAAAAAGAATGGCAATCCTTGTTGGGAATGCTGCGGACGCCATTCGCAAACGTGCAGAAAAAGGTATAGGATGAAAAAAGTATTTCTATTCTCCGGCATGGTTCTTTTATCGGGATCGGTGTATTTCTTCAATCCGTTTCAGGCCGTCAGTCCTTTTCCTGCCCAGCGGGAATTTCAGGTGGCATATAAAGCCTCGATCACGGACTTGCCTTCAGAAGCTGAAGAAGTCAAAATCTGGATGCCCCTTGCCTCCACAAGGGAAGGTCAGACGATTTTGCATAGGGAGATCAAGTCACCTGTCGCTTATCAAATTACCCGCGATCCCGTATATGGTAATGAGATGGCTTACCTTGAACTCAAACAGCCTTTGCCTGAATCGTTAGATCTGGAAGTCACTTATTTGGCTGAAATTGAAAAGGACCGTTTTGAAATGGAGAATGGCGGAAAAAGTCAGCATGAGTATCTAAAGCCTTCGGCTCTGATAGTGGTGAATGAAACCGTGCGCGAAAGGACCCGTGAGGCCGTCCGCGGCAAAGAGACGCTTGTGGAAAAAGCCAGAGGCATTTACGAAAATGTGATCGGCACCATGAAATATGATAAAACGGTCCCTGGATGGGGACGGGGGGATACCGTCCGGGCCTGCCTTTTAGGCGCTGGAAACTGTACCGACTTTCATTCGCTCTTTATCTCGATGGCCCATGCGGCTGATATTCCGGCACGCTTTAAAATCGGTTTAACCGTCCCCCAGGAGGCGCAGGGAGAAATTCCGGGCTATCACTGCTGGGCGGAATTTTATGAAGAAGGTAAAGGCTGGAAACCCGTGGATACTTCCGAAGCGTGGAAGTATCCCAAACGAAAGGAGGCGTATTTCGGAAACTTTGACACGAATAAGTTTTTAATCAGTACGGGACGGGATATTGATCTTGTCCCGAAACAAGAAGGGCCCCCCGTAAACATTTTTTTCTATCCCCACGTCGAAGTGGATGGAAAGGAATGGAACGGGGTAAAAACGGCATTCGAATTCAAGAACTTAAAATAGGAGGAAAAGACAATGAATAAGAAAAACATGTTAATGGGTTTAGCATTGGTGTTAAGTGTAGCTCTGTGGAGTCCTGCGGCAGTTCTGGCAGGAGAGCATGGAGGTGAAAAAGCTGCAGGTGGGGAGCACGGAGGCACAGCCATGGAAGGCAGTCATGGGATGATGGAGGATCATTCGGCAACTCTTGAAGAAGCGGTTAAGGTTTTGAAGCAGGAGGGACATGCTGAACTTGCCGCGAAAATCGAAGCCATCGCGAAAATGCATGGACATGAAAAAGAATAAACCGCACCTTGCTTCAGGCCTGGGGTAAGAAAATGACGCAGGCCCGGGCGTCATCCTAAGGAGGGTATTCAAATGAGGGTGAAATATGTTTTCTTGAGTTTCATCGCATTGATGCTTTTGTCAATGCGTCTGTCTTATGCCGCAGAACCAAGTCCTGAACAGTTGCGTGACACCATTCGCGACCACATCGTTAATCAGGAGAAGTTGCAGGGAGCGTTTGCGATTGCGGATGAGCGGACAGGGGATTTAAGACGCTTGGAACTTGTCGGGGTTCATGAGCGTGTGGGAAAGACAGGAGATTATTATTATTCCTGCACAGACATGAAAGATGTCAAAACCGGGGAGCTGCTGGACCTTGATTTTGATATTGAGGACAATGAGGGTCAGCTTCAAGTAGCAGGTATTCACATTCATAAGGATGATGGGATTCCCA
>MHFC01000005.1:20085-20512 GCA_001804025.1 Omnitrophica bacterium GWA2_52_8 | reverse complement strand
AAACAAAACCCGGCTGCTCCACACGAGCCGCCGGGTTTTTACTTCCCATAGTAAATATTTAAACTCAGACGACTGAGATTTCTGCCGCAGCTCGCTAATGATGAGGTCCATGGCTAATATCCTATTATTACTGGGGATTCTTGCAGGAGCGGTAACACTTTATTTTCTGGCCGCTCACGCAAGGGTTCGTTGGGAGATGCAAAGGGGTCTTTCTGCCCGTGGCCGCCACCGATTCTATTGGGCTCTCCAGAACGGGCTTAAATCAATTGGGTTGCGGCGCATATGGGGCTTGGCGGCAGCAGCGGTTCTTTTAGGGCTTTACGCAACTCTGGCTGGGCGTCATTTATCTGATGAACCGGAGATTCCAGGCTTTGCTGAAAAAAGCATGAGCTGGCAGGAATATTCTGCGAGCAGTTGTGCGACGTTG
>MHFC01000005.1:19683-20052 GCA_001804025.1 Omnitrophica bacterium GWA2_52_8 | reverse complement strand
CGGCGAACCCTTGAAGGCGACAATCGTATGCGGGATTTGAGCCGGGCCTGGGAACAACGTTGCAGTGGCCGTGAAAAAGAGTCTGCAGAAGAAGGCGTTAAAAATACAACTAAAGAAATGGAGTAGTGCCGCCGATTTAAACAGAGCGTCGCCTTGTTTTTATGCGGGTAAGCCAGTTTATAGATGCCGCGTGGTTAAGGGCGATACCTTTATTTGAAAGATCTTCTATATTAACTATTGACAATTTTTATTAGTTCAATTAACATTTGACCATTGCGCTTATAATTCTACAGTAAACGTATCCAAAAAAGTAGTTATCAACGCGGGAGTCTATATGAAAAAAGCAGTTTTTGGGATTTTAATGGCCGC
>MHFC01000005.1:11379-19626 GCA_001804025.1 Omnitrophica bacterium GWA2_52_8 | reverse complement strand
GATTTTTTAACGCTCCTCAACGTGATTCCCGCTGGTGGCTGGAAAAATGATGAAAAGATCTCCAAAAAGTTTTTGGCATCCCTCCTTGGTGACGAGAGTGCCGAGAATTTGGATTTCAAAACGCTTATTGAAAGGATTAAGGCGCATGTGCTCAATTTATTTAGAGACGTGCCGGAAGGTGTTTTCAGAGCCTTCGGTTCCACCGCTAGTGGCTCGGTCACAGTCTAATTGAGGCCATCATGATAAACTCTAAAAATATCGTAACTATGGAGAATTCAGCAATGACAAAATTAAACCATCGATTTTCTGTGTTGATTATTGCTGCGCTATTCATGTTTTCACAAAGCGCCTCGGCCGCAGCGCCCAAGACGAGCAATTCGTCTGGTGAATCAAACGGCTGGGGAACAGGCCTTCAGAACGCCATCAGTGATTTTCAGTCGAGGTTGCCGAATATCTTCAAGGAGCTGACGCCTGAGGATGTTGGTAATAAGCCGCATTTGAAGACGCATTTTGGCGCCACTTCAAGCTTTACGTCAGATGCTGATTTGGGTCAGAACGAAAACAGACCCGCGTGGCTTTCGCGCGTATCATCCGGTTTAACCCTTCAGGCGCCTATCGGTGACAGACTCTACACGGAAGTGGACTATACATTTGCCTTGGCAACTGCGCTGGGTACGCACACGCATTCCAACACAGTTTCGCACAATATCTCAGGTATCGCCAATTACAAGCTTACAGATGCCACAACTTTAGGGCTGAAAAATAATACTCAGTGGAGCCAGCTGCCGGGAACTATTGATGAGATGTTTTTCCTCAACACGACCGATGTTGGCGTCAATCACAAGTTTAGTGAAATTTTGAACGGGCATGTTGAAGATAAATTTCAGTGGTTCCGCGATCGCGGCGAGCCCCTTTCTCAGGAGTTTATTGACAACGGCGTGAGTGGCGGCATTGACTACGAGATCACTGAGCGCATCACACTGACTCCGACGACTCAGTGGAATCTGCGTCACTTTGACGATCTTCGCAGCAAGGACTACTGGCAGTATCGCTACGTGATGGGAGCCAACTATAAGCTTGGTTCGCGCACGACCGTTTCAGCGCACGCCGGCCATAATATCCGTCAGTTTGAGGAAGGAACCGAGCGCACGGATCATTCAATTATCTACGGCGTAGGGATAACTAACAGTATCAACAAAAAAACAAGTTGGCATCTTAACTATGCCAAGGATACGCTGGACACGTTTGATACCTCCTTCATTAATCGGGAGACATCGGATGCGACAAATCTTGATAACCTTGATCGCAATTTCCGCGTGGTAAAAACCCATCGTATTGCCACAGGGATTAACTACCAGATGGCTGAAAAACACCTCTTCGCGCTTTTTGCAGACGCGCAGTTTACACGCACAGATGCTGAGGATAATGTGTTGCGCCTTCGTGAGAATGATGAGAGCGCGTTTGAATTTGGACCCTCCTACTCCTATCGGTTTAACCGGTACATCTCCTTCGAGCTAAAGTATGTTTTTGGCGAGAGATTTACTTCTGATGATTCCGGTTCCGGCCGTGGTGCATACACCTTTCATAGAATCGGCGGCGGTTTAACGGTCACCGTTTAATCTGCGAAAATCGCTTCTAAGTAAAGCCCGGCTGTGTTATATTCACCGCCGGGCTTTTCCTTTGCCCCTATACCTTATGAAAATAAAAACTCTAGTTACTTTGGCGCTTTTGCTTTTGACGGCCTCACGCGAATCCTCTGCCGGTGACGATAAATATGTCATTGGCCGCGAGGACGTTCTTGTTGTCGCTGTCTGGCAGTCACCGGAGCTTTCTAAAACAGTCACGGTTGAGCAGGACGGCAGCATCGATTATGGCTTTCTGGGGGCTGTGCCGGCTGCGGGGCTGAGCCCCGATCAGCTGAGGGATGATTTGGCAAAAAAGCTGGCAAGCGGATACGTGAAGGATCCTAAAGTTGATGTTTCTGTCAAAGAGTATAACAGCAAAAAAATACTTGTATTTGGTGAGGTTGAAAAACCTGGGCTTTACCGCCTTAAAAAAGAGGCGCCTCTTTTAGAATTATTTTTCTTGGTGGGGGGAGTTAAGCCTGACGCAAAGCGTTTGACAGTCATTCGTCCTACGGAGCAGGGCGACAGTCCTATGCCGGCCGCGCTTAATCCGGAGGATATGGCCAGTGATGAATCAGATGCGGAGCATACGGTTCGTGAGGTTGATCTGATCGCCTTGCTTTCAAAAGGCGATCTTTCACAGAATATCATGGTTTATCCGGGGGATACGATTTATGTGGCATCCGGAACGGGTGAAAAGTTTTATGTTCTTGGACAGGTGAATAGCCCCGGTCCGATTGAGTGGACGGGCGAAATCACAGTTCTTGAGGCCATCAAACTTGCTGAAGGGCCTACGGATCAAGCAGCATTAAACCGGATTATCGTCCGCAAAAACCATGGTGCACGGCAAGAAGAGATTAGAGTAAATATGACTGAAATTATGCGCGGCACAAAAAAAGATGATGTTCTGATTGCCCCGGACACTGTCATCATTGTTCCGCGGAGCTGGGTTTAATCCATGAACACCGCGAATCTCCCACCCTATGGCGCGAAACCTGCTGTTGAGTCACATAGCGAAGACCATCTTGAAGCGAACCTTTTTGCTTATTGGCACATATTGGTTAAGCGGCGTCTTGTTCTGCTTATGGCGCTGCTGGTTTGCTTGGGCCTAGCGCTTATTATCAATAGCATGCAAACGCCTATCTATCGTACAGGCGCAGAACTCGTGGTGGAACCCAAGAGTTCCAATGAGTCAAATACGGATCTGCAACTGAACAATTTAATGCGGGATCCCACCTATCTCATGACTCAGTCTAGGTTGGTCTCCAGTAAAAAATTCGCAAAACGTGTTCTGGAAACCGCAGTGGATACGGGGATTCAGATCCAGATGCTGGAGCAGGCGGGCCGTTCAATATCTCATGAGAGGAAAAAGAATTTTAAGCTGGAGGATAGGGAGCAGGAGCTGCTTATGCGGATTTTTGCGGGCTCCATTACTCTTCGTCCAGTAGCGGCGGGCGCCCGAATTTTCTCGCTTGAGGTTAAAGGTACCCAGGCAGACCTTTGCGCGGAGCTTGCCAATATCGCTGCGGAAGTTTATGTTGAGATGAATCATGCGGCCAACATCGATGCGTTTAAAAGTCGTTTTTCGATGACTTCAAAAAGCTTGAATGAAATTCGTGAGAAGGTCAAAGCGAGTGAGATGGCGCTTGAGAAGGTCGCTGCCGAAGCCGATCTGCTCAAGGCGCTTAAGGTCTTTGGCGAGAAGTACCCCGATGTGATTAAACTGCAGGGTATGATCCGCGCTCTTTCCGGAAAGCTTGAAGAATCTCAAAATAGTCTTCAGCTTAGTCAAATTGCTCAGCGTCAGAGGATGTTTAGCATCATTCTTAAGCCGCATTTGACGGCTGAGGAATTAATTCCGGTAGAATCAGATCTGACCAATCTTAAGAATCTTCTGGAACAGGAGATCGAGACGAATCGTGAAATTTATAACAGTATCTATAAGAGATTGCAAGAGATGGAGTTAGCAGGCGGAGCAAGTCTATGGGTTGATATCAAAGTGATTGAGCCGGCGGCTATTCCCGGAAGACCTATCCAGCCCAATAAAAAGATGAATGTCCTTTTATCTTTGGTGATCGGTGCATTCATCGGCTTGGCACTCGCATTCTTTCTTGAGTATTTGGACAGCAGTTTACGCAGTCTTGAGGATGTCCGGGCGCACCTGCGTGTTAACGCGCTTGGGATTATCCCTGAAGTCGAATTCGAGACAGCGGATCTGCGCGAATTGCAGGATAAGTTTCATGCGGAAGGCAGCAGCCGCGTGATGTGGAGCACAAGTGATTTAAAAATCCCGCTCTACGTGGCGGAAGCCTATCGAATTATCCGGACTAACTTTGTTTTTGGGGCTGTGGATAAGTCTCTTCGCATTTTTCAAGTCACGAGTGCCGTCAAAGGCGAGGGTAAAACCACGACCACGGTGAACTTGGGTATCAGTCTTGCGCAAGTCGGATTGAAGGTTCTTTTGATTGATGCCGATATGCGGCGTCCTTCGCTTCATCATGCGCTTCGGCTGCCTAAAGAAGGGCTGGGCTTGCAGCATGTGCTCAAAGAAGGTCTCCCGTTGGAGGCAGTGGTTCAGAAAACAAAGACGGAAAATTTGCAGGTCATTACCTCGGGGGGCATTCCTGAGCACCCTGCCGAGCTGCTTTCTGCCCCAGTCCTTACGGCGTTTTTAAATACGCTGCGCGAGGTTTTCGATGTGGTACTGATCGATTCTCCGCCTGTTATTTCAGTGGCGGATGCGCCTATCATCGCCTCGCGCGTAGATGGGACAATCTTGGTGGCGCGGTCAGGCTATATTCCGAGACGTCTCAGCATTCAAGCTAAAAAGGCAATTGAGGCGGTGAATGGCAAAATTATCGGGTGCGTGCTCAATAGCGTAGCAGCGTCACACCACCCTTATTATTACTACAGGTACTATTCCGACCATTCCTACGGGTATTATGGCTCCGAAGCTAATGGGGCTGGGGGGAAGAAACGCCGCTCACCCATCCAAGGGGAACGCGTAAGTAGTCTTGAGAAACTTAAACTTGTATTTCAGTCGTTACTGCCAAAAGGTAACGCTCGGTTTGAAAATTTACCGCCGCAACCGCGCCATTCGGGTTCCCGCACTGAAACTGAAACGTCGACACCGACCATGACTGTCTAGGCGCAGCGTTACGGATCGGATGCCTGCCACTGTAGTGACCTTTCTTCTCGGTGCTCTGATAGCGATAGGCCCATGGTTCCACGGGTTGACCGGTGCCTTGGAACAGTTCGGGGCGCAATCACTGATATACCTCTCTGCGCTATTTTTTTCTTTAAGCTATGGCCGCGATCTATGTTTTAGCGGGCTTCGAGATCCTTTTGCGAAAGGCTGGCTTAGCGCGATTTTTTTGTGTTCGCTTTTAACGCTGGTCTCTGTCCTTCCGGTATACAGCCTGATCACTTTGGGCCGGCTCTGCAGCCATTGGATTGTCTATCGTGCGGCGCTTTCAGTTTGCTCGGATTCTAAACGGCGAAATTTTTTGATCTGGATGATCATCCTTGCGGGAATTGCCTATTCTGTGTTCGGGGGCCTCCAGTTGACCGGTTATTTCCCTTCCGACTATTGGTATTCAAAAAGCTCTATGGCGTCGCGCTATGTCAACGGTGGACATTTTGCAGCCTTTTTGGTTGCGCCCATTTTTTTAAGTCTGGCTGCAATTTTGAACAGCCGTAATTATATTCTGAAAGTGTTTAGCTTTCTGTGTCTTATGGGGCTGCTGGCGGCACTTGTTTTAACACGGTCCCGGACTGTATGGATTAGCGTTGGTTTTTGTTTTTTTATTTTTTTATGGAGCCTCGCACGCCTGAAGATCATCCGCAAAAAACCCTGGTTTGGCCTGATTTTTATTTTCTTTATTTTGCTGGCAGCGCTTTGGGGTTCCGGATATTGGATCAAGATTTTAGCGCGCTTTCTTGAAATCTGGGACGGCAAGCACCTTAATATTTTCAGTCTTGTCCACCGGTTCTCTTTTTGGCAGGGCAGCCTGCATGCTATTTGGGCGCGGCCTTGGGGATGGGGATTCGGAACGTTTGTCCATATTTTTCCGCGTTTCAGAACGCACTCGGACCGCTTTCTTGTAGACTACGCGCATAACGAGACGCTTCAAATCGGGGTTGATTTGGGAGCTGCCGGGATCACGCTGCTTTTCGGAGTTTTGTGGATGGTCGCTACAAGCTGTCTCCGGGCATTTAAGGCCCCCCACACTGATGTTTTTTCAAAGATACGGCTGACGGGGCAGCTGGCTTCCTTTCTGTGCCTTTTTATGGCATCGCAGTTCGATTTTCCCATGCGAATTTATGCCACAAGCCTTATCGCTGCCATTGTTCTTGGGATTATGGCCGCAGAGATTGTTGGCATGAATGGAAGCAGGCCTGCCGGAGACTTCACAAAGGGACTGCGGCGGATCGTCCTCAGCGGTGTTCTCTTTTTTTGGTTTGCACTAAGCGCGACGCAGCTCTATGCGCAGATTTGCTACCGGACAGGCATCCGTCAGGAAAAAGACTTTCAATGGAATGAGGCCTCGGCTGCCTACCGGCATGCGATTTTATGGGGCCCCTGGAACGGGGATTTTTACGAGGCGCTGGGAAGACTGTCTCTCAAACGCTCGAAGCTTTCTTTTCAGTTAGACAAAAAAATAGAGTACCGCGGGCAGGCATTGCAAAGTTTTAAGAGAGCGGCTCAGTTGAATCGGTTTTGGCCGGCTTCTTATTTTGCTGTAGGAACCCTGATGGCTCAGAGTAATGATCCGCGGGAGGCCGAGAGGTATTTTGAAAAGGCGGCAGAACTCGAACCACAAAACGCGTTCTATTTATCTCATTATGCCCAGCAGGTGCTTCAAAATGGAGACATCGGGAAAGCGTGCGGCTTATATGAGAAATATCAAAAGCTTGCCTTTCGGGAAAAAGGACCGTCCACAGAGCAGATTCTGAAGTTAGTCTACGCGCACACTCAGGATCCGCATGAGTTGAGGCGAGTCGTCGGAACGTCCTGGCAGGAGCAATACACCTATGGCCGCTTTATGGCTGAAAATGGAAATTGGGCTGAAGCGACTCCGGTGATTCAGGCGGCGCTGAATGAAGCGCAAAAGGAATGGGAGATAGGTTTTTTCATGGACCATCTGGGCGCGCAGACGGCTGACCTTTTTGAGAAAAACAATGAGCTTGCAGAAGCATTGGCTATTTATGAGGCGGCTTTGGCTGCGAGAGCGGATGAGCCGCACTGGCGGGCAAAAGCGGATGAAATTCGGGGAGTGCTCATGTCCAGACGATCGGAACAGGGCGGGACTTTATGAGTGTCGAGACGAAAAAAAAGCGGGGACTTTGCCCCTGGGGCATGCTCGCGCTTATAGCCGTGTGGGGACTGCAAAGCGGATTCTCAGGCCTTCGGGACGCGGCGCCGCTTCTGGTTTGTCTCGCTTTGATTTATTTTCTCATTTCTTTTGCGTCGACCAGCTTCGCGCTCGGACTCGTCGCCATTGCCATGATATTTTCGCCGGAGATTTCGCTGGGCGGATTTTCGATGCGGCGCGCCTTCACGTTGCGGATCGAAGATTTTCTGATTCCCATTATGTTGCTCGCCTGGATGGCTCGTTCGGCCGTACAAAAAAAGAGGTCATTCTTTTTAAAAACGCCTTTGAATCAGCCGCTTCTGGCATTAGTGCTTTTCAGCTTCGTGTCTTCAGCAGTAGGGGTCACGCGGGGGACGGTCGATTTGATGCCAGCTTTTTTTTATCAGGCAAAGATCATTGAATACCTGGTGCTTTTTTATGTGGTTTTGAACTTTATTGAAACTGAAAAACAGGTGAGGCTTTTTCTGTTTTTCACCCTGCTGACTGTGGCATTTTTAGCGTTTTACACTCTGATTCAGGTGCCAAGAGCAGAAATGTATTCGATTCACAGGATCACGACGCCATTCGAAGATAGACCGCAACCCGCTACGGCCGGAGGCTACCTGGCATTTAGTTTTTTGCTGGTCTTTTGCATCATGCTCCACCAGAAATCAGGCTTTCGAAGGATTATTTTTTTTATTTTATCTGTAATGGTGCTGGTTCCGTTGCTGTACACGTTTAGCCGGACGGCGTATATTTCGCTCGCCGGCGGGCTATTGCTTCTGGCGTTTGTAAATAAAAATAAATGGGTGCGGTTTTTAATTTTAGGTGGGATTGCCGTTTGCCCCATCATTTTGCCTGCGTCGGTTAAGGATCGTATTGCTTATACCTGGGAGGATGGAAAGCATGCTGACCGGGCCTATGGCGTGGATCAGTCGTCGGGGGAGCGGGTGAATGCATTTCGGCGTAGCTGGAATGCCGTTAAGCAAAACCCTATTCTTGGGCTGGGGATTGCCTCCTGGGAATATCCTGACAGCCAGTATGCCCGCACGCTTCACGAGTTGAGTTTTATCGGATTAGGGCTTTGGTTATGGGTTTTCTTAAGACTGTTTAAAATCAGCCGCTGGTTATACGCTGCTTCCCCGACCGGGACTCTTAAAGGGCTGGCTTTGGGGTATTGCGCAGGGGTGATTGGCATCCTTTTTCATTGTACAGGCTCATGCACATTGTACATTGTGCGCATCATGGAGCCTTTTTGGTTTGTGAGC
>MHFC01000005.1:9438-11325 GCA_001804025.1 Omnitrophica bacterium GWA2_52_8 | reverse complement strand
CCTGCTGCTGTTGCAGCCGAAGGAGCCTCCTCTTGAGATTTGAAAGGGCCCGAGCCCACAAGCTTTTTTTAATTTTTATAGTGGCGTTGGTTTTCCGGCTGACGCTTCTAGCCGGATGGTATGCCGCTGGCCAGGGCGAGCATCTTTCTGCCGATTCCACTTTGCATATCAAAATAGCGCAAAGTCTTGCGGCCCATGAAGGTTTTAGCGTCAACGGCGTTCCCGTGTTTAGGCGGGTGCCTGTCTACGCCGCAATTCTCTCCCTGGCGGTTCGGGCCGGAGTATTCCCTTTGGCGATCCAACTGCTGCAGGTTTTGCTTGGGGCTTTAAGCTGTCTGCTGTTGATTGCCATCGGGAATCGTATGGGAGCACACAGGGCCGGAATTTTTGCGGGCTTTCTTTTGGCGGTTGATTATCTTCTGGCCAAACAGTGTGTTTATATACTACCGGAGATTGTGTTTGTTACGCTTATTTTGGCATTTTTTTATTTTTGGTTCAATGCGGTTTGCAATGCCTCAGTGAGTTCCTTTGCGGCAGCCGGGGTTCTGGCGGGACTGAGCGTTTTGACCAAAGAGGTGCTGTTTCTTTTTTATCCGGGTATGGCCGTGATGTATATATTCACTTCGAGACATAGACTCAAGGGCCTGCGCGCGGCGCTGATTTTTCTTACGGCGTATGTTGTATGCCTGATGCCGTGGGTGGCGCGCAATAGTCAGCTTGAGGGGCGCTTTGCCCTGCTGACGAATAGCTCGGGATTAACCTTTTATCTTGGGAATAACCCTACGGTAAGACCCCGCTTGTACGGCGGAGACTGGATCAGGGGGATCGATACGGTGTCGCCGACTGCCGCCGATATTGCCGCTGCGAATGCGACCGGAGATCCTGACCGTTGGTACTCTCAGCAGGCCATTCTCAGTATCCGGGAGCACCCCCTGGATTTCGTTAAAAACATGAGTTTCAAAGCGGCGAGACTTTGGTACCCTTTTTATCACAAGGCGCCTCTTTGGGCAAAATGGGTGGCAGGGCTGCCGTACACAGCAATGGCTCTTCTGGCGCTTTTTGGAGCCGGTTTGACCCGTACTCGCTGGCGTGATTTTTTGCCGTGCTATCTTTTGATCATTTATCTGACGGCGGTTCATGCCGTGACCATTCCGGGTATCCGGTACCGCTATCCGGCTGTCCCTTTTTTGATGCTGTTTGCAGGATTCGGGCTGCAGCAGATTTGGCTTCAAGTTAAGTCAAAAATGGCTAGAATAGGCCCAACATGAAAAGATGGCCAAAAGTAAAAATTAAAATCGGGCGCGGCTCCAGTATTGATACGAACGTGATCTTGGGATATCCGACGGGGCGGCCCATCCAAAAGACCGGTGTGATTCTGGGGCCCAATGCGGTCATCCGCAGCGGCACGGTTATTTACAATTCCGTGCGTATCGGCGAGCGTTTTCAGACGGGCCATAACGTTGTGATACGCGAGGAAAATGAGATCGGGAACTGGGTGGAGATATGGTCTAATACCATGATCGATTATGCCTGTATCATCGGCAATAACGTTAAAATTCACGCCAATGGTTACATTCCCCAGTACACGCGGATTGAAGATGATGTTTTTATTGCGCCGGGGGGCTGTTTTGCCAACGATAAATACCCCATCAGCCGCAATTTGGAAGGGCCCTGGATCAAGAAAGCGGCCCGTATCGGGGTTAATGTTACGATTTTACCGGGAGTGGTGATTGGTGAAAAAGCAGTAGTTGGCGCCGCCAGTGTGGTGACCAAAGACGTGGAGCCCGGGGTGGTGGTGGCGGGGAATCCAGCGAGGGTGATTGGACTCGTGGAAGATATTTACAAGAAAGCGGAGTTTGCGAAAGTGCCTAAGCGAGAAAGGGGGTT
>MHFC01000005.1:6200-9424 GCA_001804025.1 Omnitrophica bacterium GWA2_52_8 | reverse complement strand
AAAGTCCAAAAAATGCTGCCATCGATCAGAACCTGCCAGGATTTTTCCGAACTGCTCACGGATGATAAGCTGGATGCTCTTATTATTGCAGTGCCTGCGACTCTTCATTATCAGCTTACCAAGCTTGCCCTGAATGCGGGTAAGCACGTGCTTGTGGAGAAGCCCCTGGCTCTTCAGACCGGCGAAGCGGAGGAACTGGTTCGGTTGGCGGAACAATCGGGTAAAACCCTCATGGTGGGGCATACATTTCTCTACAATCCTGCGGTCCGGAAAATGAAGGATCATGTCGATCGCGGAACGCTCGGGAAAATTTATTACATGCAGGCGGCGCGCACTCATCTGGGGTTGATTCGGACTGATGTCAGTGCAGTTTGGGATTTGGCGCCTCATGACATCTCCATTTTTAATTATTTGCTCGGCAAGCAGCCGCTGCGGGTTTCAGCGGTAGGCATGGCGCACCTCAACCCGAAGTTTGAGGATGTGGCTTTTCTGAGTCTAGTCTATCCGGATCAAATTCTTGGAAATGTGCACATCAGCTGGGTGGATTCCAATAAACAGCGGCAGGTCGCCATTATAGGGAGCAAGGCCCGTATTTTTTTCGATGATTTGAATCTTCTTGAGCGGCTGAGGATTTTCGAAAAGGGGGTCAGTCTTGACCGGCCCTACGAAAGTTTTGGCGAGTTTCAGCTGCTTTTGCGGGATGGGGATATTATCAGTCCAAAAATCGATCCTGAAGAACCCCTGCGTAATGTGTGTCTGGAGTTTGTGAGATGTATTCGGACGGGTGAAAAACCTCTTGCAGACGGACAGAACGGGCTTGAGCTTGTGCGGGCCATGACGGCAGTGCAGCAGTCCATTGCGCTGGGCGGGGCCCCGGTCGATTTGGAAGTTGGCGTTGTAAAGCCGGTTTTGCAGCGCCCATGAAGATTCTTGCAATTCTCCCTTCGTTTAATGAAGGAGGGAAAACGGCGGATGTGCTTCGTATTTTCCCCACAGGGGTTGTGGATGAAATTTTGGTGGTCGACGATGCTTCAACGGATGGCTCCGGTGAAAGTTTGTCCGGCAAGGGTGCAACGATCCTTCGCCTAAACCAGCGTTCAGGCTGCGGCGTTGCTATCCGGCACGGTCTTGATTATGGTAGGAAAAATGGCTTTGATGTTTTTGTAATCCTTGCAGGAAACGGCAAGGACGATCCTCGCCAGATTGTGCGTTTGCTGGAACCGATCAAGCGGGATCAGGCTGATTTCGTTCAAGGCTCCAGATATTTGGCAGGCGGCAAAGGAGAAGCTATGCCGTTGGGACGAATTATTGGGACACACCTTTACAGTTTTATTTTCTCTTTTTTTCTTCAAAAAAAAATCACGGATGCGACAAACGGGTTTCGGGCGTTTCGGAGAAGTTTTCTTGAGGATTCTCGGATTAATATTTGGCAGGATTGGCTCGACGGCTACGCCGTTGAAACCTACCTTTTTTGCCAATCCATCCGTTTGGGCTATCGGGTTATGGAAGCACCGGTCACAAAAACCTATCCTCCTCTCAAGAAGGGGTATAGCAAAATCCAGCCGTTGATCGGATGGTGGAATCACTTTAAACCGATCCCTTTACTTTGTTTGAGAATGCGAAAATAAAACTGAAAGTCTGAACTCATTATGATCGTTGTCACAGGGGGCGCTGGCTTCATTGGCAGTTGTTTAGTCTGGAAACTCAATGAGCTGGGGCGTACGGACATTTTGCTTGTAGATGAGAACGGGCAATCGCTTCCAAAGTCGTTGAATTGGAATAGGGAGAAGGTTCTCGATTACATTGAAAAAGGCGATTTTCTTAAAAGGCTTCTGAGGGGCGAGCTTGCCGGAAAGATTGAGACACTTTTTCATATGGGGGCATGCTCTGCGACCACGGAACAGAACCGCGAATACCTTTACGAAAACAACTTTTCCTATTCGCGCCTGTTAGCGGAATGGACGCTTAAGAACGGCGTGCAATTTTTATATGCTTCGAGTGCCGCTACCTATGGAGCGGGTGATCGTGGATATTGCGATGAGGACGCTATAACTCCGCATTTGACGCCGCTTAATCCTTACGGTGAATCTAAGCAGATGTTTGATCTCTGGCTCCTGGAACAGGGGCTCGCGAATCGTCTGGCTGGCTTTAAGTTTTTTAATGTTTATGGGCCTAATGAATACCATAAAGGGGATATGCGGAGCATGGTCCACAAAGGCTATGAACAGATTAAGAAAGAGGGGAGAATCAGACTCTTTAAATCCTATAGACAGGATTTGGCTGATGGCGAGCAGAAGCGTGATTTTATTTATGTGAAGGATGTTTTGGACGTGCTGATCTGGTTTTGGAGGCATCCGGATAAACGGGGTATTTTTAACCTTGGGGCTGGGAAAGCTGAAAGCTGGAACCGGCTTGCGGAGTGTATTTTTTTTGCGCTGGGAAAAGAGCCCAGGATTGAGTACATTGAAATGCCTCTGAATATCCGGGACCAGTATCAATACTGGACACAGGCTGATTTAAGCAAACTACATAAAACAGGCATTCACTTCGCGCCTACATCTCTTCAGGACGGTGTTGCCGATTATATCCGTCATCTGGATATGGAAAACCCTCATTTGATCAGCTCAAATGCCGGTAATGCGGCCGGGCGCAAGGGAGTCTGATTTTTATGAACACACCCGCAGCTCAAAAAATATCCCCGGTGCCTCTCGTGGATTTGCGTGCGCAATATGCGTCTATCCATGAAGAAATCGATATGGCCATCAAGACAACTCTTGGGCGCGGTGATTACATTCTTGGGCAGGACGTAGCCCTTTTTGAAAAGGAGTTTTCCGCGTATTGCCAGACGCAATTTGCGATCGGAGTCGCCTCAGGCCTGGATGCCATTGTCCTGTCGCTGAAAGCGCTTGGCATTGGGCCCGGGGATGAAGTGATCACGGTTGCGAATACTTTTGTGGCGACTACGCTTGCCATTATTCAAGCGGGCGCCCGCCCCGTGCTGGTGGATTGTGACCCGAATGATTACCTCATGGATTGGCGGCTGATTGAATCAAAAATAACACCCCGGACGAGAGCCATTCTTCCGGTTCATCTTTACGGACAATGCGCAGAGATGGACCCCATCATGGCTCTCGCTCAAAAGCACGGACTTTTTGTTGTCGAAGATGCCTGTCAGGCCCACGGCGCTGAATACGGAGGGCGGCGCGCAGGTAGTTTTGGAGCCG
>MHFC01000005.1:3632-6146 GCA_001804025.1 Omnitrophica bacterium GWA2_52_8 | reverse complement strand
GGGGACGAATTCGCGGTTGGACACTCTTCAGGCGGCTGTTTTGCGCGTCAAACTCCGCCATCTGGATGCCTGGAATCAGAGCAGGAGGGAAAGGGCAGAATACTACTCCCTTCAGCTTAAGGTCAGTTGCCCGGCTGCTGTCCTGCCGATCACAAGAGAAGGGCGGATCCCTGTTTATCATCTCTACGTCATTCAAATTGAAAATCGCGACAACGTCCTCAAATCGTTGACAGAATGCGGCATTGGAGCTGGAATTCATTACCCTGTCCCCATTCACTTTCAAAAGTGTCATCAAGATTTGGGCTATAGCGCCGGAGATTTTCCGGTGAGTGAGCGTTTGGCAAAACACATCTTGTCGCTGCCCCTTTACCCGGAGTTGAGTGATGCGCAACTTGACCAAGTTGTAGGGGCTCTTAAAAAATTCATGACGGGCTCGGACGCTTAAAGATTATGACCTTTTTCAAAGGCAAAGCCCTGGTGACTGGCGGCGCGGGTTTGATTGGCTCCCATCTGACGGATCTTTTGATCGAGCGGGGCTATCAGGTCAAGATTCTTGATAATCTTGAACCCCAGACGCATCCGCAGGGAAAGCCCGCGTGGGTCCCTAAAGAAGCTGAGTTCATTCAGGGAGATGTCCGTTGCCGCCAAGATATGGAGAAGGCCTTAGACGGGGTCAGGTTTGTTTTCCACCAGGCGGCTTTTGGCGGGTTTACCCCTGAGTTCTCGAAATACTTTGATGTTAATGTTGGCGGCACGGCCAGGCTCTTTGAAGTGCTTGGAACCGGAAAATATGCAGTCGAAAAAATTGTGGTCGCTTCCAGTCTGGCTGTATATGCCGAGGGTGCTTATCACTGCGGCTGTAGAGAGAATCTGGTGTTCCCGCCGGTAAGAGCGCTTGAGCCGCTTAAAAGGAAAATCTGGGAGCCTCTCTGTCCGCATTGTCAGGCCGAGCTGACGCCTGCTCTGACGGATGAATGCAAGCCGCGCGAAGCTGAAACTCCCTATGCGTTATCGAAAGAATTTGAGGAACGCATGAGTCTTTCTGCAGGAAAACAGTTAAACATACCTGTCGTAGCACTGCGCTACGGGGTGACTTATGGCCCTCGGCAATCCTTGTTTAACCCGTATACAGGGGTGGCCTCCATCTTTTCTACGAGAATTCTGAATCAGTTATCGCCGCTGCTGTATGAAGACGGCGAGCAAACACGCGATTTTGTTTATGTGAAAGACGTGGCAGAAGCAAATTTGTTTGTAATGGAAAATCCGTCAGCTGCCAACGTGGTCTTCAATGTTGCGACTGGCCGGCCGACGTCCATTTCTGATTTTGCGGAAGAACTCATCCGGCTCTACGGCAAAACAGTTAAACCGGAAATATCGGGACAGTTTAGATGGGGTGATGTCCGGCATATTGTGCTCAATACGGAGAAACTGGCGAAATTGGGATTTAAAGCGCGAACCCCGCTGCGGGAGGGGCTGGGCCATTTTGCAGCCTGGATCACGGCGCAGGGGCCGGTGCAGGAGTTTTTTTCAAAGGCTTATGACCATCTGAAACAAAACCGGCTTATTTACGGATGAGCCTCATAGCCAAAGGATAAACATGGATACGGTGGATGTCAGTATTGTCCTGGCTTGTTACAATGCTTCTTCCTATGCAGAAGAGAGTATCCGGCAGATCCAGGCTGTCATGGATGCGACGATTTACCGCTACGAACTCATTTTTGTGGATGATAAAAGCAAGGATGATACCGTTGCGATTGTCCAAAAGTGCATTGAGGGTAAAGACAACTGCCATCTCCATTTGCATGATATCAATATTGGCCGGGGTAAAACGGTTTTTGACGGTTTCACCAAGGCCCAGGGGACGATTGTGGGATTTATCGACCTGGATTTGGACAATCCCGCCCGTTATATCCCGTCGATGATTTTGGGTATCCGCAGCGGCAACGCTGATGTTTGTACTGCCCTGCGGGTGTACCAGTGGAAATTAAATCTTTACTTCCTTGTGCGGTTGATCTGCAGCAAGGGATATGCTTTTTTGTCCTCGCGCTTACTCGGAACGAATCTCAAAGACACGGAAACGGGCTGTAAATTTTTCAGAAAGGAAAAGATCATGCCGTCCATGCAGGAGTCCAAGAGCAGCGGCTGGTTTTGGGACACGGAGATCATGACGCGTGCTTACTATGCCGATTTGAAGATCTTGGAGATTCCGACGCTTTTTATCCGCAATACCCATGTTTCAACCGTAAACCTTCTCCCCGAGACTCTGCGTTACCTTAAGAGCCTGATGAAATTCCTCCCAGTGGTCAAAAAACTTCGTCCTGCGTGGCTTCATCGCCGCGAAAAATCCGTCATTTACTAAGAAGCAATCGCATGATTTACGATTCCGCAATTCTTTACGAAGTTTGCATGCGGACGTTGTATGGCAGGGGATTTGAAGAACGCTATTCGGCCGTTGCGCTTGAAATCCCGGATGCTGCCGAGGTGCTGGACCTTTGCTGCGGGGACTGCCGGCTT
>MHFC01000005.1:2019-3611 GCA_001804025.1 Omnitrophica bacterium GWA2_52_8 | reverse complement strand
CGGCAGATCGCTTACACGGGTGTGGATCACAGCAGAGCTTTTGCAAACAATGCGGCCAAAGACGGTATCCGTTTTAAAAATCTTGATTTGATGCGCGCGGACATCCCAGCGTCCGACTATATTGTCATGATGGCTAGTCTTTATCAGTTTTATTCCAGGAGCCGGACTTTGCTGAATAAACTTTTGCATAGTGCCCGTAAAAAAGTGATTTTGACAGAACCTGTTGTGAATCTGGCAAGCAGCAAAATTCCTGTTTTGGCGTCGCTGGCAAAGAAGCTCAGCCGCAGCACGAAAAGATTTGATCGCGCCAGCTTCGACGCTTTTCTGGCTCCCTATGAGGCGCTTATCATAAAAAAAAATCTGATTGCTCAAGGACGGGAGGTCCTTGTTGTGCTGGATGCTGCCGCTTATGTCCCGGGCCTGTTTGATCCGGCAGACAGGAGCACCCATGGCCCTGCCTGAATCTGACGCGACTTTGAATAAAATCTATCTTGCCGTGCTCATGCTGCTCGCTTGTTTCGCGAGTGCGTATCTTTTTTTAATGACGCCCTGGGGAATTGGGCTGGGGCCGGATGCGACTCAGTATATTTCTGCCGCCCGCGGGATTTTGAACGGCCATGGTTTAGTTGTTCCTGCGGAGTGGGACGGAACCCTGCGGCCTTTTACGCAATATGGACCTTTTTTTTCAATAACATTGGCTGGACTTGGATTGGCGGGGTTGGACCCGGTTTTGGGTGCCAGAATAATCAATGGCGTTTTATTCGGGCTGAATATTTTTATTGCCGGACGCTGGCTTTTGGCGGTCACACGTTCATTCTGGGCGGCTTTGGCCGGCGCATGGCTGGTTGCCGCGTCTTTTGTCCTGCTGCAGCTCCACGCGCAGGCCATTGCGGAGCCGCTTTTTATTTTCCTGACCTTTCTGGGGCTTTTTTGTCTCAAAGGCTATCTGGAGGACGGCAAATCAAATAGGGTATTTATAGGGGCCATTTTTCTTCTTTCTCTGGCATTCCTGACGAAATATTCCGGGATTTCGGCCGTGGCCGCGGGAGTTATTTCCGTTCTGCTTGCGGCTAAAATTCCGCTTGGCCGGCGCTTGAAACTGGCTTTTCTTTTGGGAGCGGCAGGCATGATTCCAATGCTTGTTTGGGGCGCAAGAAACCATTCGCTTACCGGGACGAATACCGGAATCGGATTTGAATTTTATTTCAATACGCATATGCTGCCGACTTTCCGGGAGCTCCTGGCCTATCCGTCGATCTGGCTTTTACCCAAGGCTGTCCCGGCTTTTCTGCGGGCCATCGTTCTTTTGGCGTTCGTCTGCGGTTTCGGGCTTGGCTGGAAAAAATTGACACCGCGGCAGTTTTCAAACAGCCTCTGGCTCGCGCTGATTGTCTGCCATCTGGGCGTCTATTTGGGTACCAATTTATTTTTGGGCGACGAAGGCCTGGATGACCGCGCGCTTTCTCCGGTATTCCTGGCGGTGATTTTGCTCGGAACCGTTCTGATGCATCATCTTTGGCAGGTGTGCAAGCACGCTCCTTTTAAGAGAAAAATCGTATTGACCGTGGGGCTTTTTTTTATCATTTCTTATT
>MHFC01000005.1:1730-1961 GCA_001804025.1 Omnitrophica bacterium GWA2_52_8 | reverse complement strand
CAGGGAATGGCGGAATTCCGAGATGATGAAGAAAATCGGGGGATTGCCTGCCGGAGTGCCTGTATTTTCCAACGGTCAGGATGCCATTTATATTCTTACCGGCAGAGCCTCATCAGCCATTCCTTCTAAAGAGCTTTATTTTAGGGGGCATTCGCCGAACTCTGCAGAGCGTAGCCACTCCGGCTATGCCGCTGAATTGGCGGCGATGCGGCATGTTCTGGAGGACAAGGG
>MHFC01000005.1:0-1643 GCA_001804025.1 Omnitrophica bacterium GWA2_52_8 | reverse complement strand
GGCTTTCATATAGCGTTTGCGGTGGTAGACGGCGCTTTTTGAACCTGCCGCTTCATGGCGTAACTTATTTAATAATAATAAGTTACGCATGACTAGAATCCGAAATTATCTAAACCTATGACAAAAAAAGACATTCCTTTCAATAAACCACTCCACATCGAGAAGTCCCTTGAGTATGTCCGGCAGGTTTTGACGTCGGGGGATGGTATCGGGGACGGATATTTTTCCAAGCAATGCCAGGGACTTTTGGCGCAAGAATTAGGCGTGCCGGAGGTCCTTTTAACGGCCTCAGGGACGCATGCGTTAGAGCTGGCGGCGCTTTTGCTTAATATCCAGCCCGGAGATGAAGTCATTATTCCGACCTACACGTTTGTTTCGACCGCCAATGCGTTTGTTTTACGAGGTGCACGGCCTGTATTTATTGACGCCCGTCCCGACACGCTCAATATGGATGAAGCGCAGTTGGAAAGGCTGATTTCAAAGCGCACGAAGGCGGTTGTGCCGGTTCATTACGCGGGCGTCGGTTGTGAAATGGATACGATTCTTAAAATTGCAGGAGAGCATGGCATTCCCGTGGTAGAAGACAATGCGCACGGTTTATTCGGCCGCTACCGCGGCCGTTATCTCGGAACCATGGGGCAGCTTGGCGCCCAGAGTTTTCATGGGACGAAAAACCTGAGCTGCGGGGAAGGCGGCGCGTTACTGATCAACGAACCGCAGTACTCTGAAAGAGCAATGATGCTGCGGGATAAAGGAACCAACCGAATTAAGTTTTTGAAGGGGGAAGTTGCTGCCTATACGTGGGTTGATGTCGGTTCAAGTTATTTGGCGTCGGATATTTTAGCGGCAGTTCTATATGCGCAGCTGGAGAATAGAGACAGAATTCAGAATCGCAGAAAAGAGATTTGGAATTTCTACGCCGAGAATTTGCGCGATTGGGCAGAGGAATCGGGTATCCGCTTGCCGTCGGTACCGGAGGAATGTGAGCAATCGTTTCATATGTTTTACCTTGTTCTGCCCAGTCATGAATTTCGCGAGGGATTGATCCGACATCTTAAATCGCAGGGCATTACGAGTGCCTTCCACTACCCTCCGCTGAATGTTTCGGAAATGGGACAGCGCCTGGGCGGCCGTCCGGGTGATTGCCCGGTGGCGGAAGATTTGAGCCGCAGGACTCTGCGACTGCCTTTTTATTATGATCTACAGCAGGAAGACCAGGTTCGCATCATCTCCGAAATCATCAAATTCAGCCGGGTCACTGCCGGCTAGACCCGGCTAAGGCATACCGGAGCATTGATTTTACAGGCAATACTGGGCTGTAAAGGAAAGAATTCGTGTTTGCCAAGTTTGTAAACAAAGACCGCATTTTTCATCCCTATGGTCTGGCGATTTATCCCCTTCTTGCCCTCTATGCGCATAACCGTGATCAGGTGGAATTCCATGAAATAGGGGTTTATCTTTTAGGCGCACTTGCGCTCGCGGTGGTCTGTGTTTGGGGGGTACGGACTTTCCTGAAAGATCCCCCTAAGGCCGGGCTTTTAACGTCCATGATTTTTTTTCTTTTTTTCTCCTTCGGTCACTTCTACCAGGTTTTCTACAATCTAAAAATCAAAGCGGGCCCCTGGACTTTTGGGCCGAGCGCC
>MHFC01000004.1:4742-15081 GCA_001804025.1 Omnitrophica bacterium GWA2_52_8 | reverse complement strand
AAATGAAAAAGCCCATTTGCACCACAGCCTCCGCGAGGGCATTTCTCATGGGTGATGAGAAATGCGGGTTAGTCCATTAATCAGTTCCTTCTCCCGCTCCGCAGAAGGACGGATCCGCCAACGCTGTTTGGCGGACGGGATGCAAGAAGGCTAGGATGAGGGGCGTTGATTTCTTTTTTTTACTCCCGAGGATTTTTCGCTAGCGGCGCCGGTACGCCGGGGGAAGGGGAAATTTTCGCTTGCTTGGTATCTGGCGGCTTATTTTTGCCCGCGTTCGCGGTTGGTCCGCTCGACATGCACGGCCAAAAGCGAAAGGTCGCTTGGTTTGAGGCCGGGAATGCGGGAGGCCTGCCCGATCGAGGCCGGGCAGATTTTGGCAAGTTTCTCGCGCGCTTCGCTGCTGAGCCCGTGAAGGGTCCGAAAATCCAGCCCTTCGGGAATCGGTTTGGATTCCATGCGTTTAAACCGTTTCACCTCGGCAGCCTGACGGCTGATGTATCCTTCGTATTTAATCTCTGCCTCAAGGGTTTCTATCGACTCGCTGTCCAACTCCGTTGCATACAGGCCCTCCGCGATCAGGTCTTTACACGTCACGCCCGGACGCCGTAAATAGCGATCCAGCGTCATGTCCCGGTGCCATTTTGATTTCAGCGTTTCGGTTTCCGTGCAGATCTTTTCGTGTTTTGCATTGGATTTTTCGTATTGGTTTTTTGCAACAAGCCCGAACTCATACCCGTACTTCATCAATCGTTTGTCCGCATTGTCCTGCCTTAAAAGCAGCCGGTACTCCGCGCGCGCCGTAAAAAGCCGGTACGGCTCATTCGTGCCGCGCGTTACCAGATCATCGATCAGAACTCCGATGTAGGCTTCCGACCGGTCGAGCACAAAGGTCCCTTCGCCGCGTAGTTTGCGCACCACGTTCAGCCCGGCCATCAACCCCTGTCCCGCAGCTTCTTCATAGCCCGAGGTGCAGTTGATCTGGCCGGCCAGGAACAGGTTTTCGATTTGTTTTGTTTCAAGCGAGTGTTTAAGCTGTGTCGGCGGCGCGCAGTCATATTCAATCGCGTAGCCGTAGCGCAAAAATTGCGCGTGCTCAAGCCCGCGCACCGACCGCACCATTTCTTCCTGGACGTCGCGCGGCAGGCTGGTCGACATGCCGTTGACATAGATGCTTTTGGTGTCTCGCCCTTCCGGTTCCAGATAAATTTGGTGCCGGGATTTGTCCGCAAATTTGACGACTTTGTCTTCGATGGAGGGGCAATCCCGCGGCCCGGCGCTTTTTATTTTCCCGCCGTAGAGCGGGGAGCGGTGCAAATTCCTGCGGATGACATCATGCGTCTTTTCGCTTGTATAGGTCAGGTAGCAGGGCAGCTGGTCGACTTCGAGTTTTTCTGTGGAAAAAGAAAACGGCCGCGGCGGTTCATCGCCGGGCTGGGGCTCAAGCTCCTGCCAGGGAATGCTGTCGGCATGCAGGCGCGGCGGCGTTCCGGTTTTAAACCGGATCAATTGGATGCCGTTTTTGCGCAGGGAATCCGAAAGCCCGACCGCCGGCTTTTCGCCGACGCGCCCCCCCGCCACATGCGTTTCGCCAACATGAATCAACCCCTGCAAAAAGGTTCCCGTTGTCAGGACCACGGCAAAACTTTTAATTTCCGTTCCGTCCTGCGTGCGCACACCGGCGCACCGGCCGTTCTCAACGATCAGCCCGGTGACATGCGCCTGCCGCAGTTCCAGATTAGGTTCCGCGGCAAGCTTTGCTTCCATATATAAGGAGTATTGCTTCTTGTCCGCCTGCGCGCGGGGCGCCCTGACGGCCGGGCCTCTGGATTCGTTCAGCATCCGGAATTGAATTCCCGTCGCATCGGTTGCCTTGGCCATCTCGCCGCCGAGCGCGTCGATTTCACGCACCGCGTGTCCTTTGGCAAGTCCGCCGATCGCCGGATTGCAGGACATGCGCGCGATTGCCTGAGTGTCCATGGTCAAGACAAGCGTCTTGAATCCCGCGCGCGAAATCGCAAGCGCGGCCTCAACGCCGGCATGGCCGGCCCCGACAATGATGGCATGATAATGATCTAATTTCGGATTCATAGGAGAAGTTTATGTGTCCTGCTGACGGCTTGGCGTTCCGGCATTCTTATTTTTACGAGACGCGGTTTCATAAGCCCATGTAAGTGCAAACACCACCGTCATTGCGAGGAGGCGAAGCCGACGAAGCAATCTCAAAACCTGAGATTGCCGCGCCCGCCAAAAGTACGAGCGGGCTCGCAATGACGAATAAAGGAGTGACGCAGCCTTATGAAACCGCTTCTATTCCCGGTCCTCATGATGCAGCACAATCACGATCCGCTTTACAAAAACCTGCTGGATCACGGTCAGAAGCGTGGAGACAAGCCAGTAGAGCACAAGTCCGGATGGCATTTTATAAAAAACAAACCCCATCATCACGGGCATAAACGCCATGATTTTTTCCTGTTCCGGACTCGCGGCCGCCGTCGGCGTCAGTTTTTGCTGCCACACCATCGAAAAAATCATCAGCAAGGGAAGGAGATTGATGCCGTTTCCAAGCAGGGGGAGCGAGAAGGGGAGCGTCCACAAATGATCGGGTCTTGAAAGGTCATGGATCCAGAAAATAAACGGGGCGCCTTTGAGTTCGATGCAATCAGCCAGCATAAAATAAAATCCGATAAAGATCGGCATTTGCAGCAGCATGGGAAGACAACCCATCCACGGGTTGACTTTGTTGCGCTTGTAAAGCTGCGCCATCTCCCGGTGCAGTTTGCCGACGTCATTTTTATAGCGCTCTTGCAGGGATTTCATTTTGGGCTGGATCGCCTGCATCCGCTTCATGGACTCATAGCTCATGTGGGTAAAGGGGGCAAAAAGCCCTTTGATCAAAAGCGTCAGCAAAATAATCGCCCATCCAAAATTGTGCGTGAATTGGTACCCGAATTTTAGCCCCTGCAGCATCCAGAGCTTAAACAGGCCCACGAGCCCTTTGAACTGGCCAAAAAGCCCCGGATTAAGTGAAATAATTTCTTCGAACCCTGCGCCCGTTTTCTTCAGGGCCTCGTAGCGCTGCGGGCCCGCATAAATCAGAAACCCGGCTTTGGCAGTACCGCCCGGGACTGTTTCAAAAACTTCGCTTGTTAACCTCAGAAAAATAGAGGCCTGATCGGCTTCGCCCGAGACCGCGGAAATTTTTTTGTCGGGCTTCACAAGAAGCGCAAAATATTTTTTGACGATTCCGCTCCAAACCAACGGCTGGACAATATACAGGCCTTTGGAACGGATCTTGCCGGACGGGCGCGCCTGGATCCCGTCGCCCCAAAAGACCGCATCAAAACTGCGGAACATCCCTTTCTCTTCCTCATCCGGCCGGTCGTCCATCCCGATGTGGATTGCGGCGGGGAACGATTTTCCGGCATTCGACAAATTGGTGACGCTGACGTCCAGGACAATGACGGGTTCGGTCGCACTGAAAATAAATTTTTTTGTGACTTTAAAGGCCGACGGCATTTCATATGTGAATTCGAGCGCACTGTCGTTTTGTCCGCTTCGGGTCAGATTATAAACCGCGCGCGAAAGGTCCGGGGCTTCCGGGCCCAGGTCCACGGCAAAAAGACCGGGCTTACTGATATCTTCATCGAAAAATTCCGCGCCGGAAACGTTTCCGCGCAAGTCGCTTCCGATGTAGCGCAGCTGAACAACCGACGCTCCTTGGGTCGAAAATTTTATGTCGTAGAATTCATTGCGAAACTGCACCACGGCGGCTTTTTTTACGGCCTCGAGGAACGGGCCTTCGGCGGCCGAAAGCGCCGGTGTGCTTTTAGCCGGTGCCGGCATTTCTTCGCCGGCCGAAACCTCGCGGACGGATTCCTGTGTAACAGCCGGCGGCGCCGGGGCGGGCGCATAGCCCGTCATTTTGAGCAGCGGCTGCCACGCAAGAAGGATCAACATCGATATTCCAAGCGCCAGCCAGTAATTTTTCCCGAACGGTGATTCCTGCTGCATAACTGTCCTGTGTCCTTTAATTTTTTTCCAGCGTTATTCCGGCCCTGGCAAAAAGGCCTTTCATGTCCCGGTCCAGCTCTTTTAGAGACGGAACGTCATCTTTTTTTCTCTCTCCGGCCTGTGATGCAGAAAGTTTTGCCTGAACGACAACCCAGATGCCTTTTTTAATACGTGCCCGGTGCTGTCTGTAGGACTCCCGGATCCGTCTTTTCCAGAGATTGCGCCGTGTGGCGCGAGGGTGGGTTTTCCGGCTGACAACGATTCCGAATTTTGCGGAGCCTTCACCGGCCGGCGGCTGTTCCGGTGACCGGATGACCCACAAATTCACCCACTCACCCTTCCACTTCCGTCCGTTTTTAAACAAATAAACAAATTCGGGGTTCTTTCTTAATCTCAGGTCTTTGCTCAGCCGCCCGTTCATGGCCGGTTCTGGAAACCAGTGCTATGTTTCATTATATTGAATGAAACGTGGCGTTAGACAAGCGTAAGGCGTTTCCGGCCTTTTTTGCGGCGCCTCCGAAGTACTTTAAGGCCCCCCTGAGAGCTTGTGCGGGCCAGAAAGCCGTGCTTTCTTCTCCGCTTCCGCTTTGATGGCTGATAAGTCCGTTTCACTGATGCCCCCTTCAAGGGCTCGCCGCCGTGCGTTTTACCGGCAGTATGGCCCGCTTATTTTTAACAGGTTTGGGATTATAACAAAATCACTCCTCATCTTAAAGGGATTCTTTGGTCCGGCTTTTGGTGAAATGATCGCAAAGAAACGCAGCGTTTACAGCCCGCAATAAGTCCCGCGCATTTTATTCTTCGCCGCCCACCTCTAACCCGCATTTCTCATCACCAATGAGAAATGCCATCGCGGAGGCTGTGGTGCAAATGGGCTTTTTCATTTGTACCCCAGGGGTTGTCTTTTGCGCCCTGTTAAAATGTGGGCGCAAAACTTTGGATGCAACCCCATGCGTCCAAAGCGGTTTTCTTATCGATTCACCTAATCGATGAGAAAACCGGACTAAAATGTCCGCCGCTGCGTTGTTTGTTACACGTTCCAGCACGCGCGCCGCACAGCCGGTGTTTTTTTTAAAATGCTGTGATTTATTTATGGACATTGTGCCGCAACGATGTAAAATACGGTTGTCTTCTTTTGAATTCCCCGCAATGATTTGCTTGCGGGGCTTTTTAATCTGTTTTTTTGGCTGTTTATAATCTGTTCATATCATGTTGATAACTTTTATAGTTTTCTTGTTTTTGCCCTAATTTTTATTTAAATTGTTCACCATTTGCCTGTGATTAATCTGTGGAAAAAGTGCCAAGTTATCCACATCTATCCTATCCTCAAAATGAGCCCTCCGGGCAAACCCAGGACTCTGCTGCCTTTAGTATTTGGAAGCAGATCCGGGACATTTTATCCCGGGAATTAAGCGAGCGCTCCTTCAAGACCTGGTTTGATCCTGTTCAATGTCTTGCCGCGGATGATCTCACGTTAACGCTCGGGGTGCCGGATCCCTATTATGGAAAATGGCTGAAGGACCACTATCAAGATTTGATTTCGAGCGCTCTTCTTGAAATCGATGGCGTTCCCAGGCAAATCCGTTACGAAATCGCACCCTTAAAACCGGCTGGAAAATCTCAGGAATTGCTTGTCCCGGCGGCGGAAAAACGCCCGTCCGTTTTCCTGGGTTCGGCCGGCGTTCCAGTACAAAACCTTAATCAGCAATACACCTTTGATGCCTTTGTCGTCGGCCCGGGCAACCGTTTTGCACATGCCGCGTCTATGGCGGTTGCGGAAGCACCGGCACGGCAATATAACCCTTTATTTATTTACGGCCCCGTCGGTCTTGGAAAAACCCACCTAATGCAGTCCATCGCAAATTTTATTCAACAAGCCAAGCCCGACGCAAAGATTCTTTACATCTCTAGTGAAAAATTCACCAACCAATTGATTCAAGCCATTCAAACTCGCACCACACAACAGTTTAGAAGCAAATACCGGTCGCTCGACCTGCTGCTTATTGACGATATTCACTTCATCGCTGAAAAAGAGGCCACGCAGGAAGAGTTTTTTCATACCTTTAATACTTTGTATGACGCCCATAAACAGATTGTGGTTTCGAGTGACCGGCCTCCGAAAGAAATTCCCGGCCTGGAGGAGCGTCTTGTTTCGCGGTTTGGTTGGGGCCTTGTTACCGACATTCAGCCGCCTGATTTTGAAACCCGCGTTGCAATCCTTAAGAAGAAAATGGAGAAGGAGACGGTCGCCGTTCCGGATGATGTTTGCTATTTCATCGCCAGTAAGATCCAGTCGAATATCCGGGAGCTGGAGGGGGCATTGATCCGGGTGGTTGCCTATTGTACGCTTACCGGCCAAATGGTGGATTTAAAACTCGCAAAAGAAATCTTAAGAGCCTCCTTGAAAGAAGAGGAACAAAACATTAGTATTGAGAAAATTCAACGGGTTGTCGCAAAGTATTTTAATTTGCAAATTTCTGATTTGCGTGCAAAAAGACGGACCCGGTCGATTGCTTGGCCGCGTCAAATCGCTATGTATTTGATCCGTCAAATGACGGCGCATTCCCTTCCAGAAATAGGGGAGTATTTTGGCGGCCGGGACCACACAACGGTCATTCATTCGTATCAAAAAGTTCATGCGGAATCAGAGCAAAATATGGACACGCGCCGGGTTTTAGAAGATATTAAACGGCTGTTGAAAACAGAAGAATAGTTATCCACTGGTTATTGTTTTTGTAACGTATTATATTTTAACGATTTAGGTGTGTTTTCCACATATTAACTAGTCATATTATTACGGTTACTGTTTTGATAAAATAGAGCCATCATAGAGGTATAGGAGATCCTGTTTATGGAAATTATCGTTCATAAAGGTGCCTTGGTAAAAGCCCTTAGTTCTGTCGGAAATGTGGCGTCACAAAAAGCAAATACACTCCCCATACTAAGCAATGTCCTGTTTGAAACAACAAAAGAAGAGGGTTTACGATTGGTGGGGACTGATTTGGAAGTGGGTGTTTCTACAACCATCCCCATCACGATCACAAAACCCGGAAGTATTACAATTCCCGCAAAAAAATTATCGGAGATCATCCGGGAACTTCCCGACGGGGAAGTGGAAATTTCAGTCAAAAAAAATAATGCCGTAAATATCAAATCAGACAAGGCTTATTTTAAAATCATGGGCCTTTCTGTCGACGACTACCCTAAATTGCCAGAATTTAATCTTGAAGATGCGGTTGAATTGGATCAGGCCGTGCTTAAAGAGGGGTTGTCGCTCACTGCCTTTGCGATCTCATACGATGAAACGCGGTACGTTCTTAACGGTGTCCTGCTTTCGGTTAAAGGAAATAAACTCAGACTTGTTGCAACAGACGGGCGTCGGCTGGCATTTGTTGAAAAGGATTTTAAAAATAAGAAGGAAAAAAATTTTGAAATTATTATTCCCTCAAAAGCGGTTCAGGAGCTGATTCGGATTTTGTCCTGGGAGGGAGAAGTTAAAATTATCCCCACAAAAAACCAGGTTGTTTTTTATTTAGGGGACAGCTTTATTTGCTCGCGTATCATCGAGGGGAATTTCCCGAACTATGAGCAGGTCATTCCAAAAGAGTCAAAAATCACAACCTCAACAGACCGGGAAGAATTATTGCAAGCGGTAAAGCGCACGGCGCTGCTGACCTCGCCTGATTCTCCCGCGATTAAAATTGATTTTGTAAAAGGTAAAATCCTGATTTCATCCCGGTCTCCCAATCTCGGAGAAGCGCACGAAGAAATCGATGCGGAGATTGACGGGGAGGATATTGCGATCGGGTTCAATCCGTATTACATCATTGATGTTTTAAAAAATCTGGACGTTGAAAAAGTTTCGCTTTCTTTAACCGAACCCGACAAACCGGGGCTGTTAAAGGGAAAAGAAGGGTATTTGTACGTGATTATGCCGATGCAGATCAGTTAATTTTAATTTCGGCCTCAAAGGACTCCGCGCGGCGCCATGGATGCGATAAAAACCATCATGAACAGTGTTATCGCAGAGCTGTCGAGTCCGGAAAAAGAAATCCGCAAACGGCTTATCCAGGCGTGGCCCAAAATTGCGGGGGCAAAAATCGCAAGCAGCACCAAACCCTTTCTAGGTAAAAACAAAACGCTCTGGGTATGGGTCGAACATTCCGCCCTTGCCTTTGAGCTTAATCAGAGGTATCGCCAGGCGCTATTGAAGCGAGTCCAGGCGGTGGTCGGCGAGCAAGAAGTCCAAACGATTAATATTCGTGTGGGGCGGGGAAAATAAACCGAGGCAGCACAACCCATGAAAATGACAGCCGGAGAAGAAAAAATGGCAAAAGCCAAAAAGCCAAAAGATGAGGCAAGGCAAACAAAGGCAGCGGCAGGCGAAAGCCACAAATACGATGCCACTAAAATTCAGGTGCTTGAGGGCGTTGACGCCGTCCGCAAACGGCCGGGGATGTATATCGGCGACACCACGGCGCGCGGGCTGCACCACCTGGTTTATGAAGTGGTCGACAACTCCATCGATGAGGCGCTGGCAGGGCATGCGACCGAAGTTGAAACCATCATCCGCGCGGACGGCAGCGTTGAAGTAACCGATAACGGCCGGGGTATTCCGGTCGACATTCACAAAGCCCAGAAAAAATCCGCACTCGAAGTCGTCATGACAACGCTGCATGCCGGCGGCAAGTTCGACAATAAGGCTTACCGCGTTTCGGGCGGGCTTCACGGTGTCGGCGTTTCGGTGACGAACGCGCTGTCGGAGTGGTGCGAGGTCGAGGTCCACCGGGACGGAAAAATTTATCAGCAAAATTATGAAGCCGGGCGGCCGGTCAATAAAGTTCACGAAAAAGGGGCCACAAAAAAACGCGGCACCGTCGTGCGCTTCAAGCCGGACACGAAGATTTTTGATACCATCGAATTCAGTTATGACACGCTTTCAAACCGGCTGCGCGAACTCGCCTTCCTGAACAAGGGGATCCGCATCGTCATCCGGGACGAGAGGCAAAAAAAAGAAATCAAAGAGCATGTTTTTTTGTACAAAGGCGGTATTTCCGAATTTATCCAGTATATCAACCGCAACAAAATTCCGATTCAGCGCAAAATTTTCTATGTAGAAAAGACGAAAGACGGCGTCGAAGTCGAGCTGGCTTACCAATACAACGACAGTTACAGTGAAGACCTCTTTTCGTTTGCCAACAACATTAACACCATCGAAGGAGGCGCGCACTTGAGCGGCTTTCGCACGGCGTTGACGCGCGCGACAAACCAGTATGCTAAAAGCCATGATCTTCTCAAGGGGCTCGAGGGCGCCCTGTCCGGCCCGGATATTTCCGAAGGGCTGGCGGCAGTAATCAGTGTAAAAATTCCGTCTCCGCAGTTTGAGGGACAGACAAAGACAAAACTCGGGAACGGCGAAGTGGAAGGAATCGTTTATTCTATCGCCTATGAAAGCATCGTTGATTTTTACGAAGAAAACCCGCCCATTGCCAATAAAATTATTGAGAAGGCGGTTCTTGCTCTAAGGGCCCGCGAGGCGGCGCGCAAGGCGCGCGAACTGACGCGGCGCAAGGGAGCCATGGATTCCTCGTCGCTGCCCGGCAAGCTTGCCGATTGTTCCGACGGCGACCCGAAAAATTGCGAGCTTTACCTGGTTGAAGGAGACTCGGCCGGCGGCTCCGCAAAGCAGGGACGCGACCGCAGATTTCAGGCCATTCTGCCGCTGCGCGGAAAAATCATCAATGTTGAAAAAGCGCGCATCGACAAGGTCCTTTCAAACGAGGAAATTCGCACGATCATCACAGCCATTGGCGCAGGGATCGAAGAAGAATTCAACATCGAGAAGCTGCGCTACAACAAAATTATTTTGATGTGCGATGCCGACGTCGATGGAAGCCACATCCGCACCCTGCTGCTGACGTTTTTCTACCGTCAGATGCGGAAGCTGATCGAAGGCGGGCATATTTATATCGCCCAGCCGCCGCTTTATAAGCTGAAAAAAGGCAAACGGGAAGAATATATCCAAACGGAAGAAAAGATGAACGACATCCTGCTTGAGATGGGCTGCGAGGATCTGGCAATAAAAAGTCCGGCTAAAAAAGCGGCGGTGTCGGGCAAGGAAGTCCGCGATCTCTTGGTTCTTCTGCAGGCCATCGAAGACCTGGAGTCTTCACTGCGCCGCAAGAGCATTACGCTCGGGGCTTATATAAAGGCAGGTGACAAAAAGAAGGGGTTTCCGCAGTACCTGATCCGTAATTTTAAAGAGGGCTTCGAAACTTTTGCCTATTCCGAAAAAGAAGTGCAGGAGTTCGAAAAACGTTTCGGAAAG
>MHFC01000004.1:2060-4725 GCA_001804025.1 Omnitrophica bacterium GWA2_52_8 | reverse complement strand
GCAAAATTAGGCTTTGAGCTCGCAAATTTTGTCGACCAGGACGGCCAGGTTTTTGAGGCCGACCGAAAGGGAAAGAAAACAGAGGTGAAATCGCTCGCGGCGTTCCTGGCGAGGGTTAAAATGGAGGCCAAGGAAGGCCTCAGCCTGCAGCGCTATAAAGGTCTCGGAGAAATGAATCCGCATCAGCTGTGGGAAACGACCATGGACCCGGCCACGCGCACGGTTTTGCGTGTGACGCTTGATGATGTGGTCGAAGCGGACGAAATGTTTACGGTGCTTATGGGAGACCAGGTTGAGCCCCGCAGGCAATTCATCGAAAAGCACGCGAAAACAGTAAGAAATCTGGATATTTAACAGGGGTGTCGTCTTTTGCGAAATGCGAAAGACAATTCATAATTTAAGCGAAGGAAAAATACGATGGCTGACGAGCAAAATCTTTATGCGATGAATGAAAAAATCGTACTGAAGCCGATCGAAGACGAAATGCGGCATTCGTACATCGATTATGCGATGTCCGTAATTGTCGGAAGAGCGCTCCCGGATGTCCGCGACGGGCTCAAGCCCGTGCACCGGCGCGTGCTGTTCGCCATGAACGAGCTGGGGCTGGCGCACAACAAGCCGTATAAAAAGTCCGCAAGAATCGTCGGAGAAGTGCTCGGAAAATACCATCCGCACGGCGACATGTCGGTCTACGACACGCTCGTCCGAATGGTCCAGGATTTTTCATTGCGCTATACGCTTGTCGACGGCCAGGGGAATTTCGGCTCCATTGACGGGGACAACGCGGCGGCCATGCGTTATACCGAAGCGCGCCTCGACAGCATCAGCAACGAACTTTTATCCGACATCGATAAAAACACGGTCGCCTTCGGCCCCAATTTTGACGAGTCCCTGCAGGAGCCGCTTGTTCTGCCGGCTAAAATTCCGAACCTTCTGATTAACGGGTCAAGCGGCATCGCGGTCGGCATGGCGACCAATATTCCGCCGCATAATCTGGGGGAGGTTTCGCAGGGGATCGCGGCAGTCATTGACAATCCAGCGGTGACAAACCGCGAGCTGAACAAAATCGTCAAAGGGCCTGATTTTCCCACCGGCGGCCTCATTCTCGGACGCGAGGGCATCCGTTCGGCTTACGAAACCGGCCGCGGACGGCTTGTAGTGCGGGCGAAGGCTTTTATCGAAACCGGAAAAACGAAGAAAGATGCGATCGTCATTACCGAAATCCCGTACCAGGTCAATAAGTCCAATCTGATTCAATCGATTGCCAATCTCGTAGAATCCAAAAAAATCGAAGGGATTTCAGACCTTCGTGATGAGTCCGACCGCGATGGTATGCGTGTCGTGGTCGAGCTGAAGCGCGACGCGGTCCCGCAAATCGTGCTCAACCAGCTCTTTAAGCACACGCAGATGCAGGAAACGTTCGGCGTGATCATGCTGGCGCTGGTGGACGGTCAGCCCCGGGTGCTGACGCTTAAACAAACGATGGAGCATTTCATCGAATTCCGCGTCGAAGTCATCACGCGCCGGACCAAGTTTGACCTCGAGAAGGCCGAAAAGCGCGCCCACATTCTCGAGGGATTGAAAATAGCGATTTCAAACCTCGACAAAGTCATCAAAATCATCCGCGCGTCGAAAAGCCCGCAGGAAGCCAAGGAGGGGCTGTTAAGTAATTTTAAAAATATGTCGGAGGTCCAGGCGCAGGCCATTCTCGAAATGCAGCTGCAGCGGCTGACGGCGCTTGAGCGCAGCAAGATCGACGAAGAATATCTGGGTCTGCTCAAGACAATCGAGCAGCTCAAGGGGATTCTCAAAAGCCGGAAAAAAGTTTTGGACATCATCAAAGAGGAGTGCGGGGAAATCTCGCAGAAATACGGTGACGAGCGGCGCACGCAGATCGTGGCGGCCGAAGAAGAAATCGAGATCGAAGACCTGATCGCCAAAGAAGATGTGCTGATTACGATCTCGCACTCGGCGTATATTAAAAGAATACCGGTGGCGATGTACCGCAAGCAAAAGCGCGGCGGCACGGGCGTGACCGGCGGCGGCATGCGTGACGACGAGGACTTTGTCGAGCACATGTTTCTTTGTTCGACGCACGACACGATCTTGTTTTTCACGAACAAGGGGCGCGTTTATTGGCGCAAAGCTTATGAGATTCCGCAGGCTTCCCGCCAGGCGCGGGGAAAAGCCATGGCAAACCTGTTGGCGCTCGCCCCCGGCGAAGAAATCTCGAGCTACCTCAAGGTTGAGGAGTTTGACGACAAGCGGTTCCTCGTCATGGTGACCCAAAAAGGCGTCATTAAAAAGACAAAGCTGATTCATTACTCGCGGCCCCGGACGACGGGAATCAATGCGATTACGCTTAGAGACAAAGACGAACTGGTGGACTGCAAGCTGACCGGCGGTGCGGATGAAATCTTTCTTGCGACGCACGAAGGCAAGGCCATCCGGTTTTCCGAGAAAAATGTCCGCGAAATGGGCCGCACGGCGAGCGGGGTGCGAGGCATCAACCTTTCCAAAAACGACCGCGTGATCGCAATGGAAATCGTGGCGCCGCAGGCCATTGCTCTCAGCGTGACCGAAAACGGTTTTGGTAAAAAAACCCGGTTCAAGGAATACCGCTCTCAGTCCCGGGGAGGGAAGGGCATTATTAACGTCAAGATTA
>MHFC01000004.1:0-2044 GCA_001804025.1 Omnitrophica bacterium GWA2_52_8 | reverse complement strand
AGTTATCAACGTGCTGACCGTGACCGAAAATGACGAGATTATCATTGTCACGACAGGCGGCATGGTGGTCCGCTGTCCCGTCAATCAGATCCGCACCTCCGGAAGAAACTCTCAAGGCGTGCGCGTTATGCGGCTGAAGGAAAAACAAAAGATTGCGGCCGTAGCACGGGTTGTCGAAAAAGATGAAGACGACGATGCCCCCGGTGAGCAAGGAACCTTGCTTGATGTTCCGGCAGAGGATGAAGAGACAACGGTTGAGAAAAAGCCGGCACCGGAACCCAAAGCGGGAAACAAAACCGCGGCCAAGGCCGCCAAGCCGAAAGCGCCCCAGGCACCTAAAAAAAAGAGAAAGTAGACCTGCCCAGAACTAAGGCCGGCACGCTGCCGGCCGGGGGGCGCGTCTTTCAATCCTGCACATGCTCGATCTAAAGTTCATCCGCGAAAATCCTGATCTTGTCCGCGAAGGTCTCGCCGCCAAAAACAATCCGTTTGAGATTGACCGCCTGCTGGAGCAGGATGCTGACCGGCGCCGCCTGCTTTTGGAGGTCGAAGAACTCAAATCAAAGCGCAATAAAGCCAATTTAGAGATAGCCGCGCTTAAGAAAAGCGGGCAAGCGGATGATGCGCAGGCGGCCATCGAGGCTATGAAGACGATATCCCAAAAAATAAAAGATATTGACGAAGAAGTGGGTAAATTAGATGAAGAAATAGATAATTTAATGTATGAAATCCCAAACTTTCCAGAAAAAGACGTCCCGCGTGGGCCTGGAAACTCTGCTAATAAAGTAGTCCGTACCTGGGGGACCCCTAAAAAACACCTTTTTAAGGCCAAAGACCACCTGATTTTGGCAGAAGCCCTTGGGTGGTTGTCCATGGAGAAGGGGAGCAAAATAACCGGATCCGCGTTCCCGGTCTATGAAGCCGAAGGAGCACGGCTTCAAAGGGCGCTGATCAGCCTTATGCTTGACCGCCACGGCCGGCATGGGTACAGGGAAGTCTGGCCGCCTGCGTTGGTGAACCGGCAATCCATGACGGGGACCGGGCAGCTCCCGAAGTTTGAAGCCGATATGTACCGCCTTAAGGACGATGATCTTTTTCTTGTTCCGACAGCCGAGGTTCCGATCACAAATCTCTTTCGCAATGACGTCCTGAAAGAAGAGGATTTGCCGGTTTGCTATGCCGGGTACTCGCCGTGTTTTCGCCGAGAAGCGGGTTCCTACGGTAAGGACACGAAAGGCCTTTCACGCGTGCATCAATTTGAAAAAGTTGAGATGGTCAAGGTTGTGCGCACGGAAGACGGGGCCGCAGAATTGGAAAAACTGGTTTCCGATGCGGAGGCGGTTTTGCAAATGCTCGAACTGCCTTACCGCGTAATTCTACTCGGGTCGGGAGACATGAGTTTTTCAGCCGCAAAATGCTATGATCTCGAGGTTTGGGCGCCTGGGACGGAAAGGTGGTTTGAAGTTTCGAGCTGCAGCTGGTTCCGGGATTTTCAGGCAAGAAGGATCAATATCCGTTATCGCCGCAAGGACAACGGGAAGCTGGAGTATGCGCATACGCTGAATGGGTCCGGCGTCGCGCTTGCCCGGACGGTTTTATGCCTGCTGGAAAATGGGCAAACGGCGGACGGGCGCGTGGAATTTCCGCAAGCTCTTAAAGCGTATTTCAAATAGAAAAAACCGAACTTATTACTACAAGCGGTTTCATAAGTCGTTGTAAGTGTAATATCGGCAGTGTGTTATTTTTTGTCATCCTCGCGAAAGCGGGGATCCAGGCTTTAGGGTCCTGCTTGATTAGCGTAAGAGCGCTGTTTTCCGGTCTTTCTTTTCCCGCTTCAGCCTGAGGCGGATCCGCCTTTGGCGGAAAGGCGATCCAAAGATGCCGTGCGCCTATGTTTTGCGAAGTAAAAAGACCGGAAAACAGTATGTGGGATCGAGCCATAGCGACTCTGCGGCAAAACGGGTGGCTGAGCATAATGCCGGGAAGTCGCGGTGGACGAAAGCGGGGATGCCCTGGATTTTAGTGCACGAAGAATATTTTGAAA
>MHFC01000003.1:10212-19929 GCA_001804025.1 Omnitrophica bacterium GWA2_52_8 | reverse complement strand
AGGGACTCGGGGCATGGTCCTTGCGGCTGAGACGAAAACGTTTTTGTTTGCGTTCGCGAAACTTGACATAAAAGGCGGCCGCCGCCGGACGCGTATAGTCCAATCCGATAAACTGCCAGAATTGTCCGAACATAGAGTAGGCATCGGCAGGGACCCCCTGCCAGACCCGGCTTTGGTAATTGTTTTCAGGGTGCAGGCCGAATATTTCAGGGTGGATCCAGGTGTCGGCCGCGCCGAATTCCTCGGGGTCGTCGTCCATCAGATCAATCTGATGCGCCGCAGCCTTTTCGACAAGCCTTTGAAGCTGGCGGGCAAAGACAAATTGCAGAAAGGCGCCAAACTCGATCTTCCGGCGCCGCTCCGGATCATTTCTTATTGATACAAGCTTTGCCGGATCTCTGCTCTTCACCGCCCTATCCCAGGTGCGCCAATCCCAGCCCTTGGCGCCGTCTCGTTGAACGTTTTCGTTAAACAACTCTTGAAACAAAAGATGATCTTCGAGTTTGTCTTCAGAATCTTCGTTCTCTTCGGCAACAAACTGATCAAACGCCTGTTTTAGTTCCCAAGGAAAATTATCGCCCTGAATCCAGCTCCAGACCCGCTGCAAAATTTCTGTTTTCTTGGTGCGGATACGGCTAAACTGGACCTCATCACTTTCGTGCAGTTTACTGATTTCCTGCTGTGACGCCTCACCGTACCGCGCCTCCCGCAAACCCGGGACGCGGTCCAGCAACTCTTCCAAGCTGACTTCAAGCGCTCTTGAGATTTCGCTCAGAAACGCATCAACCCCGATATAAACCGGATCGTAAAGTCGCGGACTCAGCGCAGCATACCCCGACTCATACGCGCGTGACCACAATAGCGGCGGCACTTGCATCGTACGCTGGCCGGTCAGAGCCGCCAGCTCAACATGCTCCTCCGCAAGAATATCAAGATCCGTAATTCCCCAATCCTTTTCAGAGCGCCACTGCTGCGGGGCGAGAAAAAAACCGTCAATCATTTCGCCTGCGTTCACGAGGGACACTGCCCGTACTTCGGACCGCCGGGACGCGCTGACCGCAAGGCGCGTCAGTTCATAAAGGACGCGGGTCTTCGAAATGTCCGCGGGCTTAAACCGCAATGCGGCCGCAATTCTTCGAATATTGTGTTCCTCAAACGGATGGCCGGCAGAATACTCGAGAAGTCCCTTGGCCGCAGCGCCGCGGATTTTGGGAGGATCAAACAATTCAAAAGTCCGGAACAGCCGTTCCGGGACAAGCGCAGACAGGTCCGCCAAACCTTCCGGCCGGAACTCCCGGGGTCTGACGATTTGCATCACAACCGCAGCAACCGCCGAAACGGCTTTATTGTCCATTTGACCTTCTAGTTCAGGTCCGAACTTGTGCCAAAAATCAAGAATTTGACCGAGCCGTACGACGGGGTGAGGATGCACGCCTTTCCGGCCGGCTGGTTCGTAAGTTAAAAGCGCCTGCCAATCCGCAAGAATTTTTTCCTTCGCTTTCCTTTGGCCTGCTCCAAAAAATTTCTTCCGGACCAAATTAAAATATCCGGCTGGTTTTCGGTCCGGTATGCGTTTTGCCGCCGGCACATCCGCCGCCCCAGGCACCGCCTCCCAAAATCCCTGCTCCGGTTTTCTCTGACCCGCCAGATCCAGAATCACACGTATCGTATCCAGATCATTTTCAAGGGTAACTCCGTATCCGCGCAAAAATTGGACCACTTCGTTTCCGGCTGCTTCTGCAGACACTTTTTTCTCTTGCCCAAGCCAGGAAAGAAAGCTTTGGGCATATTTGATTCTTTCAGTGTGATACGTTTGATGGAGAACAAATGCAAGCATGTGAATGCGGGTAAAATCAAGCCGGAGGTCCTCAATAAACGCTGTTTTTCTTTGGTTTGATGATAAATAGGAAAAAACATCCTGCACAAAGTCCTCCGGCGCACCGGACAAAACCTCCGCAGCTTGGAGCGGCGAAAGCAGCTGCCATTTGATGTCGTGCCAGCGGACCTTCCGGTCCGGCCAAACAAGCGTCGCATTCCAGGGCCCGGGTTCGCCGTGATAGCGGACGAGGTCATGGCCGCTGTAAATATCAAGAAATTGTTCGACGAGTTCTCCCGGAGTCAACGGCCGCGGGGCGATATCCTGCCCGTTGCCGCGCGGCCGTCCGGACTGCCCCGGCGGAAGAGTAACCGGTCTTTGGCTCACGTTCCGCCGCCCGGGATGAACAAAGACCACATTCCCGTCAGGTTCGACCATAATGTGGTCCGGCCCCAAATCGTAAACCTTTCCGGTTTCAACCAGCCCCTCAATGGCCGCGCGAAAAGCCTGCTGAACATCACCGGCCAAAACATCTCCCCGGCCGGACGCGCGGAATAAATCAAGCAGGCTTTGCCCCTTAATCCACCGGCTGACAATCAACACCCGGGATCCATTGATCGGGTCACCATAAGCGGCGTAAATTTCCGAAAAATGCCGTCCGCCCCTTGAGGCCGCAAGTTTTTGAGACTTCTCCCGGAATTCCGGCAAAGTTGAAATCGTGATCTTTGGAATTTTCGGGTCAGGCAAATTTTTTAATGCCGGGTTGGAAGTATGCACGGCCGCTTCCATGGCCGGTTCGGTCTCTCCGCGGCGGTAAACACGCGCGTGCCAAAGCTCCAGACTGTTCCATTCTCCCGGCACCCATTCCAGGACAATGCGCAAGGACTCATTTTTTGAAAACCTGGTTTTTCCATACCGGCCGGTTATCAAGTCCGGACTTTTCTCCAGGATTTCACGGATAAACCGCTGCTCGGCTTCAAGGGCTTTCCGGCGGCCTTCATGAGTCGCCACGCGGCTGTTGTAACGATGAAACAACTCCTCCGGTATCGGAACAAATTCCACGCGCGGCCCCGCCGCTTGTGTTTCGGACGTCTTCTTGTCGCCGTTTCCTTCCGGAATAGAAGGAGCCCTTTCCAAAACCTCGTTTTCAACCCCGCCGGTACGCGCTTCCGAACGAAGCGCTCTGACGGCATATTTCGAGGCCGCCCGCACCTCAGGGACCTGTTCAGTTTCAACAGACCGCTCCAGCGCTTCCAGTGCGACCTCCCGTCCCATGGCCCCGAGCGCATCCGCGGCCGCCTCCCGGACTTTTGGCGAAGGGTCATGCAGCAGCCGGTTTATGACGGGTTTGACGGCCAGCGTTTGATGAAAACGGATCCATGCGTTGCTGTCCAAAAGCGAAAACAGATAGGCACTCATCTGAACGCGGGCCGCCGAAAGACGGACGGGCGCATCCAATGCGGTTAACGGCGTCGTGACCTGATCCAGCCGCACGGAATAGGGGATGTTTTTTACTCTGGAAATTTTTCCGATGACAACCTCTGCCTTGTCCTGCGAAATCCCATATTGCTCCTGCAGCATTTCGGCAGTCAGGACGGGGTAATCCAGCCGGGGCGCCTGTTGCGAGACCCGGGCAAAAAACAAATCCACGTAAACCGGTTTGCCTTCGCGCGCGGTTTCTTTTTCAACCAGATATTTGATGACCGGGGCCAGGGACCGGTCCGCCTCGTCATCGAAGACAGTGATACGATCTCCGGCCTTGAGCCCTTTCAAAATACCGGAGCGCCGGACGTGCATATAAACAGCCGCCAGCACTTTCGGCCATCCGTTTTCCGCCGTCTCATCATCCGTGACGGCTCCGCTCTTGCGGTCTAACCAGTCGCGCATTCTTTCCATCAAGGATTCAAACGTTTCGCCCCCTTCGCTCCCGGCCAGTCCTTGCATATACCCGGTAAAGTCCCCGCTCATTTCATCTCCCAGCGTCCCGGGCGAAAGATAAAGAAGTTTGTCGGAATGTTTTGACGGTTTTGCCGCATAAGCATTTTGCTGCTGTTTGATAAAAAAATACGGGCTCGGCGCAAGGAATAAAACAGGCGGGTCCAATCCGCCCGAGTTTTTTCCGGAAATTTTTGCGGACAAGGTGTCTACGACATACGGCACCGCATCCGCGGCCTCTAAAAGTCCGTTGAAGCTGCCGAACATTCCCTTGCCCGTCGCATAATTAATTTCCGTCAGGATCTGTTCCCGATCTCCGAAGCGTTCCGGCGACGCGACAAGACGGACAAGCCCGGGCGACGATTCTGTGTTGCCGGGGTCCCCTTCAACATGTTTGATAAACCGTTCCAACTGCACGGGATCGGCCAATCCTTTCTGCAGGATTTGGGCCCGGTCCCGGACATCCCGGATAATCTCAGCAGAAGTGCGCGGCCTTAAATAGTTCTGATCGTCCGTTTCAAACGTCCAGGTACCCCCGAGAAATTCCCACAGCTGGGTCAGGTTCGCCGCCGTCACTTCAAAATGAACCGTGATCTGATTCAACTCGAGAGAAAATTCCGTGTTCAACCGCATGGCTTCGCTGCCTTCCGGCACATGCAGGACCTTGGCATATTCCTCTTTCAAGTGTTCAAACATCCGCCGGATCCGGACCTCTTCCACAGGCGGCGCGCCGGGCTGATTGAACCGTACCACGAGCTTGAATTTACTGGTCCCTTCGTCTGCGATCATCCTCTCAAGAGCCTCGCTCGGAACGTTGACGCCGGGCAATTTGCGGACTTTCGTGATCACGCCGGTCAACGACCTCGGGTCCTCGGCACGGGCGCGGGCATATTCTTGCGTGATATCATTTCCCTCCAATTCGCGCAGAGCGCCGATCGCGGCAATCCGTAAATCCTCGTCCGCTTCGTTCACTTTGAGCGAGCGCGTCAGCAGCCGGATTGCAACCGCCGCGTTTTCAGGATGAAGCCATTGCTGGCCGAGCCAATGCAGCGTATAAATATTCGACAGCTGTGCGTCGGTAATATGATGGATGTCAAAATCCGTTTTGATTCTTGCAAGGATCGGCCGCGTAATATCGATCCCGCGCTCGCGCGAAATTTGCCGGCGGACGCGCCGCTCCGCCCGGATGCGCTCCACATACAAGTCAAGAATCCCTTTTTCCATTCCGCTCGGAATGTTCGGGTCCGCACTGGGCACATACCTCCCGGTAAATTCGCTGCGGATGTCATAAACCGTCAGCGAAGCAAAAAGCGCCCTGCGCCGCAGCCGGACCCACTCCGGATTTGTTTCGCGGGACTCATACAGCGTTACGGCTTCCCGGATCATCGTAAAATAATTCGCCGTCTCTTCTTCGAGATATTGCCGGATTAAAGTGCGGTTTGTCCTGAGCCAGTCCGGAAGTTCTTCGGAAATCCACATCATTCGACCCGGATTATCTTCATCTTCCGGATAGTCCTGCAGAAGATACAAATACCGCTCGCGCGCCGGGTCGTCGAGCGCCTGCCACCTGCGGGCAAATTCACTGTCTTGTCTAAGGCTTTCCGGCCACGCCTCAGAGGTTTCGCGCAAATAGCCGAAGACCTCTGCAGTCAGGCCGTTCAATCCCGGCATTATGCCCGTTCCCCAGCCGTCTCCGAGAGGCGATGCAAACAAGTCCAGAATGGCTTTCATCCCGCTTGTGCCGGAGGCCTCAAGCGGACGCTTCGGAGAATTGAGCCAAAGGTCCGCGGCGCGGACGAGATATTGCGACCTTCTTTCATCGTATTGTTCGAGAAATAAGGTCCGGTTCAAAATTTCAGGATGACGGACCGAAAGCCTTTCCACGATACGGTTGACCAGGGAAATCATGGCGGCGCCTTTGGGGTCGAAGGCTTTCCCCGAAAAAATAAACTGGACCCCGCGGTTGGCCACCAGGCTCACAAATTCATCAAATATCCCGGAATCATCTTGAGTCATCTCATCGATCAGGCGGTCAATTTCACCGAGCTTCAATTGCTTCGGCGGGTTATGTTTGTCCGGCTGGACGCTTACGCGTATTTTTTGTTCAATCTCCGGCAAATGCCTCCCGAACAAAGTCAACAGCAGCCGTTTGTACTCCACGATCCTCCGCGCCCAAACATCGAGCATAAGGTCCGGTGAAAAAAGATTGATGAGTTCCGCATTCAAAAGCGCAGTGTCCGTTTCGTCCGAGTGTTCCGTCCGGACAGCCCAAGCTTCGCACGCCTCAAGCGTATTACAATGCTCCAGTCCGGACCACCAGGCCAGGTTGATGCGCATGCGCTGCAGTCTCTGCTTCTGATCTTCCGATGCTTTCCCATCCGCCATATCTTGCTTGACCTTTTCCATATTGCGCCGGTATTGTTCCTTGACCGCTTCACGGACCATCCGAACGGCCGCCTGTTTGTCCCCGTGCTGCATTTCCAGCATTTCCTGATCGGAAATTTCGGGAGCTTGGGCCCTGGCGAGGGCATCGGCTTCGGATTCCGGAAGGCCCAAAAACTCAAACAAGTCCCGGTTCTGCGGGTCCTGCGGGTCTAAAACGGCCTTCGCATTGCGGTCCTCCGCCGCGGGCGCGCTCCAGTTTGTTTTTTCAAGAAGACCGCGGTTCATCCAGAAAAGATGGTCAACGGCATTGGTGATCCCGAGAACGCTGTTTTCGGCCTGCGCTTCGGTGAGAATACCCTGTTCCACAAACAATTCCGCAGCCTTGACGGCATTCAGTTGGCTCACCGCCGCAATCTGCCCGCCGAAATAACGCGCAAGCTGGACCACAAATTGAAGCGGCCGGTATTCATCCGAACGTGCGGGATTCTGGAAGTGAGGAATCGCCGGAGGATTCGGCCCAACATTTTCAAGCGGCCGGTTCACCATCCATCCGGCCGTTTTATCGCCGGCCACCTTCTTCACATCGGGGTCTTTCGATCGCGCAAAATATTGGCGGATGTAATGGCCGATCGGCACGTCGTGGCGGTCCCAGCTTTGCCCCTCGTAAAACTTGTCGATGCCTTCCTTCACAAGTGTGTGCGTAAAAAAAACAAGCCGGCTGCCGACAATCCGCAAGGCATCGAGATACACCCTCTCATAAACTTCCGTTCCGATCAGGCTCGCCCGCTCTGCGGAATCCAAACCCCTGCGGCGATATTCTTCGCGCATTTTTGCAATGTACGGCTCCATCAACTCTTCCATTTGATTACGGATCGCCCCGATCAAATAGGAAAATGTGGCCGTCTCATTGAGATGGATCGGGCCGTCCGGAATCCCCATTTTTTTCTGAAATTCATAAGCTGCAAGCCCCGTCACCCAAAGCTGGCGGAAACGGTCGCGTGAGGACAATTCTCCGGTATAAGGTTTGTCGAAGATATTACGCGCCCGGGAATGCGTGTTTTTTTCGAAATCCGCGCTCGGCATCACGATTTGAATGCCGCCGACCCTGACGGCCCGGTACCGCACATGAACCGTAAACTCCTTGTTTTCCTTATCCTCGGGATCATAAACCGGAATTTCCGTTTCAACAGGGGGCCCCGGTTCGGTTTCATGGCCTTCGGCCGGCGGTTCTCTTAAATAATCGATGTTGTAATTTTGCGGCCGGTGGCTGACGCGGGCGTTTTTTTCAGGAGCACCGAACTCATCAAGCTCGAGAGTCGGAATAAACTGATAGTCGGGAATAAAAATCATGAACTCGGGCGCTTCGGAATCTTTTTTGAAGGTCGTCACCCCGCCGAGATACGCAAGGCCGCGGATCCATTCGCCGAAAAGCACGCCGAGCCCGCCGTGATAACTTGATACGCGGCGGCCCGTGCCCTGCTCAACGGCGCTGATGATGCCTTCCATACTGAGCAATACCGGCGGATGGCCTTTAAGGTCTTTGTGGTACTGCGACTTTGCGATCCAGCCGGTCATCCAGTCATGCGCCGCCTGCGCCGCTGCGATCAAACGCGCCGCTTCCTCATCATCCGTGCCGGACTCCCAAATCCCTTTCGCTTTTTTCTCCAAAAGCGCCACTGCGCTGGACCCGAACCTCGGATCAAAATTCACGCCCAGGTCTTTCAGCACTTGCATGAAGCCCGCGTCCCCCTCCGGTCCCTCCATCGCCGGCGTTTCATCGCGCAGCTCAGAACGCATTTCTTGTTTGTACTTCATCCACCCGCTCAAAAAATCATGGAAAGAGCGGCTGGAGATTGGTTGTGCCGTGCGACCGCCGGGAAAAGATGGGTTTAATGTAAATTGAACGACCCCATCCCTGCCGGGAGAAACCACCGGCAATAAACGTTCTTGCAAAGACTCTTTCGCTCCCGCTTCAAATTCTGTTTTCGTTGAGTATGAGAAAGGCCCCACGACGATATTATCGTTACTGTTCATGTGAACAAGCGTCAGCCTCAATTGAAACGGCTGTTCCGATGTTTCGTCTTTCAAAAATCCGGCTTCAAAGGCCGTGAAATGACCTTTGTCCGTCTTCTCATAGGAATCGGGGTTCATCCATTTCAAAATGATGCGGCGGTTCGAAACTACGATTTCGGGTTTGCCAAGACCGGTCAATTGACGCTTAAGCGCGTTTGCGGCGGGGACAAGGTCTCTTGGAATGACGGGCTTTAAAAACGGCGTCCACACCCGTGTCTCGGAGCGGCCCAAATCATTGGAATTGGGCACGACAGAGACTCGAGATGCTTGTGGCATCTCGGCACGGCCGGAATCCGATGATTCCGTCACTGCAAGCCTTCGAGACACATGACGTGTCTCGGAGCGGCGTTTGGCGCGGCGGATCGGCGCCCTGCCGGTCCCTGCATCGTGACGGCCCTGCTCTTTAGCCGTCATGCGGCTGCGGCCGGGCCCGTCTTTGCGCATCGTCGTCAGCATCCAGACAAAGGCTGTTACAACAAGCAGTACCGGAAAATAAGCCAGCCTCGAAAGCCAGCGGACGTAACCGGTTTTATCCTCAAATTGACCGCCGCTCAGCATTTGCCTCACAGAGGCAAGATGATTTTCCCGCGGACGTACCGTTTCATATGCGGGAACGTTTTCATTTTGACTGCCGTCAGCAATCTTCGCGGCTGCTTTAGCACGAACAGGATCAAGCTGAATTGAAACATCCTCAACCGGCGGATTCATCGCCGCCGGGCTGCCGGAATGCAAATGAACGCGCAGAACAACCTGCTTCTGCGCCGCGTCAGGCCCCGCTCCCGGGCCGGGAGTTTTTTCCTCCAGCGTTATTTGCCGGAAATTTATTCTACGCGCGGGATCTGCTGCGCGATTTGCGGACGCAACGGCATCCAGCAAATAGTCGTTATGAAGATAAAGGCTTTTTGTGTTGTCGCGAACGGGCACCCCGCCGAGTTTTGCATACCGTTCAAGTTCCTCGCGCGCTTCAACAATTCTCCGGGCCGCGGCCTGCGGCGAGTCCAGGTCAATGACCGACATTAACTGTCCATGCAGCCAAAGTCCTCCCCAAAGCGCTATCACCGCCATCCCCGCAACGCCGGAGCGCGGCACGATAGCGTATTCATCCACAAAACGGAGAAACTTCAGCCAACGCAGTTTTCTTTGAAAAGCCTTGCGCTTCGCGGCCGTTTCCTGCGTCTCCTCCAACGCTTCTTCCGAATCTCCGGATTCGTCTCCTTCTCCATCCGCAGACCGGACATCGGAACGCACCTCCTCCGTCGCCGTCTCATGACGGCCGGTTATTGTCAATTCGCCCGACGCATCAACCGACCAATGATAAGGCCCCGTCAGATGTGACAGTTTTCCTGAAAGCAACGCGCTGAACTTAGCCGCATCCGTTTTCAAAGCTTTTAAAATCATCGCAACCGGATATAAATTATCGTCTCCTTCTATCTTTAGTCCCGTAGCTGTTCCGCCGGAAATCACCGGCTCCAAACTTTCCGCCAGCGCACCGGCATCCGGAGCTTCAC
>MHFC01000003.1:0-10193 GCA_001804025.1 Omnitrophica bacterium GWA2_52_8 | reverse complement strand
AGTTCGGAACGTTTTTCGCTGCGGGCCGGCGCGCCCTGAGAAGGCGCCACAATGCGGCCTTCTTCCGCCTTCGAATCTGAGGGAGTTTTGGACTGCCAGCTCCGAACGGCAATCACAAGCGCAATCGCAAGACCGATAACCGCCAGAATCGGAACAACCGGCAGCCAATAAGCATACGCCGGCAGGTTTTTCCGAGGTCCGGGTTCATGCGGTTTTCCGGCATGCGGATCCTCACCGAGTGCAGCCTTTATCATATTATCAAATGCGGTGCTGACGGAAACAGGCTCTCCATCCTCATCAACCTCATCCTCCGCACTGCGCGCTTCGGAGCGGACGGAATCCGATGATTCCGTCACTGCAAGCCTTCGAGACACATGACGTGTCTCGGAGCGGACGGAATCCGGTGATTCCGTCACTGCAAGCCTTCGAGACACATGACGTGTCTCGGAGCGCCGGGCGGAACCTAGCGGCGCCTCATCTTCAGATCCGCCGACACGATAATTCCAGGCCTCGAGCTGTTCCGCGGCCAGATGAAGCCGGCGGATCCAGACGCTGTCGGGTTCCAGAGCATTGCGCGACATCAATAACCTGGCGGCTTTTTTGATCTCATTCGCTGCCGCGCGAAAACCCATTTGATCATCAATTTTTACGGCGTTAACCGCAGCTATAAGATGTTCGTCATAGACCGTACCGTACCCCGCAATGAGTTCTCTCCGAACGGACTCGATCTGATCTCTGATTTGTTTCCGGAAACTTTCGGGGGCTTCCGGAAGATCGTCCCTTCTTTGATAGCGAAGCCGTTCAAGAAACGGCAGGAAATCACCCTCAAAACCCCACCGCCGCTGATCATGCAAGCGTCCTTGCACATAGTCCGTGCGGCCGGATCTGGCGATGATGCGGGCAGACTGCAGCCCCCTAAACAGGGGCCAGTAAAAAGTTCGATAAGTGTTAACATTGCTCTCTAGAAAAAAATTCGGGATTCCTTTTTTTGCTTGAATATCAAAATATTTTCCCAGTAACAATGCCGCCTTTCCGCGCCACCCGTCATCAAGACTCATAAGCGATGCTATTTTCCCGTCTTCATCCTCATCCGAAACCAGCGCGGCCGTGATTTTTCCCGCCGGATTGACAATGACCAGCAACGGATTATTCCCCATTCTGTCAATTCGCCTGGCCCAAACCTCCGGACTATCGGTTTCGCCGAATGTTTTCCGGGAAAGGCTTGCCATTTCATCGGCCAGCCGAGTTCTATCAGCCGTCGGAAGCCTTGAGTAAATATCCGGCAAATTAACAACGCTCCCGAAATCCGGATGTTCATAAAGAACTGCATCGGTGGAATCAATTGCACCTAAAGACCCGGAGCGCCCCTGCATTTGCGCACTGCGCGCTTCGGAGCGGCCGGAATCCGGTGATTCCGTCACAGCAAACTTTCGAGATGCTTGTGGCATCTCGCCGCGGCCCAAATCATCGGATTTGGGCACTGCAAGCCTTCGAGACACATGACGTGTCTCGGAGCGGACGGAATCCGGTGATTCCGTCACTGCGGACTTTCGAGATGCTTGCGGCATCTCGGCACGGCCCGAATCCGCCGCAAAAAAGGACGCCGAGGGATGAAAATCACCGAAGGGGGTGCTAAAAGCGGCGGGCACGTTTGAGAACGGGCGAGCCAGAGCGCGGACGGTTTCGGCCGTAACCCGGTTTTCATCTTTTAGAATCCGCAGACCTTTTAAAAAAACATCGATTTTTTCAAACCATTGTTTTTGGGCCGCTTCTTTTGATATTCCCGCCCTAATTCCTTCCCCTCCCCGCAGGATCTCATCAATCATCCCCGTGTACCGCCCCGCTTCCGCCAGGCGGTTTTGCCCGGCAAGTCCGCGCAGGATGTCGTCGCGCCAACGTTTAAGACTGATCGCCTTGTGAAGCGTATCTCGAGAAGCGTCCGTTTCCGGCGCCGATTCACGTACGAGCTTGTCCCTCACGGCCCTCTCAAACGAGCGCTGCAATTCAATCCGGCCGTTTTTGATTTCAAAATGGTCCTTCCACGAAACATCGCCGCGCATATGCTGTCCGTAAAGTTCTTCGCCGGGCAAGGCCGTCATCGCGGGGCTTACGGAAGCATAGGCAATGTTGCGGTCTTCAAGCTGCTTCGCGATCCCGTCACGGTGAAACCCTCCCGTCACCATGACCGCCGTCCGGGCACCGGTTTTTTCCATTCCGGCCAGCAGGTTTTTTAGAAGGGTTTCATCGCGCTTGAGTGCAATCTGATAAAAAAGCCGGGCGGAAGCGAATGCCGGGTTCGATTCGAGCATTTCCATTTCTTGCAGAAACGGCTCGTGGCCCATGTTAAGAGCGCCTGACAAACCCCCTTTTGCTTTGTCATTGCGAGGAGGCCAGGCCGGCGAAGCAATCTCAAAATCTGAGATTGCCGCGCCCGCCGGTATTTTCGGCGGCGGGCTCGCAATGACTGTTTTGTTGGGTGCGCTAAATGAAGGGTGAAGAACGTCTGCCAAACTACGCGGCGGATCCGCCTCTGGCGGAAAGCGCGACGCGTCCATTTCCGAAAACGCTTCGCGGGATATGCGATCCGGATTTGCTGCCGGCGGTCCGTTTTCCAGCTCCTCCCACTCTTCCCGGCTGAGCTTTAAATGCGCCAGCTTGTACAAAAGTCCGGCGCGGCGGCAAAGCGCGTCAAGCATGCGGTCGGCTTCGCTTCTGAAAAGAGTTTCCTTTGCATCCCGGACGGCCGTTTGCAGTTCCCGCATCACGTCTCCGGCCCTCATCTTCCGGATCAGCGCATACCGGCTGCCCATCGCGCCGGCGCCTTCTGAAAATTCAAGCTCAATGGCCTGTGCTGCCGCAAATGTTTTAAGAAAAGAGATGGTTTCGGATGCGCCGGTGCGCCCCGTGCGCTCGTCCTGCTCCCGGGCGTTCAGCGTTTTGAGAGCTTCGCGGTCAAGATGTCCGGCTTTGAGCTTCTTGAAAGCTACCCTGATTTCGTTTTCTATTGCGGCCGAAGGCTTTGTCTCTGAAATTTCGCGGTAAAGCGCGGTCAGATGCGGAAAACTTTCTCCGCCTAGCAGCTTCCGTCCGGCCAAAAAATCCGTGAGCCGGCGCCATGCGTCTTCTGAAAATTTGTCGTGCTTCTCCCAATCCTCCCAAAGGCGGTCGAGCTCACGAAGCTCCGGAGAATAAACCTGGTCTTTCAGAACCGAAAGACGGTTCATCGCTCCCGTAATTTTTCCGTCAAGTCCGGGCAGTCCGGCCTGAGCGTCAAAATAAGTGCGGAGGTTTTCTTCATAGAGCGCCGCATCTTCCAGGCCCAAAAACGACATTTCACTGCCGGGAGCAATCGCGGCCGCCGCAGCACCGGAAAGTTCACCGCGGTCCAGATAAAATTTGAGCGCCGTTTCGAGGCCGGCGCGGTCGGGGTAACTTTTCAAAAAAGCCGTGTCAAAATTTCCGGCGGCGCCTTCAACGCCGACATGCCGCAGGTCCCATTCCCGGTTCAGATGCTCAATGAGCCCGCGGATTGATTTCTGTACGTCCGGCACGGAGTGCGCGTCCTGAATTAACACGATGAACGGGGCCGCTAATGGAACACGCGGAACAGGTCCTGAAGAAATCTCCAGTTCCCTGTTCTGTGCTGCGGGCTTACCAAAAAAAATATGCTCGACGATTCCTAAAGAAGGGGGGAGGCTGAAATCCTGAATGCGGCCGGAGTTGCTCCGGTGCGTATTCGAGCTATGCGAGCTTGTGACTCCAGGAACTCCCCCTGATATCTGAGCGGCGGCGGCAGGCATTCCGGAAGGAATGCCTGTAATCATGAAGGTTATAGATAGAAATAGGGCGGCCGCTTTAAAGACAAGCGTTCTTCGCGGGGCCAGGAATGAGGGTTTTAAATCTCGCATAGCTTGTTGAAATGAAACAAGATGCGAAAGTTTACCCGTACTTTTATAAAGAATCAAATTGAAAAATTAAAAGGCTTTAATGCTTGAGTCATTGATCGATGGTGTTAGAAAAAGCTAGGGCATCGTCCAGATTGAAATGATGGATTATTTATTTCAATCGCGCAGTGCCGCGTACCCATCAAAATAAGATTGACGCGGCGCTAGGGGGAAATAAATTGAGGATTACATCTCGTAAGGCATACTGTGCGCAAAAAAGAAGAGTCGGTTTCCGGCAACGCTTCACAGCAAGTTGCTTGCCGCAAGCGGTTTCATAAGTCTATGGATGTGTAATATCGGCAGGGTGAATGTTTGAAAATTTAAATTGCATCCCCTCATCCCAGCCTTCTCCCGTCGGGAGAAGGAATTTTTAAACAGGCTTTCAAAATCCCCCTCTCCCAGTCCGCCGAAGGACGGATCCGCCAACGCTGTTTGGCGGACGGGACGCAAGAGGGTTGGGGTGAGGGGGCACTAGTGCGCCTTGACACTTGAAGTTGTTTGCCGGGCACGATCCGCCAAAATGCGCGGCGGATTTATTCGCAATTCAACTTATGTTCACTTCGTTCCATAAGTTGTTTGCTCATTAAACGCTAAAGCGGAACAGCATCACATCACCGTCCTGAACGGTGTACTCCTTGCCTTCGATGCGCAGCAGTCCTTTTTCTTTGACGGCGGCCGCGGATTTCAGCCGGATTAAATCCTCATACGCCATGACTTCCGCGCGGATAAACCCGCGCTCAAAATCCGAATGGATCTCGCCCGCCGCCTGCGGCGCTTTGGCGCCCTTATGGACCGTCCATGCCCGGACTTCTTTTTCGCCGGCTGTGAAAAAAGTGATCAGGCCGAGCAGTGAATAACCCGCGCGGATCAGCACATTGAGCCCCGCTTCCTGCAAGCCGAGATCCTTGAGAAAATCTTTTTGCTCTTCGTCCGTAAGGTCGACAAGTTCCGATTCGACTTTCCCGGAAATCACGATGCATTCCGCTTTTTCCTGTTTTGCGTAAGCACGGACTTTTTCAACCCACGGCCCTCCGCCGCCCGCAAGATCGGCTTCGGCAACATTGCAGCAATAAAGCACGGGCTTGATCGTCAAAAAGGCGAGATCGCTGACTTTCTTGCGCTCGTCTTCGTTGAATTCAAGGCGCCTGAGCGGCGTACCGTCTTCAAGGGCTTTTTTGACGCGTTCATAAACCGGCATGATTTCTTTTGCGTCCTTGTCGCCTGACTTCATCAGTTTGAGCGTTTTATCGTACCGCCCGGCGATCGTGTCGAGGTCCTTGAGACAAAGTTCCGTGTCAACCGTCTGAATGTCGCCGAGAGGGTCCACGCGGCCGGCCACATGCACGATGTCGGAATCTTCGAAACAGCGCACGACATGCAAAATCGCTTCCACTTCCTTGATGTGGCCCAAAAACTGGTTTCCCAGTCCCTCACCCTTGGAGGCGCCGGCCACAAGTCCGGCAATGTCGTAAAACTCGACGGTCGTCGCGGTCGTCTTTTGCGGCGTATAAAGTTTTGAGAGCGCGTCCAGGCGCGGATCCGGCACCGGCACGATTCCCTTGTTCGGGTCGATCGTGCAAAAAGGATAATTGGAGGCCTGGGCTTTTGCTTTAGCCAAAGCATTGAAAATAGTGGACTTACCGACATTCGGAAGCCCGACAATCCCGCAGCGGAATCCCATAACACCGTTCCTTAAATTTAAAAATTTAAGCCGATTGAAAGAGCCGCATCTTATCAAATTTAGACCGGTATGGAAACAAGGAGTTGACAGATTCGTGATTTTTAATACAATTATTGCGTTATTTTCATTTTCTTCAGCTTCACCTCTGCTGCCATTTTGCCGCCGTGCACCCGCGGCATTCCCTGAATTTAATGATCCGCATCCATCATCCGCGGCCCGGAACCTGCCGCCTGATCATGGGTCATCCGTCACACGATTAATTTACATCAAAAGGAAAACAACTTATGAAAACCGAAAACGCACGTCCTTTTTTTTATGGACTCTTTCAATATTGGAAAATCATTCTGTCCTCATCCGCGTTTTGTCTCATTTTGCTCCTCGCCCGTTCTGCTTCCCTGTCTTACGCCCAATGGCAGCACCCGCCGCAGCCGGCCGCCCCTTCGCAGCTCACGGACATTGCGCCGCATCCGTTCGACGGCGCGCGCGTACTGGCAGCATCAGACGATGCCCTTTTTGAAAAAGAAGAGGACGGCAGATGGCTGCGTTTTGGAGGGCCGTTCGGCGGTATTTCAGCGATCCGGAAATTGGGCGTCACGCCCGCCGACCCGCGGCTTGTTTTTATTTTGACTGACGAAGGCGTTTATGAACTCAATTTGCTGTCCCGGGAAAATACGGCGGTCTTCCGTCCGGAGGACAAGGCCGCCCGTACGGTTTTATCTTTTGCCGTGCACCCGCAAAGCCGCCTGCAGCGCTATGCGGGCACCGCCGCGGGGCTTTACGTCACTTCCGACGGCGGAAAAAACTGGTCCCGCGCCGCCGGCATTCCGGAAAAGGCCGAAGTCAGCGTGCTGGAATTTGCGGGGCCCTTTCTTTTTGCCGCGGCCGGGTCCGATCTATACCGTTCCCGCGACCCGTTTCATTTTGAGAAGATTTTTTCGCTGAGCCCCGTTTCGGTCCCGGAATTTTCCGCCGAGAAAGATCCAGACCCTGAAGAAGAATTTTTTACGGCCGGTACTTCGATCACCGGCACAGCCTTCTCTCCCGCGGACGAAACCCTATGGCTTGCCACAGGCCTCGGACTTTATGAAACCCGCGACTTTGGCGAAAACTGGCGCCGGGTTTCCGATGCCGGCCTGCGGACCACGGCCCTTCTCCGGCTGGTTTATGTTCCCCCGCTCCGCGGCCTTGCCGCCGGGACCGGCGACGGGATCTTCCTTCTGGACCCGGAAACCGGCCGCTGGAAAGAACTTGTCCACGGTCTCGACAATCTCGAAACGCGTTCCTTGATCTACCTTGACCGGGACGTTCCCTCGCTTGCCGTGCTGACGCGCAGCGGATTTTCCTATCACCCGCTGCCGGACGGTGTCCTGCAGCCCGCTCCCGCTCCCGACACCGGACGCCTGGAACTTTTCAGAAAACTGCTGCTGTTGGAGCCGTCGGCGCATGACGTCCATAATGCAGTTATCCGCTATAACGATCTTGCCAACGGGAAAATCAAGCGCTGGCATGCCGCGTCGCGCCTGCGCGCGCTCGTTCCCGGTTTTTCTTTCGGTAAGGATTTTTCACGCTCCAACAACCTTGATCTGGACCGCGGCACCACGAACGACCCGGATGTTTATATCGCGGGCCCCGACGATGTCGGCAGCGGCTGGGACATGGACATGTCGTGGAATTTTTCGAACGCCGTCTGGGACAGCGCTCAAACGTCCATTGATTCGCGCAGTAAGATCAACGCGGAGTTCCGGCGCGACATGCTGGCCGAAGCCACGCGCATCTATTACGAGCGGCGCCGGGTCCAGCTCGAGATGATCGCCGCCCCGCCCGCGGCCTTACAGGCCCATTTTGAAACCCTTGTCCGCATCGATGAGCTCACTTCACTTCTCGACGCCGTCACCGGCGGATGGATGAGCGGGAGGGTAGAGAAAATCTATAGAGAGAATGAGGAGATGAGAGAGTTGTGGGCTCCTCCTCGGCAAACGAACTTGCACGAAAATAATACGAATGCACACGAAGATTATTTATAAAGAACTGAGTTATATTATTCAGGGATGTGCTTTTGACTTAAGGAAGCGGTATGGCGCTTCACACAAAGAATCCGTTTATGCAAATCTTTTGCTTGAGAGCTTAACCTCAAAAAAAGTTAATGTCGTAAAAGAGAAACGGATCCTGGTATATTCCCAGGCCACAGGGGCTGTGATGGGATGGTACCAGCCTGATTTGGTCGTAGAAGAAATAATTTTAATCGAACTAAAGGCAACAACTCATCCGTTAAAGCGTGATGCGGATCAAGTTATTGATTACTTAAAAAACTCGCGGTTTGAATTGGGTTATCTTATTAACTTTGGCAGTTATCCCTTGTATCTCAAACGCTTTATTTTCACAAATGACCGGAAACCGTTTCTGCCGGCGCGTTCGTGATCTTTCGTATTTTTTTGTGTCTTTCGTTATTTCCCACGGTCCAATCTCAACTGCCCGCAGGCGGCGTTGATGTCCTGCCCGGCCGTCCGGCGCACGGTGACGCGCACGCCGGATTTTTCAAGCACCCCCGCAAATCTTTCGACGGTCTGCGGGGACGGCGTCCTGAATTTCATCTCGCGGATGGGGTTGTAGGGAATCACGTTGACCTTCGCCTGCAGGGGCCGCGCCAGCCTGACAACGCCCCGCGCTTCTTCATCGGAATCATTGACCCCGTCGATCAGCGTGTATTCAAACGTGATGTCGCGCTTCAGGGTCATATGAATTTGCCTGAGCGTCCGCTCCAGATCGGCGAGCGGATATTTTTTGTTGACGGGAACAAGTTCCGTGCGCCGTTTGTCATCGCTCGAATGCAGCGACACCGAAAGCCGCACGCGCCCTTCAGAGCGCCTCACGAACTCCACGATCTTCGGCGTAATGCCGGAAGTCGACACCGTGATCCTGCGCGAACTCAAACCAAAACCCCACGGGGCCTGCAGGATTTTGAGCGCTTTCATTGTGGCCTCGAAATTATCGAGCGGTTCGCCCACCCCCATGAAAACAATGTTTGTCACCGGCTGTCCGTTTTTCTTTTCAATCCAGGCGACCTGTTCGACGATCTCTCCGGCCGTCAGGTTGCGGCCGAACTTCCCTTTCCCGCTCGCGCAAAAAATACAGCCGATTTTGCAGCCAAGCTGGGTTGAGACACAGACCGTGCGCCGGTCCCGCTGCGCGATGAGCACGCTTTCAAGCAGCATCCCGTCCCGGGTTTTGAACAGAAACTTGACGGACTCATGCTGTGCGGAGTCCGACGCTTCTTCAAACTCAAGCGCCCGAAGCACCCATTGGGGCCCGAGCGCCTTCGGGAGTTCGGCGGGAATATTTTTGGCCTCGTCCCATGAGGCAATGTGTTTGCGGTAAAGCCATTGCGCGATTTGCCGCGCACGGTAGGCCGGCCATTGGTGTTCGGCCGCAAGCCGCGTGAGTTCCTCGAGATCAAGGCCGTAGAGAAATGTAGGTTCTTTCATAGGGAGCCGCGGGTCTTGGGTTTTTGATCACGGCCAGCAGGCGTACCGCTTAAAGCCACTTTTTCCACTTCATCCAAACCAGCATCGTCACGGAAATCCCGCCGGAAAGGGCCAGCGCAAAAAGATAACCGTATTGCCAGTTCAGTTCGGGCATGTGTTTGAAATTCATGCCGTAAATACTGGCCACAATGATGGACGGCATCGTCAGTGTCGCAAGGACGGTCATGTGCTTGATAATTTCATTCAACTTTTGGGAAGAATACGAAAAATAAGCCTGCAAAAGACTGGCCAGCGATTCGTGAAAGCCTTCGGCAATGCTGTAGATGCGGATCAGATGGTCGCAGATGTCGCGGAAATACATGATATTTTTGGCTTTGATAAAAGCCGAGCTGTTACGCGTAAGAAAATTGACCGTGTCGCGCTGCGGCGTCACAATCCGGCGGAGATTAAAAATGTCGCGCTTCACCTGCACGATCGTCGACAAAAAATCACTGCCGCCGGAATGGCTGAAGAGGTCCTCCTCCAAATCGTCGATTTTCCCGTCATAAGCATCCAGCACGGGCTGATAATTGTCGACCAGCCGGTCGATGATCGCGTGCAGCAGCATGTCCGCGCCGTGCCCCATGTAACGGTCGGGCGTTTTTAAAACCGCCTCGCGCGTCTGCGCAATGGTCCGCACCGGCGTCTTGTGGAAGGTGACGATATAGTTTTTCCCGGCAAAAATATCGAGCTCCTCGGTGTGCAGCGCATCGGTTTCGGCCTCTTCATCATGGACCATCATCACCGCATGCATGACGATAAAAAAATATTCCTCATAATCGTCCGCTTTCGGCTGTGAATGGTCGACGAGACAGTCTTCCACAGCCAGGGGATGAAAATTGAAAATTTCGACAAGGCTGTCACTTTCAAATTCGGTGGGACTTTCCAGGTCCACCCAAAGCAGGGAGTCCTTTTGCTGCAGCGCGCCGAGCATGTCGGCGCGGCTGATGCCGGCTTTGAACGCATCCCCCTTTTTCCAAAGATAGGCTGATATCATCTTTCCGCTCCCCGCAAACCGCCCGCCGGCAGCCCGCGCTCATTTTCTCA
>MHFC01000002.1:17001-17301 GCA_001804025.1 Omnitrophica bacterium GWA2_52_8 | reverse complement strand
TCATCCTCACCTTCTTGCATCCCGTCCGCCAAACAGCGTTGGCGGATCCGTCCTTCGGCGGACAGGGAGAAGGGAATGGTTAATGGGCTAAACTCTTTATCCTCTTTCTCGCTCTGCCGGCGGATCAGCCTCAGGCTGAGGCGGGCAGGCACAATTTCGTGGATCCCCGCTTAATCCATGCGGGGATGACGAGGGCTTCATTGGCCCTCGTACTTCCCCGTGCTGGTTTAATGAAAAACAAGCCGGGGATGACAAAATATTAAAAGACTTATGCACTGTTACTTAGATATACTTTAAAGA
>MHFC01000002.1:13717-16961 GCA_001804025.1 Omnitrophica bacterium GWA2_52_8 | reverse complement strand
GAGTCCTGCAGCGCCCTCTGGAGGGCCTGCTTCGCATTGGGTTTGCGGTACCCGAGTTCTTCGAGCGCCCTCAAGGAATCTTCCAGCATTGCGTCCTGAAACGATGCCGCTCCCTTGCCCCTGTTTATCGGCTGTTCTTCCAAAACTATTTTCTCACGAAGTTCGACCACCATGCGTTCCGCCGTTTTGCGGCCGATCCCCGAAATCCCCGTCAGGACCCCCAGCGCGCCTTCCACAATGGCCGCCTTAAGTTCCGGAATGGGGATTCCTGACAGAACCGTGATGGCCATTTTGGGCCCGATCCCGGAAACGGAAAGCAGCAATTTGAACATCTGCCTTTCCTGCTCCGAAAAAAAACCGCAAAGAAACTGCGCGTCCTCGCGCACCACAAAATGGGTCAGGATCCGGACCGGTTCCCCCAATTCCGGAAGCTGCGCATAGGTAGACACAGGCACCGTGACCGCATAACCGACGCCGTGAACATCCAGAACGATGGAGGTCGGCTGTTTTTCAACGAGCTTGCCGCTGAGATAGTGATACAAGGTCCCACCCTTTTTTATTTTTTTTAACGCTAAAAATTGTTTTTTTTCCGTAGGTTTGAATCCCGGCTTCCTGTAACCGGCCAAAACGGCTGCGGTGCCCGTGACAAATGGCGACCGCCAGCGCATCGGAACTATCGCTTTGAGGCAGGGTCTTGAGATGGAGCAACGTCTTGATCATTTGCTGCACCTGCAATTTTGAGGCCTGCCCGTTGCCGGACACGGCCTGTTTGACTTGCGCCGGCGCGTATTCTACCACGGGCACGGACTTCCCGGAAGCCGCCAGCATGGCGCACGCGCGGGCCTCGCCGATCCGCACCATGGCCCGGAAATCCTTGCCGTAAAAAATGTCCTCGAGCGCCAGGATATCGGGCTTCAACTGATCGATGATGTCCGACAGCGCCCTGTAGATGGTTTGAAGCCGTTCCGCAATGGGCCGATTGGCGGGATTTTGAATGATGCCGCTATAAACAAGCTGGTAACCGGACCCCTGCGTTTCAATCAGTCCGACCCCCGTTTTCCGGGTCCCCGGATCGACTCCCAGAATTTTCATTTATCCCCCATGGGGCCCCGCGGGCAAAGCCCGCGGTACTTTACTTGTCGGTGAAATCCGCCGAAGCATCATGAAATCCTCCTTCGCTCCGTCCTTACCGGCGGAGCTGCGGAGGACGGATAGGAACGGGCGCAAGCTCCCGAAATCAGCCGATTTCCTTCATGACTTCGTCCGGAATGTCACAGTTCGCATAAACATGCTGGACATCATCATGCTCTTCAAGCGCATCGATCAACTGAAGGACCGCGCGTGCGCTGTCCGCGGTCACCTGGACCTGCGTTTTGGGAATCATTGTAATTTCCGCCGAATCAAATGCAATTTTTACCTTTTCGAGCGCGTGTTTCACGTTTTCGAATTCCGCGGGCGGGGCAGTCACCTCGAACTTGTCCCCCGCGACGGCCAAATCCTCGGCCCCGGCCGCGATCGCAATTTCCATAATTTGGTCCTCGGTGTTCCCTTTTTGCGGAATCACAATGAGTCCCTTTTTTTCGAACAGCCAGGCAACAGACCCGGCCCCCGCGAAACTGCCGTGGGTTTTGGTAAAAATCGAACGGATCTCGGCCGATGTCCTGTTTTTGTTGTCCGTTAAGCAGTTCACCAAAACCGCAACGCCTTGCGGTCCGTACCCTTCGTAAACCGCTTCTTCATAAACAACACCCTCCAGATCACCGGTGCCTTTTTTGACGGCCCTTTCAATATTATCGGCAGGCATGTTCGCTGCACGTGCCGTCTGGATCGCGGTGCGCAATCTCGGATTTGAGTCTATATCGCCCCCGCCTGTTTTTGCGGCCACGGTGATTTCACGGTTCAGCTTCGTAAAAATTTTCCCCCGCTTGGCATCGACCACGGCTTTTTTATGTTTAATACTCGCCCACTTAGAATGACCGGACATACTTCTCCTCCTGGATGGCCTGAATCATGGAAATAACGTCTTTTGCGGCGCCGACATTATGCACGCGTATCAACGGGATTTTTTTCATCACCGCATAAGCGGTTAAAGCCGCCGTTCCGAATTCTCGCTCGCCGGCGTCGCTGCGGCCCGTGATCCCGCCGATAAACGATTTACGGGAATACCCCAGCAGTACCGGCCTTCCCAAGGCTTCGATTTTTTCGAGCGCACGCAAAATTTCAAGATTTTGTCCGCCCGTCTTGGCAAAGCCGATCCCCGGGTCCAAAACAATCTGTTCGCGGGGAATGCCCCATTCCAGGGCCCGCAGATAATTCGCATTGAGTTCCGCAACCATATCCTCGACACCGCAGGGATAGTCCGTAAGCTGCTGCATCGTTTTGGGCCCGCCGCGGCGGTGCATCAGCACATATCCGGCCTCAAAGGCCCGCACAAGATCGGCCATGTCGCGTCCCGAATCATTTAATCCGCTGACGTCATTGATAATGTCGGCGCCTTCGGAGAGACAAATCTCCGCAACGGCCGGCTTTGTGGTGTCGATTGAGATCGGAATTTTAGTTTCTTTGCGCAGGAGCCTGAGAATGGGGAGAAGACGGTCGCGCTCGACCTCAAAAGGCACCGGATCCGCTCCCGGGCGGGTGGATTCCGCGCCAAGGTCCAGGATGTCTGCCCCCTCGGTGAGACATTGACAAGCACGCTCTATCACATTGCGGACACGCAGGCCGGAACCGGATTTCTGCGGTTCGGAGAAGGAATCTTGCGAAAGATTGATAATGCCCATCACCCGGGTTTGATCGCACACCCAGCTGACGCTCTTAAAGCGCCAAATTTTCATGCTTCCCGTGTCCTCGATCATGAGTTTTAAGCTGCGGCGCGGGCGCTGGGGCAGCCCGTCAGACTGCGGGAGGCTGCGATTGAATGCCGACGAGCATTTTAATTTCTTCGGCCTCCAGAACTTCTTTTTCAAGCACCCGGTCAGCCAGCTTTTCGAGCTTCTCCCGGTTTTTTTCGACAATTGATTTGGCCCGGACGTGGCATTCGCTGACGATACGCCGGACCTCTTCATCGATCATGACCGCCGTGTTCTCGGAGTAATTTTTTTCCGTCATAATGTCCCGTCCCAGAAAAACCTGGCCGTCTCTTTTTCCGTAAGTCAGCAATCCCAGCTTCTTGCTCATCCCCAGCTCGCAAACCATCGTATGGGCATAGTGCGTGGCCTTATCAAGATCGTCCGAAGCACCCGAA
>MHFC01000002.1:4140-13707 GCA_001804025.1 Omnitrophica bacterium GWA2_52_8 | reverse complement strand
CCGGTCAGCCAGCTCTTTTTCAGTAATCAAATGTCTGTCTTCAAGCGGCATCTGAAGCGTGTATCCCCCGACGCCGTAGCCACGCGGGATGATGGATATTTTGTGAACAGGGTCCGTGCTGGGCAGCATCAACGCGACCAGCGCATGTCCGGATTCATGGACCGCCTTGACCTTCTTTTCATGCTTGGAAATGACGCGGCTTTTTCGTTCCGGCCCAACCATCACACGCTCAATAGATTCTTCAAGCTCCTGCTGCGTCACATAGTCTTTGATACGGCGCGCCGCCAAAAGAGCAGCTTCATTGACAAGGTTGGCAAGGTCCGCACCCGAAAAACCGGGCGTCTGCCGTGCAATCACCGCCAAGTCGCAGTCCGGGCCGAGCTTTACCCGCCGGGCATGGACCTTCAAGATTTCTTCCCGGCCCTTGATGTCGGGCCTTTCGATCACAATTTGCCGGTCAAAACGCCCGGGACGAAGCAGCGCCGGGTCCAAAACATCCGGCCGATTGGTAGAACCGATCAAAATAACTCCGGCATGCGTATCAAAGCCGTCCATCTCGACGAGCAAGGCATTCAATGTTTGTTCGCGCTCGTCATGTCCGCCGCCGATTCCCGCAAACCGCTGACGCCCGACGGCGTCAATTTCGTCAATAAAGATAATCGCCCCTTTACCGCCCGCCTTGGCCGCTTTCTTGCCCTGATCAAATAAATCGCGGACTCGCGAAGCGCCGACACCCACAAACATCTCGACAAAATCCGAACCGCTGATCGAATAAAACGGAACGTTCGCTTCGCCCGCGACCGCTTTCGCCAAAAGTGTTTTCCCCGTTCCCGGAGGTCCCATCAGCAGCACACCCTTGGGGATTCTTCCGCCGAGCTTTTGAAACCGCGGGGGATCTTTTAAAAACTCGATAATTTCCTGGAGCTCTTCCTTGGCCTCGTCCACCCCGGCCACATCCGAAAAAGTGAGACGGTTGCCCGCTTTGTCCCAAAGCCGGGCCCGCGATTTTCCGAAGGAAAAAATCTTGCCGCCGCCCTGCTGGACGCCCCGGTATACAAAAAACCAAAAGAAGCCGATCAGCAGCAGAACCGGCAGGACCGAATAAACAAGATTGCGCCAAAAGGTCTGGGGCTGATTCACCGAAAACTGGGCAACGTTGCGGCGCATCAAGGGGATGATTTCCGGATCATTATCAGGAAGATTAACGTGGAAATAGCTCCCGTTTGTGAGCTTGCCTCGGACAATATTCTCGACAAGTTCGCAGGAAACGATCTCCTGGGTCTGGGAGTTCTGAAGCAGCATCTGATAAAACTCGGAATAAGAGACCTGGCGGATTTCAAGGCTCGGGAAAACAAATAGCTGCAGGATGATAAAAAAAATCAACGGAATCAGAAATAAGGCCACCAGACGGCGGCGTTCCGGGTCCTGATCGTTCTTAACTTTTTTGGCGCCTCCGGCTCCGCGGGGCTGACTTCTCTTAAGTTCGCTCATACGCTCCACTTACCTTGTCTTTAGGGCATTAAAAGAGGTGTATCTTAACACCCCTCATGAAATAAGGCAATTTTCTTTATTCCCGGAACTGCGATTGACGCAAAGATTCCGGCTAAGCGGTGCGCCGGTAGAGGGTTAAAGCGCCGGGGGTTAGACAGAATTCGATATTTCTCGGAAATGTCTGCTTATAATGGCGGCGGGCCAGCTGCCGTCGCAAATTTTGCCACGAATCGAAGGCCGCACCGCTGCGGACATCAAGCCGTTTCAGCGCCCTGTCCAAAATCCGGAATTGGAGCGGTCCCGGCATCTTGGAAAAAAGATCACGGTGCAGCGACAATTTCCCCCGGCCCCCGCGCTTCAGGACTTTTTTCCAGGCCCTTGCTTCCAGGTCCCGGATCATTTCATTTTCCTCGCCGACAATTTTCGGGACACGGGCCAGCGTCTCGACAATCCGGGGGTTAATTTCGCGGGCGATCCAGGGAAGAAAATCCAGCCGCACCCTGTTCCGGACAAAGCGCTTGGACTGATTACTTCCGTCGCGGCAATAGCTGTAACGTTTGTCTTTCAGGTATGCGATCAGGTTTTTCTTCGTAAAGTTCAGAAGCGGGCGGACATACGTCACTCCGTCCCTTTTCAGGGAGGCCCGGATGCCGCTTAGCCCGCGCAATCCGCTTCCCTGGAAAAGCCGCATTAAAACGGTCTCAGCCTGATCGTCCTGCGTATGCCCCAAAACCACGATTTTGTAGCGCCTGCGTTTGGCCACACGGGTGATAAAGTCATAACGCACTCTCCGGGCGGCTTCCTCCCAGGATTCATGACGTTCTTTTTCGGCCGTAATTTTTTTTCGTCCGGAAAAAACGGGTACGTCAAAGCGCTTGCCGAGGTCCCGCACAAAACGTTCGTCCCGCTGTGCTCCGCGCTTACGCAAACCGTGGTTCAAATGCACGAGTGCCAAACGGTAGCGCCCGGTCCGGGCGGCTGCGCGCAGCAAATGAAAAAGCGCCGTCGAGTCGGGGCCGCCGGAGCACGCCACAAGAAGTCTGGACTGTTCCGGAATCAGATTCTGGGCTTGAAGGTCGTGAAAGAAATGAGTTTCGATGTTCATACCCGTGAGGAAATATGGCGGAGGACGGAATCGAACCGCCGACGCGAGGCTTATGAGTCCTCTGCTCTACCAACTGAGCTACTCCGCCGGAGAAAATAAATTTGAGCCCGGATGCCGCAGTGCTTAGAGCGCACCGGCTTTTCGGGCAAAACCGGAGGTTCCTCTCCGCAAGGCGCCCGCTGTACGCGATTAGAAAAATCGCAGCAGCGAACAAAGTGCGGCCGCCGTAGACAGTTTTCCCTGAACTGTCACGGCGCTGTACTTGATCATGAGATCAAGTGAGCCCGGATGCCCTTGCGCCTATGCGCAAGGACTTTCAGGTGAAACTTGAAGTTTCACTCTGAATCATCCGGCGAACAAAGTGCGGCCGCCGTAGACAGTTTTCCCTGAACTGTCACGGCGCTGTACTTGATCATGAGATCAAGTGAGCCCGGATGGATTCGAACCATCGACACCATCCTTAAAAGGGATGTGCTCTGCCAGGCTGAGCTACGGGCTCGTTAAAAACAAACGGCATCAAAAAATATTCACCGTTCTCACTACCCCGCATTTCTCATCGCCAATGGGAAATGCCCTCGAGTAGGCTGTGGTGCAAATAGGCTTTTCCATTTGTACCTCAGGGGGTTGTATTTCACGCTCTGTTAAAACGCGGGCGCAAAAATTTGGATGCAACCCCATGCGTCCAAAGCGGTTTTCTTATCGATTCGCTTCATCGATGAAAAAACCGGACTAAAAAAACCGGAAGCTTCCAGGACTGCCGCAGAAGACACCGGCCGGTGATTCCCGCGTTTCCGCCGGAACGGCGTCAGACACGGTTCTGAAGGCTTGCAAAACAACCGGCATACGGCCTTGCCGTTAAATTTCGTGTATCTCGGATTCTTTATGCTTCAGGGCTTCGTCGATCTGCCCGACAAATGTATCCGTCACTTTTTGCACGTCTTTTTGTGCTGCGTGGGATAAGTCTTCCGGAACCACTTTGTTTTTTTCCATTTTTTTAATGCCTTCAATGGCTTCATGACGCGCGTTCCGGACCGCAACGCGCCCTTCCTCGGCGACTTTCCGCACCAGCTTCGTCAATTCATTGCGGCGCTCCTGCGTCAAGGCAGGAATTTGGATCCGGATGATTTTTCCGTCATTAACGGGCGTTAAGCCCAGATCGGACTTGAGGATGGCGCGGTCAATATCATTGATCACGGACGGGTCCCAGGGGTGGATGGCAATGGTTTTGGCATCGGGTGTCGAGATATTGGCGAGCCCTTTAATCGGCGTCGGCGTATTGTAATAATCAACTTGAATCCCCTCCATCAAAGCAATCGAAGCACGGCCGGTCCTGAGATTTTGAAACTCCCGTTTTGTCGCTTCCACGGCCTTGGTCATTTTTTTCTTTGTTTCTTCGAGAACTTTTTTTGTGTCCGCTGTTTCCATCATAGCGCCCTCCGCACTAAAGCCTTTCTGAGGCTTTACTCGATTCTTGTTCCGATTGACTCTCCGAGCATCACACGCCGGATATTGCCCGGTTTTGTCAGATTGAATACGATAATCGGCAGCTTGTTGTCCATGCAAAGCGAAATCGCTGTCGCATCCATAACCTGCAGCCTTTTTTTCAACACGTTCAAATAACTTAATTTTAAATATTTCTTGGCCTGCCGGACTTTCACCGGATCATGCGTATACACGCCGTCGACTTTGGTCGCTTTCAGGATCACATCCGCTCCGATCTCGATCGCCCGCAGCGCCGCGGCGGTATCCGTCGTAAAATAAGGGTTTCCCGTACCGGCCGCGAAAATTACGACCCGCTTTTTTTCCAGGTGCCGCATGGCCTTCCGGCGGATGTACGGCTCCGCGAGGGCCCGGATTTCAATGGCTGTCTGGACGCGCGTATGCACGCCGATTTTTTCGAGGGCGTCCTGCAGGACCAGAGAATTGATCACGGTCGCCAGCATTCCGATGTAATCCGCCTGGGAGCGGTCCATCCCCGCCTTGGAAGCCTGCAAGCCCCGGAAAATATTTCCGGCACCGATGACGCACGCGACATCGATCCCAAGACCGTGGATTTCTTTGATTTGCTGGGCAATAGACGACGCGACTTTGGGATCCACACCATATCCCTGGTCGCCTTGGAGGGCTTCCCCAGATAACTTCAGAACAACTCTTTTAAATACGGGCTTCTTCATCTGAGGACTTAATCAACTATCTTTTGGTCACACGGAATTTTATGGGCGGAAAAGACTGACGGTAATTAACGAATCAAAACATCCTGGTTAACGATCACCGCCCAACTCATAACGGACAAATCTGCGAATAATAATATTTTCCCCGATTTTAGCGATCATTTCGGTCAAATAGTCCTGCACCGTGCGGGAATCATCCTTAATGAACTTTTGGTTCAGAAGACAAATTTCTTCAAACCGCTTCTTAAGCCGGCCTTCGATGATCTTTTCCTGAACATTGGCCGGCTTTCCCTTCAGTTCCTGAAGGGCCCCTGCTTTTTCCTTTGCTATCTCTTCGGCCGGCAATTCGTCGGAACTTACGTAAAGCGGGTGGGCCGCCGCAATCTGCATCGCAATATCCCGCGCAAAACGCTGAAACTCTTCATTGCGGGCCACAAAATCGCTTTCACAGTTAATCTCGACCATCACGCCGAGTTTCGCGCCGCCGTGAATATAAGAGACAATCTGCCCTTCCTTCGCTTCGCGCCCGGATTTCTTTTTGGCAATGTCCAGACCCCGCTGGCGCAAAAGGTCCTGCGCGGCTTTAATGTCGCCTTGCGCCTCCATGATGGCTTTTTTACAATCCATCATACCGGCACCGGTCATTTCACGAAGCTTAACGATCGCGTCTTTAACATCCATAGTTTGTGATCTCGTCATGGTCATTACCGTTCATGAGCCTTGGGAATTATATTTTCTTGCGCTTTTCGACGGGGCGGTCTTTGTCTTCTTCGTCATCTTCCGCAGGTTCAAAATGTTCGGCCAGTTTCTCGGCCTGAAGCAGCGCAGGATCGAGCCCTTCAACATCCAGGGTTGCCACAACCGTCTTCGCGGCCGGAAGTTCGTCGGCGGCGCCGACACCCTCTTCGCCGGACTCCGCCGCATCCGCCGCGTTATCCAATGCAACGGGTTCTGTCACCGGCACATTTGTATCCGCCACAACCGCCATCGGCCGGCCCTCTAAAACGGCCTTGGCCGCCAAACTGCAGAATAATTTGATGGCCCGGATCGCGTCATCATTGCCGGGAATCGGAAATTGAATCAGGTCCGGGTCCGAATTAGTATCGACAATCGACACAATCGGAATACCCAGCTTTGCCGCTTCGCGGATCGCAATTTCTTCTTTCTTTGAATCGATGACAAAGATAGCTCCGGGGAGCCGTTTCATCTTGCGGATGCCGAGCAGATTTTTAAGAAGTTTTTCGCGTTCCTTAATCAGCATCAGGGATTCTTTTTTCTTGAGGAACTGAAAACTCCCGTCTTTTTCCATGCAGTCAATTTGATCGAGACGCGCTACGGATTTCCGGATGGTTCCAAAATTCGTCAGCATGCCGCCGAGCCAGCGCTGATTCACATAGGGCATGCCGCAGGACTCTCCGGCTTCGCGCACGATTTGCTGGGCCTGTCTTTTGGTCCCGATAAAGAGGATCTCTTTGCCCTCTTTGGCCGTTTGCTGCAAAAAATCCAGCGCGTGTTTCATCAATGAGAGCGTGATTTCAAGATTGATGATATAAATGCCGTTGCGCTCGCCGAAGATATACTTTTTCATCTTGGGGTTCCAGCGCTGCGTTTGATGACCGAAATGAACTCCAGCTTCCAGTAATTGTTTAATGGTAGTTTCTGACAATTTATTCTCCTTAACGTCGATCTTGCCTTGTTTGGACCACCCGCATGATAATCGGTCCCCCACATAAATTAGGCGGCTCTCCGCCGCCCCGTGACGTAACACAAATTATGACCAGGCTTGAAATTGGGGTGATATTATAACAAATAAATGAATCGCCTCAAGTTTTTTCTGGGCTAACCTGACCTTTTCTCAAACTTATTTAAAAATGGATCGGAATTAACGTAACATGTTTTATTTAAATAAGTTACAAATGCTAAGCCTGCGGAATAGCGGCGAGAACCTCTTCGACGTGACCCGTAACCTTGACTTTCGGAAACACCCTGACAACGCCACCGTCCTTGTCAATCACAACGGTCGTCCGCTCAATCCCCATAAATGTCCGGCCGTAGAGAGATTTTTCTTTCCAAACCCCGTAGGCTTTAAGCGCCGACTTCCCCTCATCGCTAAGCAAAGAAAAGGGCAGTTCATATTTCTTTCTGAATTTCTCGTGCGAGGAAAGCGGGTCCGCGCTGACTCCGAAAACCACGGCGTCCTTGGTCCGGAATTTTTTGATCGCGTCCCGGAAATCGCAGGCTTCCTGCGTACAGCCGGGCGTACTGTCTTTGGGATAAAAATACAAAACCACATGGCTCTTGCCGCGCCAATCGGACAGTTTGACTTCGCTGCCGTCAGTTGACGGCAGTTTAAAATCAGGGGCTTTATTGCCGAGTTTTAGTTTTGTCATGCCATCCTGTCTCAGGTTCGTTTATTTAATTTTGGGGCGGGTCAAATTTGACGGCGATAAAATCCGGTCGAGTTCCTGCGCGCCGAGATAGCCTTTATCCAGGACCACTTGCCTCAGGGTCTTCCCGCTCTTCACCGACTCTTTCACGCATTCGGCACCCTTGCTGTATCCAATATAAGGATTGAGCGCCGCGGCAATTCCGTAACTGGTTTCGGCATAATGAAGGCACCGGCCCTTGTCCGCCGTAATGCCTTCGATGCAATACAACCGCAATACGCGGCACAGGTTTTTCAGGATCTCGAGCGATTGCATCAAATTATGCGCAATCACCGGCCGCATAACGTTCAATTCCAATTGTCCGCCGTTGACCGCAAACGCAATGGCCTGGTCGTTACCAAGCACCTGAAAAGCCACTTGCGCCGTAACTTCCGCCATCACAGGGTTGACCTTGCCGGGCATAATGGAAGAGCCGGGCTGACGCGCCGGCAGGACAATCTCGGCAAATCCTGTTTTAGGACCCGAGCTGAGCAGCCTGAGGTCGTTTGAAATCTGGATCAGCACGAGGGCGTAATTGCGCAAACCTCCCGAAAGCCCCGCCATGTCGGCATCGGACTGCATGACTTCAAATAAATTTTTTGCACTTTTAACCGGAAGTCCCGATTGCTCCCTGAGAAAACGGATCACCTGCTTGCGGTACTCAAGCGTGGTATTCAAACCTGTCCCTACGGCAGAACCGCCGATACCGAGTTCCCGAAGATTTTCAGACAACGCAAGAATCCGTTCGCGCGCTTTTTCAAGCTGCCGGGCGTAACCGCTGAATTCCTGGCCGAGCGTAATCGGCGCCGCGTCCTGCATATGCGTCCGGCCGGCCTTCACGACCGCCTTGAATTCCGCCGCCTTTCCGGCAAATGCTTTTTCGAGGGCCTGGGAAGAAAGTTTGAACTCCGCAACAAGACTCAGGGCCCCCAGCCGGATCGCCGTCGGAATGACGTCATTGGTCGACTGCCCCATATTGACGTGATCGTGGGAGTGAAGGAATTCGTAATCCCCCTTCTTTTTTCCCATCAGTTCCAAAGCCCGGTTGGTGATCACCTCATTGGCGTTCATATGCGCCGAAACGCCCGCGCCGGATTGCAGGACATCGGTGATGAACTGGTCTTTTAACTTTCCCTCCATAATTTCGTCGCATGCCCGCACGATCGCGCGGCCGCGTTTTCCATCCAAACGTTTCAGACGCATATTGGCCAGCGCGCAGGACTTTTTTATCACCGCAAGCGCCCCTATAAATGCGGGGTGAAACCGCAGACCGGAAATGGGATAATTTTCGATGGCCCTTGCCGTTTCAACGCCGTAATAAACATCCGCAGGGACCGTTTTCGTCCCCAAAGAGTCTTTTTCCAATCGAGTTTTCATGAAACCCGTCCTCCTTGATCCGCGATGAGATCAGGAATTGTTAGGATCCTGCTGATTTACGGGAAGGGTTTGCCGGTGTGAAAAGCCTTTGCCGATTTCATGCCAAAAGCGAATCTCGGGCTCTCCCATTTTCCAGCACAGGTAGCCGATCTGACTGTCGATGACCGAATAAAAATCAATCAATCCCGATTCCAACTCTTTTAAAACCGCGCCCGTGTCCTGAATTTCTTCCAGTCCGGTCCGGAACCGCTCCAGCATTCCGTCATATTCCAAAAGCTTGTCCTGCAGTAAGGGCGGCATGGTCATCGCAGAAGGCTCCGGATCGGTCACAAGCTCAAGCGCATCAATTTCGACTTGCTTGGCAAGGACTTCCATCCGCAATGCCTGCAAGGATTGCAATAATCGCGTTAATTCGGGTAAAAGCCGGTTGGCTTCCTGAAGAGAAAAAATTTTTATATTGTCCATGATGATTGAATCATGACTTTCAGCCTTCCGGGCACAGCCTCATGACCGTACTCCGGTACTTGACGCTGTACCCGGAAAAACTGATGACTGCTCGATTGATTATCTTACCGCATCTTTAAGCGCAGAACCTGCACTAAAAGCAGGAACTTTGCGGGCGCTGATCTTGATCGTTTCTCCCGTCTTGGGATTACGACCTGTCCGCGCCTTACGCTGACGAACGCTGAAAGTTCCGAAACCAATCAGAGAAACCTTCTGCCCTTTCTTAAGAGTCGTCTTGATAGACTCAAAAGTAGCATTCAAAATTTCCCAAGCTTTGGCCTTCGAAAGCTTTGAGCGTCTGGCGAGTTCATTCGCTAAATCCGCTTTATTCATTGTGTCACCCCCCTTCAAAAAAATTTCAGACGAGAATATCCGTCACTTCTAATACTGCTTCCATTCTTCGTGGGCGTCGCGCTGCAAAAGGTCCATCACGGCCTGCCGGGCGTCCTTCCCCTGAAAAAGAATATTGTAAACCTCATCCATGATCGGCAGC
>MHFC01000002.1:3327-4134 GCA_001804025.1 Omnitrophica bacterium GWA2_52_8 | reverse complement strand
TGGACTTTCTGAGACAGCTCATGAACGCTGTCTGCCGTCGCAACGCCTTCAGCGACCATTTCCATTCCGCCTAAAATTTCGTCGATTTTTTCCCCTTCCCCGAGCAGGCGGCCGACGCGTAAATTCCGGCCGTGAGCCGAAAAACAGGTCGTCACCAAATCTCCAAGCCCGGAAAGCCCGAAGAACGTGTTGGGATTGGCGCCGAGCCGGATCCCAAGACGTGTCATCTCAAACAACCCCCGGGTTACAAGCCCCGATTTGCTGTTGTCCCCGAACTTCAGCCCGTCACAAACGCCGGCCGCGATCGCAACCACATTTTTCAAGGCGCCGCCCAATTCCGCACCGACAACATCGGTTTGTGTATAGACCCGGAAATAGGTATCTGCAAAAGCATTTTGTACGGCTTCCGCGGCGCCGGGCGATTTGGAGGCCACAACAACCAGAGTGGGGTTTTGCCTCGAAGTTTCCTCGGCATGGGACGGACCGGAAAGGACAACCAGCGGGTGCTGCTCTCCCAGAATCGAATGAATGATTTCGCTTGGCCGAAGACTGGTTTTTTTCTCAATCCCCTTGGCAACACTGACGAGAATTTTTTCTTTGGCCGGATTGTGCTCCTTGATTTTGAAGAGAATATTTCGCAGAAACTGCGTCGGAATGGCCAATACCAGGAAATCTCCGAAAGTCACCGCTTCCTGAAGGTCCGCGCTGATCCGCAACCCCTCCGGAAGTTTGACCTCCGGCAAAAACTTCTTGTTCTCACGGTCACGTTCGATCACTTTGGCATGATCCGGAAACGCCGACCATAAA
>MHFC01000002.1:0-3157 GCA_001804025.1 Omnitrophica bacterium GWA2_52_8 | reverse complement strand
ATAACACGGCAGAAAATCAAGAATCCAGCAGGGAATGAATTTTAACAGCATGATGGATTTCATCGGGCGCACGGCAGGGTTTCATATCGCGGTCAACAAAAACATGAACCGTCCATCCGGTCGCAAGCAATCTTTTCGACGTTTTCATCAACACCTGATATTCAAAACGCAGTGAACCGGCGCGCAGTTGACTCACACTCGTACGCACGATCACCAGGTCATCGTACGTCGAGGGCGCTTGATAACGCGCCGACGCCTCGGTCACCGGCAGAAAATAACCTTTTTTCTCGCATTCCGTATAGGGAAGGCCGAGGGCCCGGAAATATTCGGTTCGGGCGGCTTCGAACCAAATAAAATAATTTGCATAGTAACTGATCCCGAGTTTATCCGTATCTCCGTAACGGACCCGGTATTCATAATCAAAGTAATCCATCGCCGGCAAGCCCCTTATTCGAAATTTTCTTTAATGCGGTCGAATAAACCCTTCTTGCGCACCTCTGCGGTCTCGCCCCGTTTTTGGGCAAATAACTTCAGAAGCTCTTTTTGGTCCTTATCGAGTTTTTTGGGAACATCGATATCGACCCGGACGTACTGCAGGCCGAACGCGTGGGGACGGCCCAAAACAGGCAGCCCTTTGTCTTTAATTTTGAAAACTTTTCCGGCCGGTGTGCCCGCCGGAATGTCGAGTGGTTCTTCCGCCGTCAGCGTTGGAACTGTAACCGTACCCCCGAGAGCCGCAATAGTAAACGGGATGAGCAGTTCGCAATAAAGATCATCGCCGCGCCGTTCAAAAATAGAATGCGGTTTTATATGGATTTGAACATAAAGGTCGCCGCGCGAACCTCCGTTTTCCCCGGCTTCACCTTCTCCGGTCACGCGCAGCCGCGATTCATGGTCGATGCCGGCAGGGACCTTGATCGTAATCTTTCTTTCTTTTTGCACCCGCCCGGCGCCGTGACATTCTTTGCACGGTTTCTCTAGCATCTCCCCTTCGCCATGACAATGCGGACATGCCTGCCGGAGCGTAAAAAATCCCTGAGAAATTCTGACCTCCCCCGCACCGCGGCAGGACGAACATGTTTTTTTCTTTGAACCTTTTTCCATGCGGCTGCCCGAACAGGCAGCGCAAACTTCATGCCGCGACACAGAGAGAGTTCTTTCGCTGCCCTTATAGACCTCTTCCAGCGTCATTTCAACGGCGACCTGGAGATTCGTACCCTGGCGTGCCCGCGTGCGGCGGCGGCCGGAACCTCCGAAAAAGTCTTCAAAGACATCCCCGAAGATATCGCCAAAAACGCTGAATGAATCTTCAAACCCTTCAAATCCCTGAAAACCGCGGCCGCCGAGAGAATGGCCGAATTGGTCATACTGGGACCGCTTTTCGCGGTCGCTCAAAACAGCGTACGCTTCGGCCGCTTCCTTAAACTTTGCTTCCGCCTCTTTATCATTGGGATTACGGTCAGGATGGTACTGAAGGGCCAGCTTGCGGTAGACTTTCTTGATTTCTTCGGGGCTCGCATTCCGGGAAACCCCTAAAACTTCATAATAATCCCGTTTGTCCGCCATGGCCTAATGGTCCAAACTGCTGGGGTCTGCGGGTTTAATATTTTTCACTTTCGGGTCTTTAGATGCATCGCCCGCATGCGCCGGCGCCGACCCGACTCGCACCTTCGCGGCACGAAGAAGCCGGTCATGTAACAGATAACCCGCCTGAATCTCGTCGACAATGACTTCATCATTGCCGTCGCCCCCGGCATGCGCTACGACCTCATGTAAATGAAGGTCGAATTTCTTGCCCTTCGTCTCAAGGCGCTTAAGCCCGTGCTGTTTTAAGATGCCCTCGATCTGCTTTTGTACCATCCGGATGCCGTCGACCCATGTCCGCTGACCGGCCCCCGGTTCCCCGGCATGGGCCAGGGCCCGCTCAAAATTATCCAACACCGGGAGCATTTCCCGTATTAAATTTTCCTGGCAAAATTTTAAAAATTCGTCTTTTTCCCGGGCAAGACGTTTTTTTGCATTTTCAAAATCGGCGGCGGACCTTAATAACTTTTCTCTTAACGCTTCCAATTCCTGGAGCCGGGCGAGCAGATTTTGATATTCGCTCTTTTTCAGAGTGATCTCCGAGTCCGCAGCCTCTGAGGGGCCGGGTGCGGGTCCGGATTCCGGCATTTCGTTTTCTAAACTCATAAGCTACCTCTTGATAAAAAAATCCCGTTCACAAAAGATTTGAGACTTAATGATTCTGAAATTACGCATCCACCGGAGACCGCAAAACCCGTTCCAGCGCCTGTTCGATGGTTTCCCTAAGACGATTGATCAGGGGGATGGTCCTTGCATACCGCATGCGTCGCGGACCAATCAAGGCCAGCATGGCCCGGCGGCGGTTCGACATCCTGCAGCTCGCGGAGATAACCGTACAATCCTGAAAAACCGACAACTTGTTTTCATTGCCGATAGTCACCGAAATTCCCGGGCTTTCCATGCAGCGTTCATCCAGCCACCGGGCAAAAGCAGTCGTTTCGTCAATATGCGAAAGCAGGCCGCGCACCTTCCGGACATCATGAAATTCCGGATATTCCAGCAACCGGTGTGTTCCTTTTAAATACAGCCGGATGAGGGCCGACGTCAAAAGTGAAGGCGCCGAATCGGAAATTGCAACAACGCTCATTTGGGAAGTCAGAGCCGCAAGAATCGTCGAGATTGTTTCTCCGAGAATCTGCTCTTCCCGGGCCGCGTTTGAGATTTCCCGGCCGACTTCCCCAAATACTTCCTGAGAAACCGTTTCTCCCTTAAGACCGTGATCAAGGTAAAAGCGGTAGCCTTTGTCCGTCGGCACGCGTCCCGCAGAGATATGGGGATGTGTCAGATAACCCACAGATTCCAACTGCCCCATTTCATAACGCACGGTCGCCGGCGAATAGGAGTCGGCATAAAGATCCCGGAACAGGACCGTAATCGCCCTGGACCCCACTGGTTGAGCCGTTTCAATATAAAGTTCGACGACCCTGTTCAAGATGGTCTGCTGGCGCAAAGATAAGGTTTCCATAGGAGCGTTATGATAGCAAAAAACGGCGACACTCTCAAGCGCGAGGCCGTTACGGGTGCATCCCACAAAAGGCAGTTAATTTTTCTGGCTTTCGACGACTTGCTGCCA
>MHFC01000001.1:20484-21983 GCA_001804025.1 Omnitrophica bacterium GWA2_52_8 | reverse complement strand
CTCAAAGGAATTGACGGGGACCCGCACAAACGGTGGAGCATGTGGTTTAATACGACGATACGCGTGGAACCTTACCCAGGCTTGACATGTACTAGAAATCCTTATGAAAGTAGGGACCTCCCTTCCGGGACTGGTACACAGGTGTTGCATGGCTGTCGTCAGCTCGTGTCGTGAGATGTTGGGTTAAGTCCCGCAACGAGCGCAACCCCTATCCTTAGTTGCTAGCGCGCACTTCGGTGTGCGAAGAACTCTAAGGAGACCGCCGCTGATAAAGCGGAGGAAGGTGGGGACGACGTCAAGTCAGTACGGCCCTTACGCCTGGGGCTACACACGTGCTACAATGGCCGGTACAATGGGTCGCCAAACCGCGAGGTGGAGCTAATCCTTAAAACCGGCCCCAGTTCGGATTGCAGGCTGCAATTCGCCTGCATGAAGCTGGAATCGTTAGTAACCCCGTATCAGCTACGACGGGGTGAATACGTTCCCGGGTCTTGTACACACCGCCCGTCAAGTCACCCGAGTGGGTTGTACCCGAAGCAGGTTACTTAACCGCAAGGAGAGTATCTGTGAAGGTATGATTCGTGAGGGGGACTAAGTCGTAACAAGGTAACCTTACCGGAAGGTGAGGTTGGATCACCTCCTTTCTAAGGAGAAACGGCTTTCCCGCGTTGAGCGAGGCAACTCAATCAACACTACCGGGACTGTCTGTTTCACATAGATTGGATCCTTGCATAGCGACCAAAATTTGACGTTGCCCGCACATCCATTTTTTTATATTTGCGAATTACGAAGCGCGATAGGCCGTTGCCCGTTGTGACTGTCGTAATAACCGTTATCAGCGCATCCAGAAGACGAATGACGATCTTGGCGACGAGAATATATTTCTCAATTTGTCTCTCGTCAGCGGTCCTTCGTAACTCGCTCGGGCCCGTAGCTCAGTTGGTTAGAGCACAGTGCTGATAACGCTGGGGTCAGTGGTTCGAATCCACTCGGGCCCACCACCATTTGCTCAGCAAATGGAAACCCGAATTAGAAATTCAGGGTTTCTCGCATGGCGAGTTTGGGGGGCGTAGCTCAGCTGGGAGAGCGCCTGCTTTGCAAGCAGGAGGTCATCGGTTCGATCCCGTTCGCCTCCACGTTTAATCGAATGGCAAAAAATAGCTGGCTTCATATCATATATACACCGGCGTGAACAAGCCGCCGTTTTTGCGGTGTTATAAACCCCGCATATTATTTTCGGATTAATAATGTAATCGAACATTCTCCGATGCGCCGAATGAGTCGAGCCGATTCATCCCGGAAGATTGGGTATAGCGCAAAGGACTAGTGTTTAACGTTCTTTGACAACTGGATAAGTTTTGGCAGATTTACTTGCTGCAACTATTAAAATAGGGCAGCTCGAGAAAATTTTGTCAAGCTACTAAGAGCCATTGGTGGATGATTTGGTGCTTAGAGGCGATGAAGGACGTGGCAAGCTGCGATAAGCCTCGGGGAGTTGC
>MHFC01000001.1:2879-17879 GCA_001804025.1 Omnitrophica bacterium GWA2_52_8 | reverse complement strand
GGGCCGAAAGAGACGAACCGCTCGTCTACCTGCTGTTCCGCCAGGAGCAGTGCAGGGTAGCTATGTTCGGAATGGATAAGCGCTGAAAGCATCTAAGCGCCAAGCCGACTCCAAGATAAGGTTTCCCAACCGGTTTTCGGTTTAGAAGACCCCTCGAAGACGACGAGGTTGATAGGCGGGAGGTGTAAGAGCCGTAAGGTTCTCAGCTGACCCGTACTAATCGGTCGTTCGGCTTGACATTTTTTCATTAAATCTGTCAAAACTTATTCAGTTGTGTTATTTATCACGGATTTTCACGGATTAAGTTCGTGAAGATTTCGTGTCACGGTTTCTCGGTGGTAATAGGAGAGGGGTCACACCCGTTCCCATTTCGAATACGGAAGTTAAGCCCTCTACCGGCGATGGTACTAACGGAGCAGTTCGTTGGGAGAGTAGCAAGCTGCCGGGATTTTTTATTAAACCGCCTGCCATTTTCTTTGGCAGGCGGTTTTTTTTAATCCGCAGAATAATTCCCCTTTCTGAATTTGACAAGCATGCTATAAGAAATTATATTTTATAAGAGCCTTTGCAGGCGCCTTACGGCGTCAGGCATGAGGTCTGAATTATCAGGTCGGTCTATAAAAGGAAGGTTGCTTCATGAGCAGTCTGTTCATTTATCTTTTGATGTTCGGAATTATTTTGTATGCGGTCTCTTACTCCGCGCAAAGGCGCGGTGTTCAGGGGCCTGTTGATGAAGACGATCCTGTCAAAAAACCCGCCTCCCGCTGGTTTAAAGCCAAACGCCATCCCCGGGAAGTGTGGATCCAGGTTTATGAAACGGAATCCCGCGAAGAAGCGCAAATGATGCAAGCGCGCCTGCAGGAGCAGGAAATCGAGTGTGTCATTTACGAGAAAGGCAAAAAAGACATTCACGGGAATATGATGAACGGATTGGGTGTTGCCGTCCCTAAGCCCATGGCCCGTCAGGCGCAAGGTGTTATCAGCAGAATGCCCGTTTAAGCCGGTCTGTAAAGACGGTAAAGGTTGTGCGGACAATCTGCCCCGCAAGAAAATTGGATACGGTTGTTCTTCCCTCGATGATCATAGTGCTAGTACATTGTTTCATTAAAAATTAGGAGTGTTTTTATAAGGAGACAAGTACAGTACTGTGTTCCGATTCATAAAAATTAATGTGACACAGTACTAGATATTCTGATAGCCATGGTTTAGAATAACTCTCGGTTCCGTAACCAAAGAATCATATTTTACAGACCTCAACTCAAAAAATGCCCATCCAAAAACAACTTTCGGTGTTTCTTCCTAACCGTCCCGGCGCGTTGGCGCGCACATGCTCCATTATTTCCGAAGCGGGTGTTAATATCCTGGCGATGGCCATACATGATACCGTCGACAATGCGGTGGTGCGTTTCCTTGCCGATCAACCCACAAAAGCGCTTTTGATGCTTGAACAAGAAGAGCTTTATGTTCTGGAACAGGATGTTGTAGTCCTGGAAGTTGAAAATGCCGCAGGAGAACTCACCCGAATTTGTCAAAGTCTGGCCGAAGCCGATATTAATATTGCGTACGCCTATTGCACGGCCACGCGCGAGCAAGGCCGGGGTTGTCTGGTGCTTAAAACCGATAATCCGGAACGGACTCTGGAAATTCTTACCCGATAACAGCGAGCATTGCCCAAAATCCCTCTTCGGACACCGTTTTCTTGACGGGCGTCAAAGGAATGTGCCGGCCAAAATTCGAGAGGTTTTTGATGTTCAAGCCTTTGCGTAAAGTTTATGACTGGAGCCTAAATCAGGCGCGCTCGCCGCACGCGCAAAGCGCCCTTTTTTTAATTGCTTTTGCGGAGTCCTCTTTTTTCCCCGTGCCGCCCGATGTCTTGTTGATTGCCATGGTCCTGGCACACCGCGAAAAATGGCTGCGCTATTTCTGGATTTGTCTTACAGGTTCCGTTCTGGGAGGCATTGCCGGATACGGTATCGGGCTCGGGGTTTGGGAAATCGTCCACCCGTGGTTTTACGGGCACGTTTTTTCAGAGCAGACTTTTGATAAAGTCAGACAGCTCTATGCCCAGCATGATTTTTGGATCGTGTTTATAGCGGCGTTTACCCCCATTCCTTATAAGGTCTTTACGATCACCGCGGGGGTTACGCAAATTAATTTTTTAAGTTTTGTGATGGCGTCCGTTATCGGCCGCGGAGGGCGCTTTATTTTGGTCGCAGGGCTGCTGTATTTCTTCGGCGAAAAAGTGCACGGCTTTATTGACAAGTATTTTAATATTCTCACCGTTGTTTTTACGTTGCTTTTGATCGGCGGGTTTGTCCTCATAAAAGTTCTGCATTAAATTCTGTTGTTGGTAAAAAGTGAAGCGCGGCGCGCATAACGCCAAAACCGATAGACGCAGGTTGTTTATTGCGGGTTTAACGTAAATGCGTTAAATTCATTTGCGGAGTCGGTAAACGCCCGGAAGTCCCAGCGGCATATGCCGAAAGCTGCTTCACGTAATACAAGATACAAACTTAAAGCCGCGGTTCTTCAAAAGGAAGATCGACCACATTGGGATGATGATCGGAAACCGGTTCGATTAATCCCGTATTCATTTCCTCGAGTGTTTCCCCGAAGTGCGGCGCAAAGCGGTAGGGCCAGGTTCCGCTTTCAGCGGTAGCCGTATAGGCTTTTACGAAGACCCAGTCCAGACGATATTTTCCAACGACTCCCAGCGCGCGTTTGACGCTGAAGGTCGTTTTAAAACCTTTGAATCCTCTTTGATTTGAATTGGCCAGCCGCTCGTCTTTTTTCCCGATGGACCGGGCCGCGTTTCCGCGGAAATCAAAAGTATAACCGTCATTAAATTGAAAGTTCCGGATCAAGGAAAACATCGGCTTAAGAGCATTTGGGGCGACGACCTTGACGTCTGCCGCAAACGGATCGTTGAAGTTTTTGGTCACGTTGGAGACGCCCCGGCTGGTATTGATGACGAGGCCGTGGGGCGTGACGGCATTCACCGCCAATCCGAGCCATGTTGTGGGATTTTTAGCCGTGCGTTTGACGGTCCGGCCAACCGAGGTCGGGCTGATGTCTGTGGGGGCGGCGTTGAAATCTCCCATCATAATGAGAGGGTTTTTTATGTCCCGGATGTATGAAAGAAGCTCGTGCATTTGCCGCGCGCGCCCCTCCGGCTGGCATTTGATTTCCAGATGTACGTTAATGACTGTCAACGTACCCTCAGGCAGTTCCGGGACGTCCAGGTCGACGCGGAAAAAACCGCGGCCTCCTACTTTGAGTTCCCGGGTCATTTCATTATTAAAGATGGTTTTAGACCCGAGCCGGCGTGATTTCTCCAGAAATCCGATTTTTTTCTTTTCCCCTTCATACCAGTCATAAGCCTGATGCTTTAGGGGAAAAATGACGGCCGATTTTATAGGATACCGCGACAGAACGGCGGAACCGAAAAGGCCCTTATATTTTTCGTGATCTGCCCGGTAATAGTCCATGGCTTCTTTGTCGTCCCCGCCTTCTTCGAGAGCAATAGGTTCGAGTCCGAGCAAGACCGGATCGATTTCCAGGAATTGGGGAGCATAAACGTAATTCATGTTCAGGGACTTCGCGATTTCTCTTGCCGCATCCAGATAGTTTGAACGCTTGAGACCGATTTCCATTTCCTGAAGGATCAGGACATCGGCTTGAACGAGGCGGCCGCGCTGGCGCAGGATTTCTTTATATTCCTCGGAGTCCGGCTTGATTTCCTCCGTACGGACCATTTTTTCAAAAGCTTCTTTCGAAGTAAGGAGTTCGATCGCACGGCCGATGTTCATCGATTTCTCAATGTTCCAGCTGGCTACCCGTAAAATCGGGCCGAGAAGGGGAACGACCGGTTTAATGGCGCGCGCGCCGTCATAATAAGCTTCGTTGCTGATAATGGGGGCGGTCCATAATTTCTTGAGTTTGTCCCCCAGAGTGCCCGAAGGGCTGGGCTTCTCCGGGAGAGTCAGGATTTCGTCGAAGGTTAAAAAGTCGATGTTTTGAAAGCGCGTATAGGGCTCGGCGCCGGAAAGTGATTTCTCTGCCAAAGGGGTTCCGGCGTTTTCCGCTGTTTGTGCAAAAACAGACGATGTGAAAGGGGATAGCAGATGGCTAAAAACAAGGCCTGCGGAAACGAAACGCTTGAGCATGTATTTAAGCTAGCAAATTACGCGGGGATTGCAACCGTTTTCTGATGAACCGCCGGCTGCACAAGGATTGTTTTGTGAGCGGCTAATATCGCGTTTCCCCAAGATTAAAGCTGACGATGCGCTAACCCGCATTTCTCATCACCAATGAAAAATGCCCTCGCGGAGGCTGTGGTGCAAATGGGTTTTTTCATTTGTACCACAGGGGTTGTCTTTTGCGCCCTGTTAAAACGCGGGCGCAAAACTTTGGATGCAACCCCATGCGTCCAAAGCGGTTTTCTTATCGATTCACCTAATCGATGAGAAAACCGGACTAAGTAATCGTTCAAAAGTCTTTTGATATTTGTGAGCTGTCATTCCCCATGCCTTTTCCGCCAAAGGCGGATCAGCCTCAGGCTGAGGCGGGCAGTCACAATTTCCTGGATCCCCGACACAAGCATTCGGGGATGACGAGGGCTTCATTGGCCCTCGTACTTCCCCGTGCTGGTTTAATGGAAAAACCAGCCGGGGATGTCTAACAAAACATTAAAAGACTTATGCACTGTTACTTAGGCGGATTCGAGGGATTGGCGCAAACTTTCAACCGAGGTCATGAGACGGTCAACGATACTGAAAAAACGGGCCTGGATTTCGGGATTGTCGGACCACTGCAGATATCCTTCCAAAACGGGACGTATGATCAAAAGCGTCCAGTCGGAAGGCTGAAAAACAAGAAAGCCTCCGGGCGGCATGTCCGGATCAACGGCGGCAGCAAGCCTTTCTTTGACAAAGCGTTCCAGCAGCCCCCGCGCCTGTTGCATCGTCAAGGCCGCACGCAGGGACTCAGCGGCAAGCTTGTGGACATTTCTCGGCGTTCCCAGCAGTCTTTCATCGATTCCGCCGGAGGACGGCACGATGACCACAAAATGATTTCTGGAGTTAGCGGCCATCGATGAAAAAAGTCTGTCATTGCGGAGGAGATTGTCCTGCAGTCCTGCAATGGCGATTGTCTCCGTTCCGGCAAAGGCAAGCGACAGCCAGCCTTTAAGAAGTTCGACGCGGGCGGCATCGTCGAATTGTGCGTCGTCGGTAAAAGCCTCTGCGCTCGTGGCTGCAGCTTTAAGTGCTGCATCGCGCGTTCCGGCCTGTAGCAGTGCGGTATCAACGGCGGCCGCGGCTTTGCGCGCGTCGTTTGTTTCGAGCAAAACCGAAAAACCTTCCGGGATATAAGCGGGTGCGCGGATTGTCCGGTTTTGGTCGGATGACAAGGTTTCGGCAACTGCCAGGGCGTCGTTTAAACGCCTGGTGTATAAGGCCTCATCCGGCGGCAGGCCTCCCAGATCCGGCGTGATGACCAGATAGGAATATCCCGCCTGCCGGTAGCGTTTGATCATGTCTCCGGTATGAAAACCGCCGGCCACAAGCGCGAAATTTCCCGCGAGTTCCGGATCGGACTCGATTTTTCTGAAAAACTCCTCGTCGCGCTGTTTGGCGAGCGCGTAAAACCCCATTGAGATCATAAAGGCTTCCGCCAACCCGGCGGCGCGCAGCTCTTCGTCCGTCAAATCTTGCACGACCGCATATTTTTTCAGGTCGTCAGGCGTAGCTTTTAAATTCAGAATTTGGCGGGCAATATAAAATCGTTCCGCACGGGCATCGAGGAGCTTTTCATCTTCAGCGGTCATAAGAGTTGTTTTGACCCGCTTCACGGCGGCTTCGATTTGCGCGAAAAGGTCATGGTGCGAGAGTTTGTCCTGAAGCTGCATAAGCTGAAGATACCGGGCGGTTTCGGGATAATAGGCAAGTTTTTCGGCCTGGATTTTTCCGCTTTTCAACAGCTCCTCGAAATGCAGGCCCTCCCGCTGATATTCCGGCATGAGGCGTCCGGCTTCCGCTTCGAGCTTTGTTTTTTTGACGGCCGAAGCGGTTTGAATAATCTCCCGCAGCAGGACAATTTGACCCAGGTCCTGAATATTGATTTGCTGCGAAGCGGCCATTTCAAGCAGCGCCGGTAAAAATTGTTCCGCTTTTTCTCCTTCGCGGAATTTGCGGTAAGCTTTGTCAAAAACCAGTAATTCCGGAGAGTAAAGCGAAGCTTTTTGGTTTTCGATCCGGGTGTCTTCGGCCGCAATGGTTTGGTGCGCTGCATCAAAACCGGCAAGGTGTTTTAAAAAAGCCCGGCGGTTTTCCTCGTAAAGCGCGGGGTCTTCGATGCCGGTGAGGACTAACGGCGTTCGTGAAAAAGACGCGGCATAGCCGGCACCCGAGATAATGGCGTTTTCCATCAGGGTGCGCAGTAAGAGCTGTTTTTTCGCGGAATTCTGTATCTCCCAGACTTCGGCGTAACTTGTTTTCCCCCAATTGCCCTCAAGGGCGATTTTCTGAATTCCATAAACCGCATTTAAATGGTCCAAAATGGCGGCAATGTTTTCCTGGGCCGTTGCATGGGCATGGATGTCCTGAATTTGAATGATCCAGCGGTCGCGGGTGCCGATGTGCCGCTCCTCGATTTTTCCCAGCGATTCGGGGATCGCGAACTGGGTAAGCGGCACCGGATCCTGCAGTTCGGCGGAAACGGACGGAAGTCCGGACAGAAGGACCAGGACTGCCAGAGTTGATCGAACGCAGAAAGAAGAGTTCATGCACGGAATTATACCCAAGGGCCTGAAATTAGCAAAATTTCTTAAAAAAAATAATTTGCAGAAAATAGCACTCGCTAACATTCGGTGGCCTCATGAAGCAAAAGGGAGGCCTCCTTTTTAAAGGCTTTTCCCAATTATTGAAATTGTTTAAAAAAATGGTAAGCTTAAGGCGAATTTTTTACAAGTCATTTTACGGAAAGGTATTGCGTCCATTCTCCCCATGTCTGGATTCAAAAAATCGCGCAGGGTCACGGCTTGCCTGTTGGTTCTTGTCTATCTACTCACCAATGTCTATCAGCCTGCCTATGCGGAAGAAATTCGCCAATTGCCGGCGCTCCTTGCGGCGGATTGGTCGCTTCCGTTTGAACTTGGCGGCATCCGGGAAACGGTACTTGTTCCGGGTTCCGAGCATACCGTCATTCATATCCCCGAAATTCATGCCAGCGAAGAAGCCCAGAAAAACATTCAAAAAATTCTGCAATATCTCGAAAAAAAATACCGGATATCGGTTGTCCTCACCGAAGGCGCAAGCGGCGCACTAGAGGCCGGACTTTTTAAAATTTATCCCGGCCGGCCGGAATTAAACGGCCGCATTGTGGACAGTTTGCTGCGCAGGGGCGAGCTTTCCGGTGCGGAAGCGTATCTTGCTCAAACAGCGAAAGCGGTCCGGGGGCATGGCATCGAGGATTTCGATTCCTACAAAAAAAACTGGCAGGATTACCGCGAGAGCTATTTGAGAAAAGAAGAGTCTGCGGCGGTCACGGCAAAGCTGCATCCAGTGTGGCAAAGAGCTGCGGAGGGTGTGCTGCCGCGCGCATTGAAAAACCTCATCGAACAGCAGGAATCCTTTGAGGCGGGGCATGTTCCGCTTGAAGCCTGGTTTGCGACGCTTAAGAAAACTGCGCTTGAAACCCTGAAACTGGACCTCGAAAGCGTCTGGAACCAGGACGCGCGGCCTGCGCTCGTGCGTTATTACCGGCTCGCCGCCCTTGAGGGAAAAATGGATCCGAAGCAAAGCGCGGAAGAAGCCAGGGCCTTTGACGCCAAACTCGAGACCCTGAAAATTTCACCGGATTTACGGAGGCAAGTCGCGGGCGTCTTGGGCGAAAGTCCAGACAGTTTAATGCGCGGTCCTGCCGGTGCACGGCCCTATGCGACGCGGCATTTGTTTGAGCGCCTGTTTGACCGCCTGCCTCAATCCTTTTCTTTCGATGCGTATCCGCATTTAAAAATGCAAATTCAGCACCGGATTTTGATCGAAGAACTGCACGCGGCCGGTCTTTTCGGCGAAGCGGAAACTTTGGCCGGAGAGATCATGGACGCGCTGGCGCTAACGGATGCGGCGAAACAAATGACGGCCTGGAGCCGGGATTTCCGCCTGCTTAAAAAACTTTTTAACCTCGAATTGACACGAAAAGAATACGAAGAGATCCAGACCCGCGCGAAAGAAATCAGTCCCGAACGAATGCTTGAGAGAGTCCGGAAGCTTAACGGCACAAATTCCGGCGCCGCACAAGATTTGCCGGCTGTTATCCCGCTCATTCGCGAGGATGGCGGCACGACTCACGACGCACGGCTCACGCCCCGCAACCCGATTTATAAAACTGCGCTGTCTTTCTATTCCGGTGCGATTCATCGCGAAAAGCACATGCTGGAAAACACCGCAGCGCAGCTTGAACGCAGCAAAACAAAAGCGGCTGTTTTGATTGCCGGAGGTTTTCATACGGAAGGTTTAAAGCGGGAACTTCTCGCCAAAAAAATATCTTATGTGGAAATCATGCCCAATGTCACGGACGCCGGGCGGCATGAAAACAAAATTTACACACGCGCGCTTTTAGGTCCGGCGGCGGTAAAGACCTCTACGATCGCGGCCTTCCGCCGCATGCAGCCGGCCGCTTTGATGCGGCTCGACCCGCAGCTCTTTGCGCATGCCCGCTCCGGCATGCGCAAGACCATCGAACGCGAAATCCATGCCGAAGGCGCCTTGGCGCCCCGGCTGCTTGAACAATTCCGCAGCTCCCAATTTATGAGCGGATATTTCAGGCGGGGAGCGCGGGATGAAGATCAGGGAAAAACTGTAAGCGCCGCGCCGCCGGCAGCGGTCCGCGGGCAGAATGGCCGGGCTGAAGTGAGGGAATCGGAATCATGGATGAGGGATGAAACGGACGATGAATCAGAAATCGTAGAATTTACGATGACGTTATCGGATCATGAAATACGGGTACGCGTCCGGTCAATTAGAGAGCCGGTGAACGGGCAGGAGCTGACGGTGGAATGGTTGATCGAATACCTGAAGGAGTATATTCAAAACTATGCCGGCCGATTGGACGAGCTTTTTACGCCCCAGGAACGGACGGACTTTTCAGGCGACACCCTTGGTATCCGGCTTCTTTCCTCGACCCCCATGACCGTCCGCTTTGCCATTCACGAGAACGACTCGAGAAAAGCTGCTTCCGCAATGCCGATTCTCGCACAAGGCATTATCAAACGAAGCGCCGTCCGTTCCGAATTGCGTATCGACGCCGAACGCATGCAGGCAATCATAAAAAAAACCGATGAAACAGAAGGGTTGAAAGCGCTCTTTGCGCTGCAGCGGCAATTGATCGGAATAAAAGCGGCGTTAATGCGGGAGGAGACTGGAACAACCGATGCGGCGGCGCAGCAAAGACGGCGGTCTTTTGTCCGTGACGTTGATGCGGCGCGCGGCCGGCTGCGCAGCAAAATTGAGGCCGCCAGAAAAAAACAAAAGCGGGCGAAAGCACCCCGCCGGGCCGAAATGCGGAGGCCCGAAAACGTTGATGCGGCGGCCATGCGCAAAATCATCGAGCGCGAATTACGCGGAGATCCCCGTCTGACGGCCAGGTTTGCATCATCTCAATGGATGCAGTCTTATTCTCCGTTAAATCGTTCGGAAGCCAGGGAAAATCAACTGCCAAGCAATGTTTATTTAAGATCATGGAACGAAATAGAGGCTTTTATGGCACAGTGGATTCCCGTTTACGGCATAAGTCACATGCGTGCCGCAGATGACAAACGGATGACGATAGTGAGTATGGCCGAGAACCACAATCGTTCTCAGGCGGAGGCGGAGGAAATGGTACGGTTTATGAAGAAGAAAAAAGTTGCGCCCCCGCTCTTCATGAGCATTCGTTTTTCCGGTGAGGACGGGTATTACTTCCAGATTAAAGGGTCAGAATTGCGAATACAAAACAATCGCTCCGAAGCGCGGACGGAGGACGCAGCGGAGTCTTTAGAAGTGGTTAAAAGTTCGGAGTTGCCGGAGATTGTCAGGACGGAAGACGCAGACAATGTCAAGGTCCGAATGGGGGAAGAAATCGAGTTCGAAATCAAGAGGGCAGTTTTTGAAGGATTGAAACAATCAGGAGATTGGATCTTTCTTTACAGAATTCTATGGCTTGGAGCATTGGAAGATGAACCGGGGCTGACGCATATAATGGAGTCATCCCGCGGAAAAGTATGGATTGATTTCCGGGAAAGGAAGTCAGAGTCTATCGGACGGACGGTTTATCTGAATTTGTCTCAGCCCATCGAAACGAAGGGGCGCGTTCTTCGTGTATTGAAATTAAAAGGGGTTAGGCCGCGGAGCCTCAGCGGAAAACTTCTTGCCTATGGGCAGCCTCATTGGATTTTTGTTCCAGATCCGGCTAATCCCGGAGAAATTATCGGCAAATACATCGATACGGGTTCAGCCTATGGCGCGGTGCTGCATAAAAGAAAACGCCGTGAAGGAAAGGAGATGCGGGATTTGCTTGATGACGAAGCGCTGTCTGTTTATAGCGATACCCTGGAGGGCAGCGGAACATTTCTGCGGAAAAAATTTAATGGGGCAAAAAGCGGATTCCTTATTATCGGGCAGGAAGGCCCTGAAATAAAAGTATTAAGACATCTGGATCATATTAACCGGAACGTGGGAAGTCCAGAGGGTGACGATTATGATGATACGGACATTGATTTAGGTGAGACGGAAACGATTTTGAGAGTCATTTATCGGGTGGTTAATCTTGAGACCGGAGAGAAAACCCCCGTAGAAAATGCAGGGGATTTATTTAAAAAGAAAGGAAAGATGATCAGAAGCCTTAATGATAGCGGCCGGTTTCATCAACATATAGGTGATAATCTCAGGCTGACCGGGCCCCCGGCTGCCGTTTTGCCGGATATTATTGTGGCAGATCTTGAAACCGTTCAGAAAAGAAGAGGTCTGCGCGGCTTACCTGAAGCCCGGCGGAAATCAGAAGCGGTATACCGGTTTTTGGATTTGTCTCCGCTTTTGCTTCGCATGGCCTTGAGAACAAGCGTGAAAAATATAAGGGTCGAGGATGGGAGGGGGTTCGCGGAACCTTTTCTGCGCGGCTATTTCGGCGATGATGTTCCGGCCGATGAAATTTGGGATGAAATCGTGAAGCATGCGAAGAGTGATGACTTTTGTTCGAAGCTTGCCAGGATTGCGCGGCAAGAAGAGCCCTATTTGGACAGAATCGATCTTTTCGCAGATCCGACGTTCCGTCCCTTGCTGACAAAGCTCTATGAAATTTCAGACGGGCGCCGCTCGGAAACGCGGGAGGACAAAGATAACGTAAAGGCAGGCGGGCGGCTGCTTCAGCCAAAATCCGGAGAGCAATCCGAAGTCCGGCAGAGCGAAGATAACCGGGATCCTCAGGAGCCCTCTGCAGATCCGGGTCTTTCGCGGAGAAAATTTTTGCAGTTAACCGCTCATTTTGTTTCAACGCAAGGGAGCTTTGAAAGCGCGTTGATTGAAAAATTAGCACGGTTTGGAATTGTCCGGGAAGCACGCGAGGCCCTGATATTTTTTGTCAGTTTAACATCTGTCCCAGGCGAGAACGCTATGGAGCGGTTTATTCGAAATCCTGAAGCGGCTTCCCGCGGTTGGATCCACAGTTTTCGGGAAGCTTATAGGGAGGTTCGATCCCGAGGGATCAAGACAAGCATTACCGAAGCGCAGACTCAGGATCCCGAATATCTCTCAAAGGCCTTGTTGGGACTGTTTGGGGATCAGGCGGATCATATTCGGAGGCAATCGGAATCATTTTCCCGGGTTGCGGCAGGCCCAATGGCTCCGGAACAAGCGCCACTGCCCGTGACCTTAGGCGATGCGGCCCATGCGGTTTTTGATGCTCACGAACTTAATGCAAAAGGTCTGCTTTGGTACTGGTCCCGGCTGGGCGGTAGCGTGCTCGGCCGCCGCGAGCAGCGGCTAATAGAGCTTGGCCGCGTGCAATCCGGCATAGAACATCAGATACGGCAGGTTCGGGATGAATTGTTACTCGGGCGGCTGCGAAAAGACTTCGATCGGTTAGCCGGGCAGATCCGTCGAACTCGGGAAGGCATTGAGGATGTACGGCGAAAGGCAGCGGAGATTGAAAAGTTCGCGGCTTTGCCGGAAGCAGATCAGTCGGAGGTTCTGGCGTTTTTATATAATGAGCGCGCGGAATATCTGTCGGGTCTTTTGCGGGAGATCGGACCGGTTTTAAAAGAAGGGATGCAAGAGGTTCTGAAAGAAGAAAAGGAGATGCTGGAACGCCGGCGGCAGGAGCAGGAAATACAAAATCAAGCGCATCGAGACTGGTTATTCCGCAAGGCCGTTGAAGCTCTCACCCTTGCCCGCCTGGATGGGGATTTTGAAGCGATGAGGAACAGCAACATCCCCAAACCGCGTTCGGAGCTGCGTACATTTATGGAGACAAGAGCCGGCGTCGAAGTCCTCAAGGGGGAGCATCGCCTGGCTAAGCTCAGTTATGAAACGCGATACGGCCATGAATTTTATCAATTCGAATGGGGAGATCCGGAAGGCCGGTTTCTGGCGATCCGGGATGCCGGCCAGTCATTTTATGTCTTTAGTCCTGAAAGGTCCCCCGCTGTCGAGGCGGTTGCGTATGGCGGGGCGATTGGCCCCCGTGGTTTTCTTGCAAGAATTCCTCCCCGAAAAGTCGCCGGCGCGCCCGCTGCCGCCGCCCCCAAAACAGTGACACGTTATGCTGTTTTAACGGCAAGCGGAAGCTTCCACGATCTGAGGCTTGCGTTCGAAGATAGGGGCAATGGGAAATTTGTCTACAATAGTGACGGCAGCGCATTTGCATCGAAAATTAACGACACCGAAGAATTTGGGGCGGAGGCAAAAGGACTGGTTTTTGACCCTTTGGCGGAAAAAATCCTGGCTTTGGGCATGAATATCTTCGGGAAGACGCATGCAATTCTGTTTGATCCCTATGTCAAGGATTGGCAGGGAAGTGTTGTCGGGGCCAAAAACTTGCGGGATTTCCTGGTGGAACCGATCCATATTGCGGCGGACCCGCCTTCTTTCACGCAGAAGGGCCAAGCCAGTCGCGGCTGGATCTGGGTTATTGACGAAGAAGAGTATAAGGAGTATCGCCTTAAAGCTTTTGAGTGGGCCGGAATGACGAGCGCCGGTCATTTCTATAAAATGAAAGTGAATGTCAAAATTGAAGATTATTTTCCCGAGTACCAGGACTATTCCTTGAGCAAAAAACCATTTCATGTGGCCATCGATCCAAACCGCGGAAGGATATTGATCCGCTCAAACGGAGAGAAACTTGTCTTTCTTGCCGCGCATATCGATACTGAGGGAAACGTTACGCTGGTTTTGGAACGCACGCTGGATCTCTCAAAGGTTTTCGCAGCGTCCAGGGATAAGTTTGCGCAGGCTATTGCGGTGCGTCCGGCTCCGGGGCATCCGATGCGTGTTCAGCTTGTGTTGGGCGGGAATCAAACGGTCTCACTTTTTGACCCCGATTATAATGCGGCCATCGAGGGGCGCCTCCGGTCATTCGCGGACGATTTCGGCGCGGCACTCCGGTCAAACCAATCCAGCGGGCATCCTCGTCACCGTGTCGCAGTGCTTACGCCGGGGCGGGTCCGCCTCCCCATCCTGGATCGCGGATTCGGCGAGGAGCAATGGGCGGTCGACATACAAGATAGAAATGGAGGGGATGTGTTTATGCGGCTTCAGTTTCCGCGGACGCGGCTCGCCGGAGCGGCGGTGATTCCATTTAATTTACATCAATGGCAAACTCTTCCGGCCGCCGTTGAAGCGAACAGCAAGCCGTCTTCTCCAAGGGCTGGTTATGAGCCCTATCGGCCAAGAACACTTCACCTGGAACAAACTGCAGGGCCCTGGCAGGCGGAGATTGATCAATACGGCGTTTTAACGGTCCGTTACGGGGACTTTCAATGGCAGCAAAGAATCGAAGGCTTAAACCCGGATCCCAGCGCGGCGGATCCGAACAGAATTCAATTAGCGATTTATCAAACCGGGGAAACCGGGGTTCAGGTTGGCATCCTGCAGACGAGTTCATTTTTTGCGCAGCTGAAAAATCCGCGGGTTCTCATGCCTCAATTCTGGACGGGGGAATTCCGTTGGCATGCTTTTTCAAAAACTATTGCCGGGCCGCAAGATGTTAAATTGCAATGGATGAATCCGCATAGATCGCGGTCGCCGCAATGGTCTGCTCATTTTGTAGGAAAGCAGCATGAGTTTGGCGACGTGCCGGGCCATAACATGGTGATCACTCATTATGATGAAATGCTCAATCCGAAGACTCGCAACGTAAAAATACCGGACCTTGACGAAGACCGGTTCCGTTTCATCAAGATTGAAATCCGCGATGTTGAAGGTGAGGAAGCGGAGGCCGGCGGCCTGCGGCTTGGGCAGCTTGAAATTCTGGCTAGGCGCATAGGAAGCGCAACGTATGAAACAAGATCGCTGCCCTTGGCCTATGATCCGGACGCGGGAATTTATGTTAATGAAAAAAGGGATAGCGGATGGCAGCCTGTGCCGGCAGGAGTTCAGGCTTTAGCGGCGGCGGGACAAGACCGGCCGGTCCCTCTGCGTCCTATTGCTTTGGTTCCTCATCCCGATCACACAGGGTTTCTCTTCGTCGATGACCGCCCGATAGAAGAAGGCTCGGTCCGTTACTTTGACGGAATGGGAAAAGGATTTGCTAATTTGCGGACGCACCTGATGCGTGAGTGGACAAAGACCCGGCAGACGCAGGAAAAGTTTTTTGTGCGCGCGGATATAGATTCTGACCGTCCAAACCGCTTTGTTATTTTGCGAGGCATAGCCGATCCGCAGCACGTTCGCCGCTGGGAGGCAGAGCTTCTTGCCGGAGGGCGGGGGCTCCGCTTAACCTGGACGGCCCTTATTCGTGAGCCTCAAT
>MHFC01000001.1:0-2870 GCA_001804025.1 Omnitrophica bacterium GWA2_52_8 | reverse complement strand
CGGTGGAAAAGTATCGCGGTCAGGAAATTCCGGGGGTCCTTTACCGCTCTGCAGAAGATTTTGAAACGGGTAAACTCATTTTCTGGGATCACCTTCCCAAAGACGGTGTTTTCCGGAGGATGATAAATCCCGGCTTTTCCCCGCCTGCCGGCCGCTCGGAAAACCGGACACCTGCCGGCCTGACGAGTGTACAAGATGGGGGCAGCCGATGGGTCAAAGGGAAAGACGAGACTTTATATCTTACTGCGGCGCCGGAAATGGCGGAACAATACCGCAACGTGTTGGACGGAATGAAAAGGGAACCGGAGACGGGAACGTTGCGCGGCCAAATCAGGCTAACTTATCCGGGCGGGAACAAGAAGGCTTATCCGCGGCTCCATTTTTCTTTTGATTATGATGCTGTTCTGGATGCCTTTCGCTACGTCCTGCGCGACTCGAAATCACCGGCCAAAACTCTGGGGCCTGAAATCATCCTGCCGTTGGGGCCTCAGCCGCCGTATTTGAAGAGGACGCCGGCGGATGAAAATCCGGTTCTTTTGGGGTCCATCCCGCCGACGCTTTTTCACTCGGAAAATAAAAACCTGGATGCTGAATATATTTACAATTCCGCGCCGGGCATGCTGCGCGAGCTTTTGGGCCGCGAACTGATGCGGTCTTTTATCCCCTCACGGGAAGAGAATTTTTATTATCTCGGAGTGGGGAATACGTCCAGGAGTGCTCAGGGAGACCGGGAATTGTACGCTTACCAAGCCTTCGGGGGCGGTCAGGGGTTTAAATTAAAGAGGTCGGCTTTTCGCGGGCTTGCGGATATTGCCATTCTGGGAGAGGACGAACGGCTGCATGCCCTTGCCGAATTCGGCGCCTCCCATACCCTGGAATCCCTTTTCCGGAAATTTGCCGGAACGATCCGGTCTTTTGAAGGGATTGCCCCGGCCGCAAAAAATGTCACACTTTACATGACGCAAATAGATGTTGAAGACAAATCTCAGGCAAAAGCCGCCCGCCTGGATTTTCATAAAATGCTTCGGATTGAATTGGCGGAAAAACTGTTTCGGGAATTTCCGGACATCCGGTCGATTGAAATGATCGAGTTTAAATGGGACCGCCGTGAACGCTATACCCGCGAAACCAGCCAAAATGCTTTTAATATTCAAGCCGGATTGTGGCGGCCGTCCACGATTCTGCAGGCCGGCAATAACGGCCTGCCGGCGGCCCTCAAACTTCTGAATCAAGCGATTGCGGCGGCGCGGCGTTCCGAGGCGCGGTCGGCAAAAAGGGGCAAGCGGAAAGAAGAGCTTGAACGGCAGTTGAGACGGCGTGCCCGGAAAATAGAAGGAAGAACATCCGGGGATATGCCGGCCGGAGGCCGTGGAAAATTTATGGAGCCAATCGCGGATTTAATTTTGCCTCCGGCAAGCAGCCCCGGAATACAGTCGCCGCAACTGCAGCCCGGCAGTGTTCCGATGGCACAACAGGCCCCCACAATACGGGAGACATTCGGGGCTTCAAAAATAGTCGAATCACTGTTTGCCGGAGAATATGAGCGTGTCGCGGCGATTCTCGGATTGCAGCCGATTCCGGACCGTTTCCGCATGCGCGCGGAAATTTCCGGCGAAAAACCAGAAGGGACGGGCGTTCCGGATTGGCTCATCGAAAGAATGGTTTATCAGGCAAAACTGATCGCGGAATTCAGCAAACATCTGGATGAAAAAGACATGAGGGTGCTGCTTTATCCCGGGGTCTTTGCTTTCATGGTCGGCATCAAACCCGCATATATCGATATAGGCTCTGAAGTTCCAATTACGGATCTTCTCGGGATGTTGACGAAGCTTCCCGAAGAGCTTTACGCGAAAATTCGCATTCCTCTCGATGTCGCTCCCGGGCCCGTTATTTATGAACCGCACCTGTTGGGCAACGTTTTTTTGCATTCCTTGCCCTTTTTGGAAGAACTCAAAATTCTCGATCCGCAATCCGACGCGCCGCTCCTTGAGGAATTGCGCACTGTATTTTCCAGTGATTCGCTCCGCTCCTGGGAGATCGTAAGAACTCTCTACGAACGGTTTCATGAAAGGGCCTCTGCCGACCCCGACAGGACTCACCATTGGCTTGGTTTTCTTTCAGGCTATCTGCCGGACGATGTTAAATTCTATGTTCAACATGTCAAAAAAGAGGCCGCGTTGCAACCGGCAGATTTATTTTTTGCAGGCGGTCTCTTAGAACAAAACCTGGCGGACCCCGGATACATGGGGCTTGATTTCTATTCCCGAGGGAGCGAAGTAAGTTACCGGCAGGTGTCCCTCAGTAAAAAATTGATGGATTATGCTTATAGTTTTGTTGTCGATGTTCCCGGCGCACGCGAAATTATCGAAAGCTATTTCACTCGCTCCGAAAACCGGGTGAACCAAGACGATCTCACGGTGCCGCAACCTGTTGTCCCGGCCCGCGATGATTCCGGCCGCTCCGAGGCTCGTACCGCTTTCGGTCAAAGGGCTCGCGGCCAAAGTCTGCAACAGAGACTGGAGCGGGCCATGGAAATATTTATGGCGGCTTTTCAGCGCATAGAAGATGGCCGGCCGGAAAACTCTGCGACCGAAGAGGTTGTTCATATTGCCGAAATGAGCGGGCCATGGCATGAGTTTATGCTTTCGCCAAGAGTTGTTGTGGTGCCCGAGGTTACTGATAACACAATTTTCGGGACAACGGGATGTTCGAATTGTATGGGGATTGTGGGTGCGAGCATTGAGCAAGGGCATGCCCGGCATGCAACAGCGATTCATCAGGAGCATAACCTGAACGACGAAAACGAGCTTATCCCAGTAGGCAAGTCATATGATCAATTTCTGAATGACCGCGTTAATGAGATCCTGGCG